>JAAWQS010000053.1 GCA_022800665.1 Oscillospiraceae bacterium
AAGACGGGATGTTTTATGTTTCGGTCATGTTATCTGCTCAAAACAAGCCTTGACAGATACCCCAAGCCTCCGAAGTGCGTGGGTTGTCCCAGAGTGCGGTAAGGGAAGAGAAAGAGCCAAATAAATGGAGGGAGCTAAAAAGCCCCCTCCATTTTGACCTGTACCGCAATCAGGCTTTTACCGTACCGTCCGCATTAAAGAGCGGCAGGGGCGCCAGGTATGTGATATCCTGACGTTCCAGGGCGTCGCCCTCCGCCAGAATCGCCGCCCGTGCCGCTACCGTGCCGCCGGCCTGTTTCACCAGCTCCTCCAGGGCATGGAGGCTCTCGCCGGTAGAGATCACGTCGTCCACCAGCAGAATCCGTTTGCCCTTAATCATGGCGCAGTCGTCCGCACCCAGGAACAGGTCCTGCTGGCGCAGGGTCGTGATAGAGCGGACGGATACATGGATGGGGTCGCGCATATACACCTTGCTTCCCTTGCGGGCGATAAAATAGTGTTCTGCACCGGACTGCCGGGCCATCTCATGGATGAGCGGAATGCTCTTGGCCTCGGCGGTAAGCATATAGTCGTAGCTTTCCGCCGGGATGCGCTCCAGCAGGGCGGACGCACAGGCGACAGTCAGCTCCGCGTCGCCGAAGATGATGAATGCGCCGATGTACAGCTCGTCGCTGACCTTGCACAGCGGCAGCTGACGCTCCAGCCCCGCTACTTTCATGGTATACGTCATTGGGTTTGCCTCCTCTGAATTTGTCTCGGTTGTGCGGCGGAATCGCCGCTTGATAGCTCTATTATACTGCTGCTGGCAAAAAAGTCAACTTCTGTACATAACGCCTTACAAGCCGAGGGCATTGCGTACAGCGTAAAATAACAGTAGCTTTTCCCTGCGGTTTCCAGGCTGGCCGTCTCTATGGGCTACGACTACAACGGCAACCGGCGGAAACAGAAGCAGAAGACAGTCAAGCCTCCCGCTGGCCTGACCAAACGGCAGTGTGAAAAGTGGCTGGAGGAACAGGCGGTACTTTTTGAGATGGAGTGCAAAAACGCATCCCAGCCCGTCAAAAAGGACATCACACTGGAAAAGTACATTACCCACGCCTTCGACAAGAACAAGAAAGCCGCCAGCGAAACGCTCCAACAGGGACTGGAAATCTGACAAAACGGCAGCGGCGTGGGGGAATTCCATGCCGCTGCCAGCCATATGTACGCTTAATAATTCTCTGCGTGAACCTCAAAATACGCCTGCGGGTGCGCGCACACCGGGCAGATCTCCGGGGCCGCAGTACCCACCACGATATGCCCGCAGTTCCGGCACTCCCAGACCTTGACCTCGCTCTTCTTGAAAACCTCCTGCGCCTCCACATTCTTCAGCAGGGCACGATACCGCTCCTCATGGCGCTTCTCGATCTCCCCGACCATGCGGAACTTGGCCGCCAGCTCCGGGAAGCCCTCGGCCTCAGCGGTCTTGGCGAACCCCTCGTACATATCGGTCCACTCGTAGTTCTCGCCAGCGGCAGCAGCCCCCAGGTTCTCGGCAGTAGAACCGATCCCCTCCAGCTCCTTGAACCACATCTTAGCATGCTCCTTCTCGTTGTCTGCAGTCTTCAGGAACAGCGCGGCGATCTGCTCGAAGCCCTCTTTCTTGGCCTTGGACGCAAAATAGGTATACTTGTTCCGAGCTTGGGACTCACCGGCGAAAGCGGCCTCCAGATTCTTCTCGGTCTGTGTTCCGGCATATTTGGACATAGAAATCTCCTCCTTATACGTTGTCTCTCAATGCAGGAAAATTCCCCTGAAAACTCTCATTCTCAGGGGAATTTTGGTACGCCCGGCTGGATTCGAACCAGTGGCCTACAGAGTCGGAGTCTGTCACTCTATCCAACTGAGCTACGGGCGCATACTCAATTAACGTCTCAACAGCAGATATTATAACAGAACTGCTCCCATTTGTAAAGCAAAATTTTGCAAAACCGGAAATTTTTCCTTACCCCGCTGTCCAGCAGTCCGGCGGCGCATCCCGGACCGCTGGACGGAGGTGATTCTGCCCCAATCCGTTACGTTTTATACCGCCTCATCAAATCCTGGAAATCCTCCTGCCGGACCAGCAGCATCAGCAGCACATATACCACAGCTGCGGCGGCTCCCATTCCGACGCACTTAACCACCAGCAGCGCTTTTCCCTCTGCGCCGTTGAGTACCCGCGCCGTCAGGACCCACAGCGTTCCGCCGGTTGCCGCCGTACACAGCAGGCTTTTCACCAGGGGCCGTGTCTGAATGCCGCCGGTTTTCCACAGAAACAGGACGCCCATCAGCAGACCGCCCGCAGAAATCGAAACAGCGGTGGCGGCAGCCAGACCAGCGCCGCCCCAGCGGGGACCCATCAGACGGTTCAATGCCCAGTTGCACGCCAGAATCCCGGCGTTCACCAGCAGCGGCGTCAGCGTCTTCTCCATGGTGTAATAAGCCTTGCTCAGCAAATCCAGGGCGCAGAAGCCGGCCATGGACAGGGAGTAGATAGTAAAGATCGCGCCGGTAGCCGCAGTGGAAGCCGCATCGAAATTTCCGCCCTCGAAAAGCACCTGTACAATCGGGGTCCCGAAGGCCGCCAGTACCATGGACATCGGCAGGATAATTGCCAGCGTACTGCGGAGAACGCCCCAGATATACCGGCGGTAGGTCTTCTGATCGGTAGCGGCGTACTCCTGGCTGAATTTGGGGAAGAGCACTGTGCTGATGCTGTAAATCAACGTTGTGGTGAGGGGGGTAAAGAGCTTATCCGCATAATAAAACGCGCTCACCGGACTGCCTGTCAGACGTGCGGTCATGCCGGAGTCCTGCAAATAGCAGAAGAGGAAAATGGAAGTGGTCAGCGCCGTGACCAGGGCGGTGCGGAAAAAGGTCTTTACATAATCCGCTCTCAGGTCCAAATGGAACCGGGGCCGGTACTTCTCTTTCACCATATACGGTGCTGTCATTCCCAATTGCAGCAGCCACGCCGCCGCCACTGCCGCCACGTACCCGCCCACGCCCATCTGTCCGGCGAACACGGCCAGAAACAGGATCAACGCCAGATTGTAGGGAATGGACATACTGCCCTGGAGGACAAAGTGCTCCAGGGACTGCATCAACGCTACCAGCAGGTATGTCGCGCCGATCACCGGCAGCGTCAGGGCCATCACCCGCATATAGGCCCCCAGCTGCGCCGCCTCCTCCGCCGTTCCGTCCCACAGGGACTGCATCAAGGGGGTGTAGGTCGCGCCGATCCACACCGCCGCCACCGCCGCACAGACCAGTATGGTGATGGTCAGCAGATTTCCGGCAGCTTCGTAGCCCTCTTTCCGGCTGCGGCGGAGACGGGGGGTGAGGATGGGGACGGCGGCGATGCACAGGGCGTAAGCCGCGGTAGTGAAGAGATAGATGCTGTTGTTATTGGCGGCGGTGTACAGGTCCGCCGCCGCCAGGGTGCCGAACGCACGGGCCTGCAAAGCCTCCCGGATAATACCCAGCAGCTTTGCCGCCAGCGTGACCAGCGTCACGGCCCCGATGAGATTCAGAGTTTGATTTCGTTTCACTTTGACTGCTCCATTAACATCCGGATTAGTTCCTCGTTTTGATCCAACTTGGAAATCAGCCCGTCCAGGCATTGGGCTGTGGCGGCGGAGATGGCTTCACGGTCCCGCATCGTCTCCCGGAAAACGGTCTGAAATCCCTCCAGGGTAAAATTCTCCACCGTAAAGTGGGTGGTCCGCTCAATAGAGGACAGGAAGGAATCCACCTTCGGGTCATAGGACACCCCGATCATGGGGACGCCCATCACGGCGGCATAGATCAGCGAGTGCAGCCGCACGCCTACCAGCACATCCATACAGCCGATAATCGACAGCGTCTCCTCCGACAGATATTTCTGCCGCAGGCATCCTGTCTGTCCCTCCAGCTGCTGTGCCACCGCCTCGCAGACACCCAGGTCCTCGTCGTAAAAGAAGGGAATCAGCACGGAATCCGCGCCCCACTCCTCCCGCAGCCAGAGGATGCACCGGCAAACCTCCTGCAGAAATTCCCGGTTGGGCTTCCGGGCCTTGACCGCCCAGCCCACTGTGAGCCGTCCGTCCTGCCGGGGGCAGTTTTCCCGCCGGAGAATTTCTTCGCCCAGAGCCGGGTCCGGTTTTTTCACACGGATCACCGGGTCCGCGGTGACATGGACCAGCTGCGGCGGCACCCCGATCTCCAGGAGCAGGTCCCGGCTTTTTCCGTCCCGCACCACTATGCCGTCCGTACGGCGGAGAATAAAGGCGGTCAGCCGCCGGTTCCTGGGGGTGGAGATGGGACCAATCCCCTGGCTGTAAATAAAGGTCTGCCTGCCCAGCAGCTGGGCAAGCCCCAGGATGAACAGATAGTACAGAATGCTCCGTCCCGACGTGGCGTCCTGGAGCAGACTGCCGCCGCCGGACAGCAGCAGGTCGCACCGGCGCACCGCCCGGAAAATATCCGGCAGGGACATGCGCCGTACAGATTTTACGCCGTATTTCTCCGCCGTTCCCGCCGGGTCCTGGGACAGCACGGTGATGTCCACATCCGGCAGCTTCTCCCGCAGGTTGTCGATCACCGTGCGGAGGATGGACTCATCGCCGATGTTGTTAAAGCCATAATAGCCCGATATCAGAATTTTGTACATTCTCTTTTTATCCTACAGCAATTTTTTCTCCACCCGGCCCCACAGCCTGCAGAGCAGTTCCAAGCATACAATATAGACCGCGCCCAGAACCGCGCCCAGAACCAGGGAGTATCCGGTCCGCACAAAGCCCAGGTACAGGGGGGTGCGGATGTGCATGAAGGTGTTGCACACGCTGGTCATGCCGATGGTCCCGGCCAGACCGAAGACTGCGGTGAAAAAGGGCATACGGCGTACGGCGCAGTAAACCGCCAGCATAATGCCTGGGAAGGCCACTAAAAATTCCTTTGTCCGAGGCCGGGCCAGGAGGAGGTTTTCCAGGTCGTTGCGGAACACGATCTCCACCGTGGACACAGACACGCCGCTCTCGTGGCCTGTCCGGGCCAGATAGTAGTATCCCGCCGCGCCCACTACGGCCAACGCCAGCAGCGCCCACACGGGGATATTCCACTGCAGGGCGGTAGTGATGTCGCTGAAGCGGAGGGTATCCCGCTTCCGGTCCTTTTCGAAGATGCCGTAATAGGCCACAAACAGCACGCAGAAGAAGGCCAGCGGCGCAAGCTGCGCCAGCTTGACGCCCCGGAAAATACCGATCTCCAGCATATAGGGGGTGGAGGAGAGGGGAGCCGCCGTCATCATGGCTCCGGCCAGGGCGATGAGCGCCGCGCCCGCCAGAATCCCTGCGGCCCGCGGCAGTATTTTTGCCAGACCCGCGTCCGCAGGCAGAGTCTGGGCGGTATGCTTGGCGGACCACAGGAAGAATACCGCCGCCAGGCACGCAAACACCACCGCGCTGGCAAAGCTGGCCAGCAGCCGGAAGCTGTTGGGCAGCACGACCCAGGCCGCGCCTACCAACGCCGCCGCCGCGCCTGCCAGCAGCAGCGTCCACTTTTTTCCGATGGGCAGGAAGGATGCCGGCAGTACCGCGCCGCACAGTCCTGCGCCCAGACCCATTGCCAGCAGGGCCAGGGCGGGAACTTGGATATCCGCCAGGACGGAGGCCCGGCCTCTGGAGATGCCGTGGGCGGACAGCCGCTGGTCCAGACTCTCAAACAGGTCCCGGTAGACGTCCGGGTCTGTCACGTAGGCGAAGGAATCGTCGGTGTACTTGATGGGCTTGAAATAGAGAATGCGGATGTTCCGCTCCACAATGGCACGGTAAAACGTGTTCTCAATCTCCTCCGCGCCGGTGTAGCCGTAGTAGCCGTACCGGTACTGGATATAATTCCAGACGGAGAAGACCCGGACCGTGTTATAACCGGCAGCTTCTGCAATCTCCTCCACGCCGGTTTGCAGGATGTTTTCCCGCTGGACATTGGTTTCAATCAGACCAATGGTGATCTGATTGTCCCGGATGTAGTCCAGGGCAAAGTCGTCCGCAGCGTCGTCGTAGCCGATGACCGCCTCGCCGCCCGCAATCACATAGGCGGGGTCAATATTGTACTGCCGGTAGCCCTCCACCACCGCCTGGGCATAGTGGGTGTCGTTGCGCCCGTTGTAGCACAGGGTACGGGGAATGACCTCCATGCCCAGAGACTGGATGGCCTCCACCTTCTCCGGCATCAGACCCAAGGAGAGATACAGCAGCTTGGAGGAGGCAATATTCCGCCGCTCTATAAAGCCGTCGCTTTTGGTCGTGTAGAGCTTCTGCGTCTCTGTATAGAGTGTGTCGGTGACGGTGCCGTTAATCAGGATATAGCAGGCGTCCCCCTGGTCCAGCATGACCACATCCTCCCTGTGGAACCGCTTGGACACCGCGTCTGTTACAAAATCCACCGCCTCCGTGCTGCCCGCTTCCACCAGTACATCAAAACGGTCATAGCCATAGCGGGTGATCTCGTCCACAAAGGCCGCAGGGTACTGCTCCATCCAGGCCGCGTCCTGCATGACCTCGTCCATCAGCGTTGCCGACACGGGGAACGGGGAGTTCTCCATGAGGGTGGACAGACTCTCCTCCGTCAGCCCCACACGGGTGATTCCCATATCCCGGAACTGCTCCAGCCACCACGTAATATCCTCCTCGCTCTGTTCGGCCAGCAGCTCCAATTCGTTGTAGTCAAGCACCACGTCGTAAGTCTTGTTCCCTGACTCCGCCCGCCAGCGGTTTCCTACAACCACCACGCTGACCAACACAGCCAGGCCAATCAGTATAAAAAGAATCCGGTTGGTTTTCATGTATTCTTTCATAATAATGGAGTCCCCCTCTTTTTCAACGTCAAAAAGCCCTCCAGAATCAGTGCAGCCGCCACCGCGTCCACATTCTTTTTCCGCTGCTTTCCATTCTTCCCGGCGGCCAGCAGGATATTATGAGCGTCAATAGTGGTGCGCCGCTCGTCCCACAGCGACACCGGCAGGCCGTACGCCTCCTCCAGCGTCTGGCCGAACGCCGCCGCCAGCTCCGCGCGCGGTCCCGCTGTGCCGTCCATATTCTTCGGGTAACCCAACACCAGCTCCGTTACCTCGTATTCGTCAATCAGCTCTTTCAGCCGCGCCGCAACCTTCTCCTGCTTCCTGCTGTGGACCGTCTCCGTATACCCGGCCAGCTGGCACGTCAAGTCCGATATCGCCACGCCCGTATGGGCGTCTCCGTAATCAATCGCCATTACCCGCATGGAGCGCCTCCTTTTCTCTTTCCCGGCCTTTGCCGCAATCAGCCATATTATACATGATTCTTTCTCTGAATGATATAGCTTAAATGTAAATTTTGTGTTGACTTTTCAGCGGACAGATGGTATACTGAACAGTACCTGTGGAAACGGGGTTTTCTTTTTGTGCGCGTTTTCGCTTCCGCCGCAAGCAAACCGCCGCTTCTTTACCAGGGAGGCAATTCGGTACAGGCCCCTGAGCCTGCATTTACTATGAAGGAGGTGCCGCTAAATATGCGCGTCAAAATCACTTTAAGATGCAACGAGTGCAAACAGAGAAACTACAACACGGTCAAAAACAAAAAGAACGACCCCGACCGCCTGGAAATGAAGAAGTACTGCCCCTTCTGCAGAAAACACACGGTCCACTCTGAGACCAAGTAAGGAAAGGAATTGTATCCGGTATGGCAGAAGAAAAGAACAAGAGCGTCAAGAAAGATCGGGGCCAGTGGTTCCGTGAGATGAGAAGCGAGCTGAAAAAGGTCGTTTGGCCCACCCCTGATAAGGTCGCCAAAAACACCGGCACCGTCCTGCTCTACAGCGCGGTCTTCGGCGCGTTCGTGTGGGTGTTCGACGGCGTGGCCGCCCTGTTTATCAAGACCCTCCTGGAAGTCTTCGGTTAAGAGGAACGGGAGATGTCCGATAACGCAAAGTGGTATGTTGTGCATACCTATTCCGGCTACGAAAACGCGGTGAAAACCACGATTGAAAAATTTGTAGCCAACCGCCACCTGGAGGACATGATTCTGGATATCCAGATCCCTCTGGAAACCGTCACCGAAATCAATGAGGAGGGCGTCGCCAAGGACGTGGAACGCAAGGTGTTCCCAGGCTATGTCCTGCTTAAAATGGTGATGACGGACGATACCTGGCACTTGGTCCGCAATGTCCGGGGCGTCACCGGCTTCGTGGGCGAGGCCAGCAACAAGCCGATCCCTCTCACTGAGGAGGAGGTGCTGGCCCTGGGCATGGAGAAGCACGAGATTGTCGTCAGCTACGGCGTGGGCGACCGCGTGCGCATCAATGACGGTCCCCTGGAGTCCTTTACCGGCGTTGTCGAGGAGATCGACCCGGAGAAGAACCGCGTCGTGGTCGTCGTGTCCATGTTCGGACGGGAAACGCCTGTGGAGATGCAGCTGGATCAGGTGGAGGTCGTCGCCGGGTAAACGCCGGCACAGTCAGTCAGGACTGTTTTTTGCGCCGCAGCGCGCGGCATCGTGGGAGGTCCCGCTCTCCGGGATCGCCACCACCACATTTTGTCAAGGAGGTGCCTGACATGGCACAGAAAGTTGTAGGATACGTTAAACTGCAAATTCCTGCGGGCAAAGCAACGCCCGCTCCCCCCGTCGGCCCCGCTCTGGGCCAGCACGGCGTCAATATCGCCGCGTTCACCAAGGAGTTCAACGAGCGCACCAAGGGCGACATGGGCATGATTATCCCTGTCATCATCACCGTGTACTCCGACCGCTCCTTCACCTTCATCACCAAGACCCCTCCCGCCGCCGTGCTCATCAAAAAGGCGTGCAACATTGAATCCGGTTCCGGCGTGCCCAACAAGACCAAGGTGGCTACCATCAGCAAGGCCGACGTGCAGAAGATTGCCGAGACAAAAATGCCCGACCTCAACGCCGCCAGCCTGGAGTCCGCCATGAGCATGATCGCCGGTACCGCCCGTAGCATGGGCGTTGTCGTGGGTGAATAAAAGGAGGGCTTGAAAGATGTTTAGAGGTAAGAAATATCAGAACAGCGCCAAGCAGATCGACAGAGCCGCTCTGTACGAGGCCAAGGACGCTTTTGAATTGGTGTGCAAGTCCGCTTCCGCCAAGTTCGACGAGACCGTAGAGCTCCATGTCCGCCTAGGCGTCGACTCCCGCCACGCTGACCAGCAGGTCCGCGGCGCCATCGTCCTGCCCCACGGCACCGGCAAAACCCGCCGGGTGCTGGTGTTCGCCAAGGGCGACAAGGCCGACGCCGCCCGCGAGGCCGGTGCGGATTACGTGGGCGATATGGATATGGTGGAGAAGATCCAGAAGGAAAACTGGTTCGATTTCGATGTGGTCGTCGCCAGCCCCGACATGATGGGCGTGGTGGGCCGTCTCGGTAAGCTGCTGGGCCCCAAGGGCTTGATGCCCTCCCCCAAGGCCGGTACCGTGACCCCCGATGTGGCCAAGGCCGTGCAGGAAGTGAAAGCCGGTAAGATCGAGTACCGCCTGGATAAGACCAATATTATCCACTGCCCCATCGGTAAGGTCTCCTTCGGCGCAGACAAGCTGACGGACAACTTCAACACCCTCATCGGCGCGATTATCAAGGCAAAGCCCGCCGCCGCCAAGGGCCAGTATATCCGCAGCTGCGTGACCGCTTCTACTATGGGTCCCGGCGTGAAGGTCAATACCGCCCGCCTGGCTTGATTGGCGAGTACGAGAGATGCGAAAAGTCCTGGAGCAAACTGCTCCAGGACTTTTTTGCCCGCGGGACGGTTGAAACGGCGGGGCGGCTATGGTACAATAGGCGGCAGCTGATCCGCGTATGGGAAGGGGCAAATGATTATGGTAATGGCAGAGCTCATACTGCTGACTTTTATAGATACGCTGGTAGGTCACGCCATTTTTTTGATCTATCTCATGGCCGTGCTGGACGGACGCGCGGTGGTAAGACAGCTGAAAAAACTGCCGGTCCTCCTGCTCTCTCCGCTGACCGCCGCGTGTGTCAATGTTTTACTGCGCACTGCGGCTCCGCCGGCAGCCAAATACATCGTTTCATCTCTCGTCATTTTCACCATGTGCGTCCTATGGACAATGTGGGTGTGGCGGCTGCACTTCTGGCAGGCGTTCTCCGCCGTGTGTATGTCGGGGATTTTCCAGGTAGCCACCAGCGCGCTGGGCCAGGCAATGCGCCTGCCAGGGGCATATATCGCAATATTTCTGCCCACCCTGGCCGTCGCGCTGCTGTTGAAACAGCTCCGCTTTGAGGCCAGCTTCCGGCTGCTGCTGGAGGACGGGCAGAACCGGCACAGGATTGCCCTGCTGCTTTGGGGCATGGAGTTCGTTATGGAGCATTTCATGCGTATGAGTTGGGGCGTCCAGCAGGAGTATCTGCTCTCCTATTGCATATCCGCCGTGACCCTGGCGCTGCTGATGGCGGGCCTGATCGTCTACCTGGCCCAGCGGCTTGATACATTCCAAAAGATGCAGGTGCAGCAGAACATCATTGCCCAGCAGCAGCTCTACGAACGGGACCTGGAGAAAATCCGCCTGGAGGTGCGGACCTTCCGCCACGATTACAAGAATCTCCTGGCCGGACTGTCCCAGCAGGCGGAGGCGGGGGAGCTGGCCCAGCTGCAGGCGGCTCTGGCCCAGCTGGACGCGGGCTTTGACCGGCGGCTGGGAGAAAAAATCCTGGCGGCGTCCCAGATCGGGAATTTGCAGATTCCCCAGGTGCGGAGCCTGCTGCTCTCCAAGCTCGCCGCCATGGAGGAAAAGGGGGTGGAACGCCGTCTGGAGGTCCTCTATCCTGTGGCGGACGTGGGGATGGACGTGTGGGATTTCACCCGCTGCCTGGGCATCCTCACCGACAACGCCGCAGAGGCCGCGCTGGAGACAGACTGGCCCTGGGTGGAGGTCATTCTGCTGGCCCAGGGGGGCCGGGTATCGCTGCGTGTGTCCAACCCCTGGAACGGCAGCGAAGACCCCGCCAGCTTCTGGGACGAGGGCTGGTCCACCAAGGGCGCGGGCCGGGGGCTGGGGCTGTGCAGCTACCAACGCATCCTGACCGTCTATCCCAACGCCAGCGCGTCCGCCAGCTGGAAGGGCGGCGTGTTTGTGCAGGAACTGATTGTGGAGGACAGACCATGATTCCAATTTATATCTGCGACGATGATGACGCCGTCCGCCAGCAGATTCAAACCGCCCTGCACTGGAAGATTGTCATGGAGAACTATGACATGGAGGTGGCGTGCGCCGCCGCCAGCGCACAGGAGCTTCTGGCCGCCGTGGAGGACGGGAGCCGAGGCGTCTATTTTCTGGATGTGGAACTGAAAGACAAGTCGTGGGACGGCTTCCTTCTGGGCTGCGAGCTGCGCAGGCGGGACCCCCACGGCACGCTGGTGTATATCACCAGTTACGGCGATCTGGCCTGGCGGACGTTCCAGTACCACCTGGAGGCGTTTGACTACATTGTGAAGGAGACGGAACAGGCTGGGCCGTCAGCCGCCCGGTGCCTGGAGGCCGTTTATGCCCGCCTGCTGGACGAACGCCGGGACCCTGCGGAGGTGTTTTCCTTCCGGACAGGGGACGAGACCCGCCACATCCCCCTGGATGAAATTCTCTTCTTTGAAACCACCCCCAAGGCCCACCACGTCCTGCTCCACACCGCCGGGAGCCGGGTGGACTTCGTCGGCAGTCTGGGGGAGCTGGAGGAGAAGCTGGACGGACGGTTTATCCGGGTCCACCGGGCCTATCTGGCGGCACTGGATAAGATTGAGGCCGTGGACTGGAAGCGGAACAAAGTCCGGGTGGGTGGCCGGGAGTGCCTGCTGTCCCGCGCCGGAAAAGCAGAGCTGCGCAGAAAACTGGGAGGAGGCCCATGAGGCCCCCTCCCTTTGCCGTTTAAGAAGGAATCGTGCCGATTAGGAACGCCGGACCACAGAGGGACCGGACTGTGGTATGCTCTCTGCGCAGGCAGGCGGGGCGGGAAAGGAGGGACCGGCTATGGCAAAGGACCGCTTTGTAACCGTCAGCCACATCGGCAATGGGATCGGCTTCTCCGGGCTGAGCAGTGTGGAAAGAATTATTGTCGATACCAAGACCGGCGTGAACTACGCCCTGACCCCTGGGGGGCAAGCCATGTGCGTCCTGGTGGACCGGGACGGCAAGCCCATCGTCACCCCCGTAGAATAACCAGGTAAGCGCAGGAAAGCAAATGCGTCCCGCCTGTCCCTGCCGGAAATCCTTTGAATTCTATTTTGCAGGAGGTACAAACGTATGGCTCATGAACAAAAAATTTGGAAATTTACCCAGGAGGCCGGTTACGAGCCACTGGAAAGCCGCTGCATCATCGTCCAGCCCGCTCCCGACAATCTCAGCGAAAAAATCGCCTCGTTTTTCACAGCCCTGTTTAAATGCAACCTCTGCGTACTCCAGTTGTGCAGAAACGAGATGATTCTCCTCCCCTTCGACCCGATGTGGGCCTCTCTGAAAAAAGAGACGTCGCTGGTCCTGCCCTATGCAGACATCCAGTCGGTGGAGCTGGCCGACGATCTGCTGGACACCATCATCACCATCCGCACCAACGAGGACGTCATCCGCTTGGCCACCCAGCAGAAAGCTCTGAGCGACTGGCGGATGTCCGGACTGCAGGCCACCCAGTTCGTTGGAGGATATAAAAACTGGCACAAAGAGAATCTGGACCAAACGCTTCAGGACTTGAAAAAACTGGGGGCGCATTAGCTCCGGGAAAAGCCCTCTCAGTCAGCCCCGGACGGACTGAGAGGGCCGGACAGTACCGCGCCGGTCATCCACTGATCTAAAAACAGAAGCTGTTCGTCCGTATGGAACCAATGCTCGCCATTTTCCATGACAGTGAGGTCCGCATGATGGCGTTCAACAAACTGATCCACTGTTTGCCGGGAGATGAGATGATCTTTTCCGGCGTACAGAATGGACGTTGGAATATTCCATCGGATGGGATGCTCTCTGACGAAGCTCAGGTATTTCCATGACAGCGTTTCTCCAAAATCAGTGGGGATTTCGCCCCTTTCACGGAGCTCTGCCTCCGATACCTTCGCCCAGCCCATCATGTCAAGAATCAGCCGCTCCATATCCAATACCGGCGATATCATTAATGCCCGCTCAATGTCACAATTCTGCAGCGTATGCATCGCAAAATAAGCCCCAATGCTGTTTGCAAGTATCCATATACGGTCAAATTTCGCGCGCGCGCCGTCATATGCCCGCTGAATTTGATTCTGTGCAGTCCATGGAAAATCGCCGTCGTAGTCTACGCCGGTCAGTTCAAAGCCCTTGCAATTTTTCCGGTATTGCTCCGCTTCTGTACAGCTCCCGCCTTTTCCGTGGATATATAATATAGCTCTTTTCATTGCGTTACCTCGCTGTGGTTGTTCTTCTCGCTTTATTATTCTACCACGATACCGTCTGTATAGTCAAGTAACAAGGGGAATGTCCGCATGGGTTTGGATGGCAAAAAAAGATTGACTTTCTGCATAGGGTTTGCTATACTTTCTGCATTACCGCCGGGTAAACGCTTATAACCATTCCAGTAGGCCATAGAAGGAATGGGATATAAGCGTTTTATTTTTTAAGCGAGGTGCTGATATGTTTCGAGAAATGCGAAGAAAACGGCAGGCATTGTCCCAGGAAGAAATTTCTTCCGTCCTTTATAGAGGAACATCCGGGGTTCTGGTTGTAGAAATATTGATTGCACTGTCAATGGCCGCTGCGTCCGGTGCAGGAATCATGATTTCCAGCCAGCTTGGACGACAAGAAAACGAAAAAGCCGTACAGACTTTCAATACAGCCGTCGTGTGTTCCGCAGGGATTGGTATATTTGTGATTGTTATGGGCAATATTTTCCTTCACCCTCTGGCAAAAATATTAGGCTCTACGCCGCAGATTCACGATAAAGCTGCCGGTTATTTATGGTATATGGCCACTTTCTCCCCATTCCTCCTGTTTAGCTTTCTCCTTGGCGGGCTTGCAAGAAATGATGGACAGCCAAAGCTGGCGATGCTCGCTTTGGCCTTTGGGTCCGCCTCCAACGTGGCGTTGGATTATGTGTTCATGTACCCGTTGAACATGGGAATTGCCGGGGCGGCTCTGGCAACGGCAATCGGGCCGGTTTTCAGCGTGGCCATTCTGCTCCCCAACTTCTTGATGAAACGAGGAAACCTTTATTTTGCAAAGCCCAAAATACGGCAGCACAATATCCAGCGCATTTTCCTGCTGGGTTTTCCTTCCTTTATCATGGAGTTCTCAATTGGTATTATCACATTTATTTATAACTTTGCCATTGTGCAATTTTGGGGCGGTGAAATAATTTGGTTCTGTCACTCAATAGGAGAAGCGCTAACTGCCTGCGCTGCACTCGTCCTGCTCTCCAAAAACGGCGCTATCCACAAATTCGCCTGCACCGGTGAGTAAACGGCAAAATGCCCAGGAACCGCGTGTTCCTGGGCTCTTGCTGTGTTTGACTGTCCTGGAAGCCGGTCAGTCAGCAGTCTCTCAACCATACATCTGACGGCATCTCCATACCGGATTTATATTTATATAGTCAAATAATGAACATAGCGTCCCCGAATGAAAAGAACCGGTACCGTTCCCGTACGGCCTCTTCATATGCGGCCAGAATGTGCTCCCGGCCCGCCAGGGCGGATACCAGCATCAGCAGGGTGCTCTCCGGCAGGTGGAAATTGGTGATAAGGGCGTCCATCACCCGGAAGGAGTATCCAGGATAAATAAAGATATTTGTCCAGCCAGCCTTTGCCTCCATGCGTCCGTCCTCTCCGGCCCAGCTCTCAATGGCGCGGCAGGAGGTGGTCCCCACGCAGATCACCCGGCCTCCGGACGCCTTTGTGCGGTTAATCAGGTCCGCCGTCTCCTGGGGCACCACACAGTATTCGCTGTGCATGTCATGGTCCGTGATCTCCTCCTCCTTCACTGGCCGGAAGGTTCCCAGTCCTACATGAAGCGTCACATAGCCGATTTCCACCCCGCGGGCCTTTACCTGCCCAAGCAGTTCCTTTGTAAAATGCAGCCCCGCAGTGGGCGCGGCGGCGGAGCCGTTGACCCGTGCATACACGGTCTGATAGCGTTCCCGGTCCTGGAGCTGTTCTTTGATATACGGCGGTATGGGCATCTGTCCCAGACGCTCCAGCGCCTCCAGGAATATGCCCTCGCAGTGGAACCGGACCAGACGGTTGCCCCCCTCCACCTCTCCGGTAATCTCACCGGTCAGCTCTTCCTGGGGGCCGAAGCGCATCTTTGCCCCGGTCCGCAGCTTCTTCCCCGGACGCACCAGGCATTCCCAGACGTTGTCCCCCCGGTCGATGAGCAGCAGCGCCTCGCAGGCCCCGCCCCGCTCCCCACCGGCGTTGACGCGGCTGCCCAGCAGCCGGGCGGGCAGAACACGGGAGTCGTTCATAATCAGACAGTCGCCGGGGCGCAGCAGCTCCGGAAGCTCATAAAAATGCCGGTGGGACCACGCGCCGGCCTCCTTGTCCAGGACCAGCAGCCGGGAGGCGTCCCGCTTTTCCAGGGGCGTCTGGGCAATCAGCTCCGGCGGCAGTGCAAAATTAAAATCCTTTGTCTTCAAAATATTCCCTTTCCGGGGACTCCCCCCATCTTGTTGTCCGGCTGCAGGCAGCTCCCGCCGCTATTGACAAATGTGCGCCATCTGCATACGCATCTGTGAAAAAGTGGCCTTGCTGAGCATACAGGCCGGAAATGTGTAGAAAAAGCGTCCTGGGCCGCTGAATATAGGTAAAAACAGTTGACAGCAACGCAGTTCTGTGGTAGAAATTACAGTAATCCGCTCTCGTTTGCGGAACGCTGACATACAGTATACACGGGGGCGGGAAATTTTTCAACCATGATCTGCCGCCCGTAAGCTTTCATTTGGGAGGTTTTATAGATTATGAAGGAATATCGTGTCGGAATTATCGGTTGTACGGGGATGGTCGGACAACGCTTTGTCACGCTGATGGAGAACCACCCCTGGTTCCGGCTGACCGCACTGGCGGCCAGCGCCCGCAGTGCGGGTAAGACCTATGCGGAGGCGGTGCAGAACCGCTGGACAATGACATCCCCTGTTCCGGAGGCGGCCAAGGGCCTGGTGATTCTGGACGCGGAGGCCGATGCGGAAAAACTGGCCGGACAGGTGGACTTCGTCTTCTGCGCCGTGGACATGAAGAAAGATGAAATCCGGGCTTTGGAGGAGAAATACGCAAAGCTGGAGTGTCCTGTGGTTTCCAATAACAGCGCGCACCGCTGGACGGAGGACGTCCCCATGGTGGTGCCGGAGATCAACGCGGACCATATCCGCATAATTGAACAGCAGCGCAAACGCCTGGGTACCAAGCGGGGCTTTGTGGCGGTGAAGTCCAACTGCTCCCTGCAGTCCTACGTCCCCGCCCTGACCCCGCTGCTGAAGTACGGCATGGAAAAAGCTTTGGTCTGCACCTACCAGGCGATTTCCGGCGCGGGTAAGACCTTTGAACGCTGGCCGGAGATGGTGGACAACTGCATCCCCTATATCGGCGGCGAAGAGGAGAAGTCGGAAAAGGAACCCATGAAGCTGTGGGGCAAGGTGGAGGACAGCAGGCTGGTACTGGCTCAAGGTCCGGCCATCACAGCGCAGTGCTTCCGCGTGGCCTGTCAGGACGGCCATATGGCGGCTTGCTTCATGTCCTTCCGGGAGGGCTGCAAGCCCAGTATAGAGCAGATTAAGGCGGATTGGGCGAATTTCTCTGGCCGGGCCCAGGAGCTGAACCTGCCCTCCGCTCCCAAGCAGTTCCTACACTACTTTGAGGAGCCTGACCGCCCGCAGACCCGCTTGGACCGGATGCTGGAAAACGGCATGGCGGTGTCCGCCGGACGGCTCCGCCCGGATACCCAGTACGACTATAAGTTCGTATGTCTCAGCCACAATACCCTGCGGGGTGCGGCTGGCGGCGCGACGCTGCTGGCCGAACTGCTGTGCGCAGAGGGATATATTTAAGGCGCACACCAAATTTGAACGGTAAGTCAGTGAGGCCAGCCCTATGGACCGGGACTGGCCTCACCGTTTTTTGCCCGCTCCTTAACGTTACTCCTTGATTTCTGTCTCAGTTCCCGCTATAATAGAAAAAAAACTTTTTTAAGATGCCCTGTACTCTCGCTGCATATCACATAAGAAGGAAGGAGCAATACATGAACAACGAGGAAAAGATTTTAGAAATGCTGTCAGGTCTCACCGAGACCATGGGAAAACACGGGGAGCTTTTGACTGAGCTGAAAGCGGATGTGTCAGAGCTGAAAACAGACGTAGCCGGTCTGAAAACGGATGTGTCAGAACTGAAAACAGACGTAGCCGGTCTGAAAACGGATGTGTCAGAACTGAAAACAGACGTAGCCGGTCTGAAAACGGATGTGTCAGAGCTGAAAACAGACGTAGCCGGTCTGAAAACGGATGTAGCCGTGTTGCAAACAGACGTAGAGGGTCTGAAAACGAATGTAGCCACACTGCAAACAGACGTAGAGGGTCTGAAAACAGATGTAGCAGGTTTGAAAGAGACTGTAGAGGCGCTGGATGCACGCTCCCTGAAATCTGCAGTTCTGCTGGAAGCGGATATCCCGCGCAGTATTAACAGACTGTATGAGGGACACGGTGCAATTATGGAGAAACTGTGTACATTGGCGTCCCAGGATCAGGTTGACGAGCACGATCAGGACATTTCTATCATGAAAGATGCAATCAAACTTTTGCGCTTAGAGGTCAATGAGCTGAAAAAAGCGCAGTGATTCCAGGGCAGCGTACATACAAGCACAGCGGGCCAGCTAGGATTATTTTACGATCCTGGCTTTCAGGCGGAAATGATCTCCCTGGCGGAAAACGGAACCAAAGAGATTTCCGCAGTGGTGCAGACCAACTCCAATGCCGCGGAAAAGAGCGCGGCGGTTTCCCCAAAGCCGTCCTCCCAGGCGCGGAACCTGAACAGCCTCATCAGCCATTTCCATGTGAGATAGAGGAGGATGCCGAATCGCCTGCAGAAGATGAAAAGCCGGACCGGATGGCCCCAACGGGGCAGACGGTCCGGCATTTTCCGCAACGGATGCACTCCGGGCCGTTGATGTCCTTTGTAACCTCCACTGCCATGGGACAGGACCGCTCACATTTTTTGCAGTCCACACACTTGCCCTTATCCAGGTGCATCTGGAAAAAGCTGAACCGGTTGAACAGGGAGTAAAAGGCCCCCAGCGGGCAGAGGTACCGGCAGAAGGGGCGTTGGACCAGCACGGACGCCGTTGCAACGGCAGCCAGTACCAAAACCTTCCAGCTGAACAGCGCACCGGCGGCCTGCCGCAGCGTCGGGTTGGACAGCAGAAGCGGGATGCCGCCCCCCAGGGTCCCGGCGGGACACACGTATTCGCAGAAATAGGGGGGCGTCACTCCGGTCTCCGTCACGGCGAAGGCGGGCAGGACGATGACCAGAACCAGCAGGACCGCATACTTGAGATACCGGGCGGGGCGGTCCAGCTTCTTTGGCACGCTCAGCTTGGGCGACGGAATCTTGTGCAGCAGGTCCTGCGCCAGCCCAAAGGGACACAGCAGTCCGCAGACCACCCGGCCCAGTACAATGCCGAACAGCATCAGCAGGCCCAGCACGTAGAACGGGAACCGCCGCTGTATCCCGCCCAACGCCGCCTGGAGAGAGCCGATGGGACAGGCTCCCAGCGCACCGGGACAGGAGTAGCAGTTCAGGACCGGCACACAGACCGCCTTGCTGGCCCCGGTAAAGATTTTCCCCTTTTGAAACCCCGCCGCATAGCCGTTGAACAGGGCGGCGGCGAGGAGCTGGACCGCCCGCTGCTTGGATATCAGCCGATTCCGATGCATTCCAGACATACCCTCACCGCCTTCTGCATAACTTCCCACTGTTCCCCCCGCAGCAGCCCCACCGCAATCAGAACTGCCGCCGTCCCCAACAGCGCATACCGCAGGAACAGGACCGCCCTGTTATTCAACACTGATCTCCGCCTTTCCGCCTGCGGCCAGCGCCTGGTTGACCGCCGCTGTGTAGACGCCGGGCAGGTCCGCCTGCATCCCGGTGATGGGGTCCCCAGCCAGCTGGCCGTCGCTGTCTGCAAAAAGGGTGGTGGGGGTGTACATCAAATTGCTGCACAGGTCCACAAGGTCCCCGCTCCCGGAGATGAGCGTGACGCCGTCAAACCCGGCGTTCTGGAGAACTTCCTTTGTAATGTCCTCGTTGCCGCTCCCGTCCAGACAGACTGTAATCAGCTGCACGTTGTCCGGCAGAGCCTTGGCATACGCCGCCAGGTCCGGCATCTCGGCTATGCAGGGACGGCAGGTCAGGGACCAGAAGTTTATGATCGTGACGTCCTTTTCCTGGAGATCGGCCTGGGTGAATGTGTCTCCGTCCAGCGTGGTGGCGGTGAAGGACGCCAGACTGCCCAGCTGGCTGGCAGTCCCGCCGCTCTCCTCCGGTTCCGCCGCCGGTTCATTCGCCGGTTCATTCGCCGGTTCATTCGCCGGGGCATTTACCGCTCCATCCGGCGCCTTCCCGGAGCAGCCCGCCAGAATCGCCGCCAGCAGACACGCGATTACCAGCAGTGAATAGATTTTCCTGTTTCCCAGTCTCATAATACAATACCTCCATAAAACGGCCCGCACCACATATATCAGTGCGGGCCGCCTTGTTATGGCCGTATCATAGCACGTTCGTCCGGGGTTGTCAAATTATTTGCGTCCGCCGTAAAATTTTTCTGCCTGAGCGGATAGACGGTCTGGCCCGAAACAGAAGGAGGATACCGGAGAAAAACCGGTACCCTCCCTACGGCTTCTGCCGTATGGACACATAATCTCGCCGGGGTGGCCCTGGACGGGGGCGGGCTTTTACACCCGCGTCCCGCCGGACCGTTTCCCGCCGAGACAAACAAAAAGCGGTGCAGGATATAATTACCCCACACCGCATATGTACAGA
>JAAWQS010000054.1 GCA_022800665.1 Oscillospiraceae bacterium
GATACCAAAATCAGGCGGCAGATCTATCAGGACGCCTGTGAACGTAACGCCATTGAGGGACGAAACGGCAACGCGAAACGCCGCTTCGGACTCGACCGTTTATTCTCGAAACTGGATGAAGCGGCAAAGACCGAGGCTGCTCTCGTCATTCTGGACATGAACACCAGCCTCCGGCTGGTGCGTTGGCTTGCACTCTTTTTCCGTTCTCTTCTGTCCTTGTTCCTATATGTGGGTTTTTCAGCAGACCCTATTTATGTCATCCATGATGACACCTCCCTTTGATGTAGTGCGGTTGGTAGACCTTCACTGTTCTATCTTGGGAGGCTTTTTATTGCTATAAGCTCTTTATTCCACCAGCTATGCTGGTGGTTGATTGTCTCTAAAGTGCCAAAAAGCATCGCCGTGCCTGACAGATAGCCAGGCACGGCGATGCTGCACATAAACACCTGTTTGGTCAAATTTTCAAGCTCTGCTGCTGTCGATTGCCAGAAGCTGCGGAGACCTCGGCGATTCCCCTGACAGATGCCGCAATGCACAAAAATTAAACAGGCCTGCGAGCAGTTTACCTCTACGCTCCGCACAAAGCACACGCAACAAAATGTCCATTTCCCATGTCCTTCAATGTGGGCTGGCTGCTGTGGCATACCGCTGTACAGTAATTGCAGCGGGGGGCGAACCGGCAGCTGGCAGAGGGTTCGATCGGATCAGACACCTCGCCGCGCAGGCTGTTGACTAGCCTATGCGCCGGGTCCAGGTCCGGCATCGGAATCGCTCGAATCAATTCCTTTGTGTAGGGGTGCAGCGGAGAGGAAAACAGCTCCTTTGACGGAGCCCGTTCCACGACTACTCCAAGATACATGACCATGATTTCGTCTGAGATATGCCGCACTACTGACAGGTCGTGGGTGATAAAAAGATATGTCAGGCCATGGCTCTCCTGCAAATCCATTAGCAGATTGAGAATCTGTGCCTGGATAGAAACATCCAACGCTGAAACCGGCTCGTCGCAGACAATAAATTCCGGATGTAGCACCAGCGCCCGCGCAATGCCGATCCGCTGGCGGCGGCCCCCATCCAGCTCATGGGGATACGTCTGGGCAAATCGCTCTGCAAGACCCACCGTTTCCATCATCTGCCCTACCAGCTCATCTCGCCGGGACTTCGGTGTCTTATAGACCTTCAGGGGATCGGCAATCAGGTCCTTCACTGTTTTTCGCGGGTCCAAGCTTGCATAGGGGTCCTGAAAAATAATCTGCATTTTCCGGCGCATCTCCCGCATTCTGGCAGTTGAATAGTGGACGATGTCCTCTCCTCTATATAAAATGCTCCCATCTGTCGGCTGGATCAGTCGAAGGATTGTTCTGCCGAGAGTTGATTTCCCGCATCCGGACTCCCCTACTACACCCAGCGTCTTTTGAGCCTGAATTTGCAGGTCAACGTGGTCAACGGCATGGAGCATACCACGGGATGTTTTGAAATATTTTGTCAGTCCCTTCGTCTGCAGGAGGGGGCTACCGCTCCGTACTTCCATCGCTGCGCCTCCTTTCTTATTTGTCCCTCTGCCTGTGTAAGAAACAGGCAATATTGTGCATTGGGGAGACTGCATAACTGTCGGGCTTCTCCCGCCTGCATCGTTCCGTACAGTGCGGGCATCGGTCATGGAAACTGCACCCCTCCTGCCGGAGCATAGGGTCTGGCATCAGCCCCGGAATGGGGGCCAGCCGGTCGGAGTCCTTGTTCATTTCCGGGATGGAGCGGAACAGACCTGTGGTATAAGGATGATGTTCCTTGGCCTCATAGATATCCTGCACCGTGCCGCTCTCCACAATATGTCCGCCATACATAATCGCCACCTTGTCGCAGGTCTGCGCTACAACACCCAAATCATGGGTAATCAGGAGCATACTGGTGTCAAACTGTTTCTTCAGTTCATTCATCATCTGCAACACTTGGGCCTGAATGGTTACATCCAGAGCGGTGGTAGGTTCGTCTGCCAGTAGCAGCTCCGGATTACAGGCCAGCGCAATGGCGATGACGATCCGCTGCTTCATACCGCCGGAAAATTGGTGGGGATATTCATCCTTTCTCGATGCCTGGAGTCCAACTGCCGTCAGCATCTCATCCACCCGCTTTGCCCGATCCTCCTTACTGAGATCCGTATGAAGGAGGAGCGCCTCCTCGATCTGCTTTCCAACCGACAGAATCGGATTCAGAGAGGTCATTGGGTCCTGGAAAATCATTGAAACTTTGTTTCCTCGTATCTCCCGCATCTGCGGCTCGCTCATCGCTGTGACATCCGCACCATCCAGCAGAATCTTTCCGCTGCGGATATGCCCTATTCGATCCGGCAGGAGGCGGAGAATGCTCAGCGCAGTTGTGGTTTTACCCGCGCCAGTCTCGCCTACCAGTCCCAGTGTCTCCCCCCTCCTCAGGGACAAATCGACGCCGTTAACAGCATAGACGGTCCCATCATGGGTTTCATATTCCACATGCAGATCTTTGATCTCCAACAAAGGTCCCATTTTTCTCCTCCTCTGCTCATTTTTATCAGTTCTTCAGCTTGGGGTCCAGCGCATCCCGCAGACCGTCTCCGATCAGATTAATAGACAGCACCGTCACTGCAATAGCAACCCCAGGGATAATCACCTGCCAGGGATAATAGCGCATCTGGGCTTTGCTTTCAGCCAGCATGGTACCCCACTCCGGTTGCGGAGAAGGTACGCCCAGGCCGATGAACCCCAACGCCGCCACCGACAGTAGCACCGATGCCAGATTAAGAGTGGCCTGGACGATGATGGGACCAATGGCATTGGGCAGCACATGGGTCAAGATAATCCGCATATCCTTGGAGCCGTAAGCCACGGCCGCCTCAATGTAATCTGAACCCTTGACCTGCAGCACCGCTGAGCGCACGATCCGCACAAAGGGCGGCACCATAGAGATCGTCAGAGAAATAATCAGATTTGTTGTGCTGGTCCCCAGCGCCGCCACCACCGTCACTGCCATCAAGGTCATCGGTAAGGCAAGAAAAATATCCACAATACGCATAGTGATCGTGTCCAGCCATCCGCCGTAGTAAGCGCACAGGGAACCAATCAGGCACCCCAGCACAAGGGACGCCCCAACGGTGGACAAAGCGATCAGCAGCGACAATCTCGCGCCAAAAATGATCCGTGCAAATAAATCTCGGCCATACATATCTGTCCCAAGAATATGGCCTTCCTGACCGGGAGAAAAGAATTTTGTGTATACATTCTGCTTCACAGCGTCCGCCTCATAATCGGCAAACATGGGGGCGGCAGCGGCAAAAAAGGCCACGACCAGAAATACGGCCAGCCCCAGCATCGCCATACGGTTCCTGCTGAACCTGTAGCAAATCGCGGCAAATTGTCCCCGCCGCTTTGGAACGTTCTCCGCTGTTTTCATCCGGCCACCTCCTATCCTTTCACAAATTGACTGCGCAGGCGCGGGTCGATATACATATAGAGGATGTCGATCAGAAGATTTATTACACCAATCACTGCCGCGATAAACAAAACGCTGATCATCACAACAGGCATGTCATACTTGAAAATCCCCTGCAGCAGATAGGTCCCTACGCCTGGCAGAGCAAAAATGGTCTCCGTTACAATAGCGCCGCCCAGGGTCTGTCCCAAAATGATGCCAACTACGGTGATGATGGGGAGCAGCGCATTGCGCAGCTCATGGACCATCACGACCCGGACCGGTCTGGCCCCTTTGGCTCGGGCGGTCTGCACATAGTCCGCCCGGATGACCTCCAGCATAGTGGAGCGGGTCATACGGATCATCTGCGCCGCCATAGCGGTGGAGAGGGTGATCCAGGGGAGAATATAGTGGGAAAAGGACCCGCCGCCTGTGGCCGGCAAAATGTCCAGTTCCAACGCAAATTTCAGCATCAGCAACAACCCCAGCCAGAATGCGGGCAGGGAGGTCAGCAACATGGCCAAGAGCCGGGAAATATTGTCAAAGATGCTGTACTGCTTAATGGCGGAGATCACGCCCACTGGGACGCCTAAAAGGATGACCAGGACAATCGTCCCTGCCGTCAGCGCCATGGTAGATGGGATGCGCTGGACGAATTCCGTCTTGATGGGTGTGTTGGAGGACCAGGAAACGCCGGGATCGCCAGTCAACAGTCCCCCCATATAGTCAAAGTAACGCTTGAGGAACGGATCATTCAGCCCATGCTCCTCATTCCACTTTTCAATCCCCTCCGGCGTGGCCGAGACCCCCAGCTGGACCGACGCCACATCCGCCGGCATCATCGCCAGAATGGCAAAGACCAGGAAGGATACGCCCAAAAGAACAGGGATTAGGATCAAGACCCGTTTCGAGATATATTTCAGCATAGTCTGCCTCCCTTCCGTGAGAGTGTATTATTTCGGGCGCGCCGTACGGGCTAGCGCTCCGGTACCGTGCGGCGCACCCTATCTATAGAATACGGATCGGACCGCTGGTTTTTCTCTCTTTACCAGGACCAATCATAGACAAAGTGGCAATAGATGTCGTCCTTTGTGTCCACTCCCTTCAAGGCAGCGTTGTAAGCCACAGCGTTGGCCGGCTGAAGCAAAGGTACGCAGATGGCTTCCCTGTCGATAACCTCCTGGGCCTGGGTATAGGCTTCCGTACGCTGGGCAGGGTCTGTAATAGAGCGTCCCTTGTCAAAGTACTCGTCCAGTTCATCGTTAAAGGCCATAAAGTAGTGCTGGCCGGAGGTACTGTAGAAATACAAATAGTTGCCGTCGCAATCGTTGACCGGCCAGGAAGTGCCGGTAACTGCCAGCTGATAATTTCCGGCGTATACAGAGGACCAGTAGGTGGATCGGTCAATTTGCTCGGTGGTCACGTCAAAGCCAACGTCCCGCAGCATCCCCTCCACCGTAATGGCAGGGTAGAGATACATAGGCGTATCAGGGGCTAAAATCGAGATGGACACGGCGTCCACTCCGGCTTCTGCCTTATACTGTTCCAAATACTCCTTTGCCTTCTCCGGGTCATAGCTGTAGGGCTGTTCATAGGTGTCTTCCGGAGAGTTGGGAACGCTGGAAGGAAACACGGTTTTCATCGTAGCGCCCAGGCCCTCGGAGCCTCCCACCAGGACCGCGTCCTTATCAATAGCATACTGAGCAGCCTTCCGCGCCAGAATGTTGTCAAAGGGGGCCTTGTTCTGGCAGAAGCTCAGCCAGTTGTTGCCGCGGAAAAGGGTCTCCTGCCAGACCAGATTGCTGTCGCCTTCAACGGTGGCCTTCGCAGACAGGCTGCAGTGAGTGAGGAAGTCGATCTCGCCCTTTTGTAAAGCGGCAATCTGCGTAGTGGGGTCGGTAATCACCTTGAAAGTCAGGTTTTTAATAGCAGCTTCACCCAGATAATAGTCTGGGAACGCCTCCAGGGTGATGTTGTCGCCGGAGTTCCGGGAGACAAACTTGTAGGGACCAGTACCAATGGGAGCGGATTCATAGTCTGTTGTGGACGCGCTGGATACGCGGCCATAGGTACTGAGGATCTCCATCACGCCGCCAAAGGGCTGGGTCATGCGGAGCTCCACTGTGTAGTCGTCCAAAGCCGCACACTCGCCCATATTGGTCATGGATGCGCCGACGGCCGCAGATTCGATAGCCCGGTTGACGGAGTAGGCCACATCCTCGGATGTCATGCCATTTCCGTCATGGAACTTGACGTCCTGGCGGAGATGGAAGGTATAGACCATCTCGTCATCGGAAACCTCCCAGGACTCCGCCAGCTTGGGCTGCCAGCTGCCGTCTGTGCCCTTTACAATCAGGGTATCGTAAAGCTGGCGGTAAAGAATGGTGCTGATCTGGTCGGTAGTGTACACGGGGTCCAGGGACGCAATATCGCTGGAGAGGCCGTAGTTTACGTCCGTACGGCCAGCGTTGCCCGCGCCCGTAGCAGAACTGCCGCCGCTTTGGTCCCCTCCGCAGGCCGCCGCGGATGCCAGCAGCAGCAGACCCAGCAGCAGCGCCGCCGCTCTTTTCGCAAATGTTCTTTTTTTCATCAGGTAACCTCCTCCTAATTTCCACAGTTGCCGCTTAATTATTTATCGCCGTCCGCCTTTTTCGGTCAGCTTCGCTTTCTCCAGGTTTGCTCAAAGACACGGAGATAATTTTCTCCCATTACTTTCTGAATATCCCCTTCGCTAAAGCCGCGCCGGAGCATATGTTCCACGATGTTGACAATGTTCGCCAGGCTGTACAGCCCAGCGGGATAGGCACAGCGTTTGCCCAGTCCGGCCTCTGCTCCCGCCAGGTAGACGTCCCGGTTGGGGGGAACCAGTTTCATCAGGCTGCGGGTATCATGGCGGTCATAGGCGCCTGGCTCCGCGTTGGAGTCAATGCCAATGCCTACATGGTCAATGCCCACCAAATCGGCGTAATAAGCGATAGCGTCTACAAAATCATCTATACATGGCAGGCGTTTCCGATTCCACAAAATAGGCGCATAGGAGCATACGCCGATGACGCCGCCTATTCCGGCACACTTCTTTGCTGCCTCTGCTGTGATGTTCCTGGGATGGTCAAACAGCTCCAGCGGGTTGGAGTGGCTGAAAATTGGCGGTTTGGTGCATGCGTCCATTGCCTCCATAGCGGCCCGGTGGGCGATATGGCTGATATCCACCGTAATACCGGAGTCCTCCATAGCGGCAATCAACTGCCGGCCCGTTGCGGAGAGGCCGCCGCCCTCATTGCACAAGCATCCTTCTGTGGCGAAGGTCCGCTGGTTGTAGCCGATTTGCAGAATCCGCATTCCCATTTTTGCAAAGACCTCCACAGCCGATGCCTGGGAAGCGTGTTCAATAAAGCGTGGGCTTTGTGCACCGATAATAATGGCGATTTTTCCGTCCTTCTTGGCCTGTCGGATATCATCCGCTGTTTCTGCCAATACAAAGTGGTCCGGCGTCTCTGCAATGGCCGCATAGTGGTGGATAATCGCGTTGACCGCACCCTCCAAACCGTCGTGGACAGAAGGAACTGTCAGGTTCAGTGCCGTAGCGCCAGATTCTTTCAGGTGCCAATTATAGGACTCCAGATAAAAGCTACAGGTATCAATGACAATTGAGTTTTGGTGGATACGGACGGCCTCCGGAGAAACCTGCGCGTTGATTTCCAATGCATAGGCCCGGTTTTCCGGGTCATCCGTGCTGTAGTAGGCCATAATTGCTTCCTGTGCAATCCGTATTTTTTCTGCTTCTGTCATGGCTAACGCCCTCCCTTCGTTTACCCGGCGCCGGGGTTATTTATTAGCTTACACCATTTATTGAAACGTGTCAATAGAAAAATAAGAAAATAACAAAAGTTTTTGAAATATAAATATTTTCACAATTGAAACGAATTTATAATCGGTCCACTTGACTTTTTTTGAAAAATCAGCTATTCTAAATCCAGAAACCAATATTTTGTTCCGGAACATTTCTGGGCCTGCCGGGACCGGCAGGCCCGCGGATAGCGAGGCCTTGATGATTACTGTAAAAGATATTGCAAAGCTTTCTAATGTTTCTCAGGGTACAGTATCCAACGTACTGAATAACCGCGGCAACGTCAGCGCTGAAAAAATTCAGCGGGTGATGGCGGCAGCCAAGCAGCTGGGATATGTGGCAAATGCTCAGGCCAAGCAGTTGCGAAAAGATTCTCCGCTCTCCAGCCACGTAGCCGTTATCCTCCCCAATATCACCGAGGACCGGTACACGAGTTTTTTTAACGGCATTAAGCTTCTTTTGGAGGAAAACCGCTACACCCCCCTTCTCTTTGTAACCGGCGACTCCCCCTATCGTGAGGAATCCATTGCAAAGCATGTAGCCGAGATGCGCGTTTCCGGTATCATCACCGTGACCAGCTCCATCTCCCATTTGGACATCTATTCCGGGGCCTGCAACAGCGGAGCGGAAGTCCTCTACGCTTTTCGCGAGACACAGCACGCCCGCGATTTCATCGGCTTTGATTTCCTTGCGATTGGCCGCCAAATCGGGAAACGACTTTTGCAGCAGGGATACCAAGACATCGCTGTCATCAGCGATCCCCAATATTATCCGGAGAATCGGGAGCTGATCCAGGGGCTGCGGGAGACTCTGCAGAGCGAAAATCCTCTATGCCGCCTACAAATCAGAGCAACGGACTGGCTGAATATATCCGCGTCCCCCATTAAATTTTTGGAAGAGGACCAGCGGGCTCCAGATGCGATCGTCCTGACAGATTCCTCTTTTTTGCCAAAGGTGCAGCTAGCCTTTTCAGTGGCCTCCGCCGCCCCCTGTCCGCCGGTCATCACCCTGTCTACTGACCATATTCGTATCGAACAGCAGGGTGTCACCCGGTACACCCTGGACCATATGTGCGCCGGAATGCAGGCGGCACGCTGCCTCCTGACTCGTTTCAAAGACAAAAATGTACAGGCAATCCGTGAGCCGATTCATGAAATACTCTCCGCAAGCGGGTTTCGGCCAGAACCAGCCCACCTCCTGCCGGCAGGCGGTAAAACGCAGCTGCGGGTACTTCTCTCTAAAAGCCGCTCCAGTGCGGCGCTCCAGAGAATTACCCCCAAATTCACCCGCGAAACCGGGATAGAGGTCCAATTTGTGGAACGTATGCCTAACGAGGTTTTTCCGGAGACGCTGAAATGCGCACGGACCAATTCGTTTGATTTGGTGCGCAACAACATGAGCTGCCTGCCGCTTTTCCCTCCAGATATTTTTTATACCTTCCACAGAGAGGAATTCCAGGAAATTACCAAAAAAATGCTGCCCCGGATTGTGCAGGATTTTTCCTATATCCACGGCCAGCCGCAATGCATTCCCTTCGACATCGGCACGGATATGCTGATTTACCGGAAGGATCTGTTTGAAGACCAGCTGTTGCAGCGCATGTATTATGAGCAAACCGGCGAGCCGCTGAGCGTCCCGGCTACGTTCGATCAAAGCGACCGGATCATCCGTTTTTTTAATCGGGACTATAATGCGGCCTCCCCTGTCCGGGCCGGATGCGGAATGAATTGGGATTCTCCGACAGAACTGAGTTCCTCGTTTTTCCTCCGCTATATCAACTACATGAAGGACCGGAAGCTCCAGCGCGGCAAAACCCAGATCGACGAAGATGCGGTTTCCAAGACGCTGCTGAACCTGTACAATTGCGGACGGTACGCCCTTCCTGTGCGCAACAAGGAATGGGTTGGCGCCACGCTGGAGGATTTTGTAAATGGACAGACGGCCCTGGAGCTGGTCTTTCTCAACTATGCCTCGAATATTTCCCATTTACAGAGGAATATTTACGGCGGTTTGATCGGCTATACATGCGTCCCTGGCGGCACTGCCTATATTACTGGCGGTTCTCTCTCCATTTTTGCGGACTCTCCGAATATCGAGGCGTCAAAGGTATTCGTGCGATGGATATCGTCGTATGCGCAGGCTGAGTTGATTACGCTATATGGCGGTCTTGCGCCTTATGCCGACGTGTATCACAATAGTGAAATTCTCATGCAATACCCTTGGTACAGCAATCTGCTGGAGAGCCTGGACGCAGCCTGCGGCCGTGAATTGTGGGAGGTGTTTGACGTATATCAGTCAACCGTTCCCCCCATGCCGCTGCTGCAAAGCGTCATCCAAGGACAGCGTCTGCCAGAGGAGGTTTTTCCACAGATGATGGAGTTGCTGCGGACTGCGCTTCTTCCGCCTATAGATAACCTTGAGATATAGGTCAGAACGTGCAGCGGCATGGAGACTTTGTTTCCATGCCGCTGGTCTATAGGCTATAGCGAAGCAGGTCTGTTAATACCCACCAACCAAAAACCGTTTGTCCCAAATGCAGAAAATTACCAAATGATCGATTCTCTGACTGAACGGTCAGCGACGGTGTTGCATCTCCCTACAGGTGTGGTAGAATCTGTATAAAAAGACGAGTGACCGCTGCACACGCGGCGGTCATGAGGTCATCTCATCCGGTCCGGAGGTATAGAACACGTTAATCTGGCTGAGCTTCCAGGGCGTGGGAATCATAAAATAGCGTCGCCTATGTATTGGGGGAATAGGAACTGTCCGGCGGGAGAGATGCTGCTTGGGCGGCTTGCCCAGGGCCGGGCCGGACAGACGGATCCCATGCTCCTTGCAGAAAGCCAATGTCTGCCGGTTCCGGTAAAGCTTGTCCGCCAGAATGCGCTCTGGCCAGCGTCCATAGCGCTCATATTTTCTGTGTTTCGGTCAGTTTCACGCCATTTTGTACGAACCGGACGATGTATCCCACATCCCGCCGGGCACGCTTGCGGTATGTCCTCGGCTTCTTTTCCCCGGCGCTTTTGCAGATCTCGTCCACCATCTGCTCCAGCTTCTCCCGCGCCTGATTGAGCAGATTTACATCCTGGGGATAGGCGATGTCCGCAGGGCAGCAGGCGGCGTCCAGCGCCAGTGCGCCGCCGTTGGGAGGATCGTCGCTGTCCTCATCGTTCCTACTTTTCTCCGGCCGGCGGATGGATGCCTCCAGAATCGCCGCCATGTCCTCTTCGCTGAACCGTTTCCGGAACTCCACCAGCGTAGACGCCTCGTGTTCTTTCATTCCTATGAAACTATAAGTTTGAAACAAACCAGAAACGCACCAGCCTAAAAGTGGGAGGATTGTAGGGTTGACACTTGCGCAGGATGTGATAGATGGTAGTGAGAATCCTTCGAGCAATGGCAATGATGGCCTTTTTCTTACCGCGCCGCTTCTGAAGGAGGTGTGTAGTGGTCAAGCTTTTTTGTAACATTTGTGGCTAAAAAAATCTACCTGCTTACCGTTAGGATATCCGCAGTTTCCGCCACCCTTGACAGCCGCCCAAAGGGATGTTGTCAGTTGGGTACCGACGGCGACGAACGCAGGAACAGACTTTTACCTTGTGGCCGCCGTCGGATTTGGGAGCGTAATATCCCTTTGTAGGAATGGGGGGCGCACATGGTTATACGTGGCATAGGCGAATTCCTCCACTGTCTGGTACATCTGCTCCTCCGTCCTGAATTCATACAGATTGGTGCATTCGTTCTTCAGAGTGTTGAAGTACCGTTCCATCGGTGCGTTGTCGTATGGGTATCCGGCCTTGCTCATGCTCTGAGTCACACCAGATGATTCACTGGATGAGGCGGCGGGGGACAGCGAGAAGCTGAAGACCGACAAGGCCCGGCTGGCCGTCCTGCACCAGCGGTATGCAGAGTTCTCCAGGGACGCCGGGCTTCGGACACAGTATGAGCGGACAGAGGTGGCAGGGTTCGGGGAGAAGCGGGATAATGGCCTTGCAAATTCTGCGAAATCTGGTATACTGAGTGAAAAGGACATTTATGCGCTGAATCAGTATAAGAGTTCTAACGTAGCCTTTCCTCTCAATTCAATTTTGCGCGGCGAGGCCCCTATGACAGAGCATTATCGTCAAAGCGCCCATGATATTGACCAGGCCCTATTGAAACTTCCTATGTATCAGGGAACTGTGTATCGATCTGTTTGGAGTGCCAAAATGGTAGATGTAGAATCATTTTGGCAAAAATATACCCCAGGTGAAGTCGTTACAGAACCCGCATACACATCAGCCAGTACTGAAGTTTATGATAAGACAGCGGATGTTCAGATGATTATTCGAAGTAAACGGGGGCGTGATATGCGGAAGTATAATCCGCTTGAACAGGAAATTCTATTCAGGCGTGGAACGATTTTTATTGTAGAAAAAAAGGAGGGTAACACACTATGGCTGACAGAGGCTTGACAGCAAGAGAATTTTGGAGACTATCCCCAACGGAACGTATGAAAAGATGTGGTGAATTATCTGACCACGAGGCTTTTGTGGCCAGGTTAACTGACCCTACCCCACCTATCAGCCCTCCTTGCAATCGTTGTAAATATTATTTGGGGTATGCAAAATGTAAAGCGTACCCGGATGGTATGTCTGCTGAGCACATCAATGCAGTTATTGCAGACCTGACAATTAAGTGTGGGAACGGGTTTCGATTTACACAAAGGGATGAGTCATGATAAAAACCATCCATAACCGCTCTTGGTACTGCTGCCCCCACTGCGGCAAAGCACTATTTCCCGTTCGGGCGGACACCGTAATCAAAAACCTGCAATTTCGCTGTAAAGCCTGCAAGCACGACATAGAAGTCAATATCGTATAGAGCCAAGAGCCTGTGAGCCAAGAGCCATCAGTTACCGGGAAATGCCGGTAGTTGGTGGCTCTATTATTTTATCAGAAAGGACAGAAAAAATGGAGGATGTGTTGGAGGTTTACCAGCGTCCTTATGATCCGTTGTACCCAGTTGTCTGTATAGACGAAACGAACAAACAACTGATAGAGGAAACCCATATTCCTTATGAACCGGGACATCCCGAAAAGGTGGATTCGGTATATGTCCGCAACAGGGTGGCGGATGTATTTGTAATCTCCGAACCGCTGGCGGGCAGGAGAGAAACTGTTCGGATGCACCACTAGCAGAGAAAGAGAAGAACTTGATAAATGGATCAATGAACATTTGCTCCTAAAACAAATCCGAGAATCAACTTTATCAGCTGGTACTCCACCGCACGGTCTGCGCTCAGCTTGCAGCTGGGGGTGTTCCATATTTTTTATGAGTATTTTTAACTTCTTCGATAAAAGCGTCCATTGCTGGGGTACACCACATACTTTTCCGGTAGACCAATTGAATCAACATCCGTATAGATACTTCTTTTACTGAAAAATCAACCAGCCGCTTTGCCTGCAAGCTGGCTTGAGCGGTAAGGCGCGGCAAAAATGTGACTCCAAGATTATGCTCGGTAAATTGTAAAATCGTATTGGTACAACCAATTTCAAGAGAGGAGCGGGGCTGCATCTGATATTTATCACATATGCGCTCAAAACTGTGCCGATAGTTGCACCATCGTTCAGTCAGCAGCATGTTTTCTTGCAAAAGTTCTGCTAAGGGAATATCTTTCCGGCCAGCAAAACCATGATCAGGCGCGCATAGAAAAACAATATCCTCCTCCTGGCTCCAGGCGCAAGTCCAATCCGGATCATAAACCCGGTCGTCCAGGGTCAACATGAGATCAATTTTATTCTGCCGAAGCATTTCCATTATTTCCCGCGTGGTTGCTGTCAGAACCTGCACATGAACCTCTGGAAAGGCCATTAAATAGTTTTCCAGAATGTCTGGAAGGAAAAAGGCGCCGACCGACTCAATTACTCCGATTCGCAGAGAGCCCCGAGGTGTTGTTGCGTCAGACACATTGGCCTTTGCCTCGCTGGCCAACGAAATCAGCCGGTTGGAATAGATTAGGAGCTCTTGGCCCTTTGTATTCAGTCGAATACGTTTCCCGCTGCGGTCGAACAGCCTGACGCCAAGCTCCTCCTCTAACTGTGCGATTTGCGTGGTTACTGTGGATTGCGCATAGCCTAGCTGATCAGCCGCTTTTGAAAAGCTCATGGCCTCGCACACCTTGCTGTAGGTCAGAAGATTTCGCAGTTCCATAGAATCCTCCTTATCAAAAATGTTGATAAAGCTAATCAAATCTTTCAATTTTTCTTTTATTATACTTTATGCTATGCTTTTTGTAAACTCAAAAAAGGAGGATTTCCCATGAAAGACATCGAAAAAAACACCTGCCGCATTGCCCTGATTCAGGCCAGTCCGGTCATGTTCGACAAGGAGGCCACTACGGATGCCGTTGTCCGTGCCATTGATGAGGCTGCAAGCAATGGCGCGGAGCTGATCGTGTTTCCTGAATCTTACATTCCTTGTTATCCCTACGGCATGACCTTTGGCTTTACCGTCGGAGCCCGTACACAGGCCGGACGGGAGGACTGGAAGCGGTACTATGATGCCTCTGTGGTTGTCCCCGGCCCGGAGACGGAGCGGCTGGGCGAGGCCGCGAAAAAGGCCGGCGCTTATGTAAGCATCGGCATCACAGAGCGGGATGCGGTCAATGCCACCCTCTACTGCACGAATCTGATTTTTGCCCCGGATGGCAGCCTGGCGGCAAGGCACCGAAAGCTGAAACCCACCGGCGCGGAGCGCGTGATCTGGGGCGATGGTAATGAGGGCAGCTTCCCGGTAGTGGAGACGCCCTGGGGTGTGATGGGAAGCTTGATCTGCTGGGAGAACTATATGCCTCTTGCCCGCGCGGCGCTTTATGCGAAAGGTACAGCTATCTACCTGGCTCCTAACACGAACGACAACCCGGAATGGCAGGACACCATCAAGCACATCGCTATTGAGGGCCACTGTTATGTGGTCAACGTGGACCAATATATCACAAAAAGTATGTATCCCATAGATCTTCACTGCCCTCAAGAGATTGCTGCGTTGAAAGACGAGGTGTGCATCGGCGGCAGCTGCGTCATTGATCCTTACGGACACTATGTCAATGAGCCCGTCTGGAACAGGGAGGCCATTATCTATGCGGACCTGGATATGAGTGCGGTACCCATGAGCCGGATGGAGTTTGACGGTGTGGGGCACTACTCCCGGCCTGATGTACTCAAGCTGACCGTTCAAGATAACTGAGTCGGACATGGATGGCAGTGAAGTCAACCTCGCTGTGCACTGGGATTCTCTTGCGCCGGAAACCAAATCAATCAAAAGAATGGGAAGGGAGAAAAATGTATGAACGCAATCCTGACATGGCTGAATGATTTCCTTTATATCTATATTCTGGTTGCCCTCTTGACTGCCGCTGGCATCTACTTTACAGTTGTCACAAAAGGCGTACAATTTCGCCTGCTGCAGGAGGGGCTGCGGACCCTGACGGAAAAGAAAGCCTCTGCCAGCGGAATCAGCTCCTTCCAGGCGCTGATGATTTCCACCGCCTCCCGCGTTGGCACCGGAAATATCATTGGTGTCGCTACCGCCATTGCCGTGGGTGGCCCTGGCGCTGTGTTCTGGATGTGGCTGATGGCCCTGCTGGGAGCCGCCTCTGCTTTTTGCGAGAGCACGCTGGCGCAGATATATAAAATCAAGTCCGGCGATGAGTTTTTGGGCGGTCCGGCATACTATATCCAACAGGGACTGGGCAAAAAGTGGTTGGGCGTACTATACGCAGTTCTGCTGATTGGTTGTACCGGTTTTGGCTGGAACACCACTACCGCCTACAATATGAGCGCTGCCCTGGAATACTATGTTGAAAACTATCGAAACACGATCGGGCCAGCTGTTCTTGGTATTGTGCTGGTTATTCTGGTGGGGTTTGTTATCTTCGGTGGCGTCAGCCGCATTGGAGGGCTTTCCTCCGTTCTGGTCCCTGTTATGGCCGCCGCATATATCGTTTTCGGCTTGGTCTGCATTGTCATGAACATCGGCCGCATCGGCAGCGTGTTTGCCGCTATTTTCAAGGATGCCTTCAATTTCTCCGCCATGACCGGCGGCTTTGCGGGGTCTTGCATCGTTCAAGGTGTGAAACGCGGCCTGTTCTCTAATGAGGCTGGTATGGGTACCGGGCCTAACGCCGCTGCCGCTGCCTCCTGTGAACACCCCGCCGTACAGGGCATGGCGCAGATGATCTCTGTTTTCCTGGATACTCTGGTTATCTGCTCCGCTACAGCGATGATTCTGCTGGTTTCTGGTGTGGAGGGGAATGCCGCCAACGCCGGCTCCCCATATATGCAGCAGGCTGTGTTCTCTATGTTTGGTGAATGGGGAATTCATATTGTTACTGTGGCATTGATGCTCTTTGCTTTCACAACGCTGCTGGGGAACTACTTCTATGCGGAGCAGAATCTGAAATTTATTACGGAAAACCGAATCGTTCTCATCCTTTTCCGAATCGCTGCTTTAGTTATTATCTTTATTGGAACCCATGTAGGCTTTGAGCTGGCCTGGAACATAACGGATATTTTGATGGCTCTGGTGGCAATTGTCAATATTCTGGCAGTGTTCGCCCTGCGCAGACCCATTATCGCGGCGCTGCGGAATTACGACGAGGCAAGGAAGACGACAGATGAGCCGATTTTTCGGGCGAAGGATATCGGCCTGGCGAACACTGATTGCTGGAAGTGAGCTGTGATGAAAAATATTCTCCTGATCAATACCGGCGGCACATTCTCATCCCGTCCCGGTGATCACGGACTGACTCCGGAGTTGGCCAGCGGCGATATCTGCAATCTGATTGGGGAATTCGATCCGGCATTGTCCATTGTGGCGGAGGACTACTGCTCTTTGGACAGTTCCAACATTGCGCCCGACGATTGGCAGAAGCTTGCTCTGCGTATCGGCGAAAAAGTTGGCTTCTATGACGGCGTTGTTCTCATCCATGGGACGGATACCCTCGCTTATACATCCTCTATGCTGTCCTACATGCTGCAGAATATTCCTGTTCCGGTGGTGGTGACAGGGAGCCAGATGCCTCTAGGCGTTCCGATGTCGGATGCCGCCGATAATCTCCGCTGCGCCCTTCAGATGGCGGCCAGCGGATATGGCGGTGTGTTTGTTGCTTTCGACCGAAAAATCATGCTGGGATGCAGAACGTCAAAGGTACGAACCGTCAGCTTTAATGCCTTTGAAAGCATCAACTATCCTTATATCGGGGAAGTGAATGCCTTTGGTTTGCACCTCCATCTTGAACAGGCGCAGGCTTCTGGGTCGCCCTTCCAGATACAAGCAGCGTATTCGGACCGCATTGCGGTTTTGAAACTGTTCCCTGGTATGAACCCGGATATTTTCCGATTCTTGCACGAGCATGGATATGAGGGCATCTATATTGAGGGCTTTGGATTAGGCGGAGTGCCGTTTTTGAAAAGCGACTTTACTGCTGAGATTCGCCGGGCCTCGCGGTCCGGCCTCCCAATTCTGGTGGGAAGCCAGTGCCGGTACGAGGGCAGCAATCTAAATGTGTATGAAACTGGGCAAAGAATACTGGAGTGCGGCGGTATCCCCGTTCATGACATGACCTATGAGGCGGTTGTGACAAAGCTAATGTGGTGCCTGGGGCAGGCCAAGGACAGGGAAGCTGTCCAGCAGTTTTTCCAGAGAGCGATTACAAAAGAAGTCAGTTTTTCATAAACATGGTCGGTACAATGAAAAACAGTATAACAGGGAGGTATGGGAGATCGGGTTGACGCAGAATGTGATCATTCTGGAGGCGAAGTTGACGAGTTCAGAGAGAGCATGGTACATGCAGGCTGTCCGGCAGTTTGACTGGTCAAAGTCTGAATTGCTGCGACAAATTGAAGCGGAAGCTCATCTGACTCTCGACTTGCCCGACGAGGTGTGTTATACTGAGGAAAATGCTGTAGCTGAGGAGGATTCCAGTTATGCCCAAGATCGCCAATGCCATGGAGTTGGAAGCTCTGGTGCAGCAGATGGGGTTTCTGCCCTTTTTTCGCTACCTCATCTGATTTTTGATGCTATACATGTGATAATTCGTTGTATTCCACAAGATAGATTTGAATCCAGTATTTCTGATAAGATGTTCATGGTGGACAGGTTTTCATTTCTACCCACTCTCCGGATTTTTTGAATGATTGTCGTTTACTATCGCGATAAAATAAGGGCATGAAATACGAAAAGATAGATGTTTCCCCAAAAGGAGGGACAGATCCGCCTGATCTGCCAAAATTCATTCTATGAGGTGCAAAACGATGTTTGCCTATACTTACGTTGCTAAAGGAAAATTTGAGCTTCTGGACAAACCAAAGCCGGTTTTGCAGGACAGCAGAGATGCCATTGTCCGGGTGACGCTGGCAAGCGTCTGCACCAGCGACCTCCACATTAAACATGGCAGTGTCCCTCGCGCTGTGCCGGGTATCACGGTAGGCCATGAGATGGTAGGCATAGTGGAGGAAACCGGCAGCGCGGTGACCAGCGTCCGGCCCGGCGACCGGGTGACGGTAAATGTGGAAACCTTCTGCGGAAAATGCTTCTTCTGTCAGCATGGCTGGGTGAATAACTGCACCGACTCCAACGGAGGCTGGGCGCTGGGCTGCCGCATCGACGGCGGGCAGGCGGAGTACGTCCGCGTCCCGTATGCTGACCAGGGCTTGAACCGGATTCCCGATACGGTCACAGACCGGCAGGCGCTGTTTGTGGGGGACATCCTTGCAACTGGCTATTGGGCAGCAGATATTTCCAGGATCAACGCCGGGGACACCGTACTCATCATTGGCGCCGGACCAACTGGTATCTGTACACTGCAATGCGTCCTGCTGAAGCAGCCAAAGCGGGTGATTGTTTGCGAAAGAGATCCCAAGAGGCTGGCATTTATCAAGGAACACTATCCCCAGGCGTTGACTGTGGGGCCGGATGCTGTTCATGAATTTGTCCTGATGCACAGTGAACACGGCGGCGCAGACGTTGTGCTGGAGGTGGCCGGAAGTCCGGATACTTTCCGTATGGCATGGCAGTGCGCCCGACCGAATGCCACGGTGACCATCGTGGCACTGTATGATGAAGCGCAAACGCTGCCGTTGCCGGAGATGTACGGGAAGAATCTGACGATCAAAACCGGCGGCGTAGACGGCTGCAAATGTGCGGAGACATTGGCGCTGATCGAACAGGAAAAGATTGACACCACGCCGCTGATTACCCACACCTTCCCGCTGAAAGACATCGCGGCAGCGTATGACCTCTTCGAGAACCGGCGGGATGGAGTTATTAAAGCTACGATTCAAATGGAGAGCTGACAATGGTTCGGGAAATCATGAAAGACACCACGTTTTTGTCCCAAAAGGCAGAGCCGGCCACACTGGAGGATATATCAGTGGCAAAGGATCTTCTGGAGACCTTGGAGGCGCAAAGAGATGGCTGTGTCGGTATGGCGGCGAATATGATTGGGGTCAATAAGCGGATCATCGCCTTTGACAACGAGGGGAAATACATGGTGATGTTCAACCCGGAGATCATCAAGAAATCCGATCCCTACCAAATCCAGGAGGGCTGCCTCTCACTGCCGGGCACGCGGGAGGCAAAGCGGTGGAAGTCGATCAAGGTGCAGTATCAGACGGAGACATTCCAAACGAGATTCAAAACCTTCACCGGCTGGACGGCGCAGATCATCCAGCATGAGATCGACCACTGCGAGGGGGTACTGATTTAGAGAGACTTTTTCCATCTTCATGAATGACAGTCCTGGAGTAAGGAGTTGTCTATGGAACTGGGGCATTAAAGAACGTCAAAGCGACTACGGCTTGGACCTCAGCCGGTACCGTGCGGAGGGCGCTTCGGATCGAAAACGCCCGTCTGGAACGTGAAAACTATCTGTTGAAGATGGAGCTGGACCTGCGCAGTCTGGGCATCCGCTCCACCATTAAATATGTCAGGCATGGCTGTACCCGGCGGGCCTCAGACCCGCAGTATCTGGCCGAAAATGTACTGGTACATGAGACGCTGGACCGGGCCCTTGCCGCCAACCCGGACGCACATCCTCTGCTTCACAGCGACAGGGGCTTTCAATATACGACCAGGGTGTTTCACGACAAGTTGGCCGCAGCTGGGATGACGCAGAGTATGTCCCAGGTAGGTAAGTGTATCGACAACGGGCCTATGGAGGGCTACACCCAATGCCGTGCAGCCTGACAAAATTTCACATATTATTTCACTGTCTACTTGACGGGGAGCAGTTCACGATGCCGCAATTCCCTTTTTCCAGACGCCCAATCAGGATGAAGCCGCCTAATCATGGCTGGGGACTCCTGTTCCAAAAGTCTCTGCAAACTACGATTTGCTTCGTAGTTTGCAGAGACTTTCTATTGGTACACATCAGGCCGCAGTCACAAACACACACGCCTGCG
>JAAWQS010000055.1 GCA_022800665.1 Oscillospiraceae bacterium
CGTCCCGCCGGACCGGTTCCCGCCGAGACAAACAAAAAGCGGTGCAGGATATAATTACCCCACACCGCATATGTACAGACACAAACCCCGTATTGTAAAGCAGTCCCCCGTGGTAGGAAGTGAGAAAATGGCTATTGAAAAAAGATGGGAAGACTGTTATAATAGGAGCTGGCGTAGCAAATGCTATTGTGTAGGAGGTTCTGTCTCCTGCATAGGGGCATGGGTGAGTGCGAATCGCCCATGTCCTGCCTTATTATTTGCCTCGTTGCTGTTATCATACCACGTTTTCCTCGCTTTGACAAGTATTTTATTTTTATGAGAAAAATTATTTCTGTTGGAAATCCCTCAGTCACGCTTCACGTGCCAGCTCCCCTTTCAGGGGAGCCTTTTTGATGCAGCGCCCCAAAAGCCTCCCCTGAAAGGGGAGGGGGACCGCTTGCGGTGGAGGGGTTCCCAATGGAACGAAGGCAAAAGAGTGGCGTCAAGGATTCTTATAAATATAAAAATGTACAAAATGCTCGTTGACACCGGGGAAAGCGGGTGCTATCATGTGACAGGATTGAGATGCTGGCTCTGTCCCCAGGGCCGGTCTCTCGACTATGTTTTCAGAGAAAGGAGATATCTGTAGGAATGGATAAGAAAAAGCGGGCGGCGGCTATATTCGGATGCGCCGCGCTGGTCTTCCTCGCCGGCGCGCTGTGTACCGGCGGCGGAGAGAAGCACGAGTCCATCCAGGAGGTCATGCGGGACGCCGTGCTCCACGAAACCGCAAAGATCAGTCTTTTTGGGCTGAAAGCGGTCAACCCAGGGCTGATTTCCGCATTTACTGTCACCGCCATCCTGCTGCTGGCCGCTCTGCTGGTGCGGGTGTTGGCTATCCCCAGGTTCCAGTATAAGCCGGGCCGTTTTCAGCTGCTTCTGGAACAGGCGGTGGGCATGTTCGACGGCCTGGCAAAGTCCAACAGCCCCCACCGGAACAGATTCCTGGGCGCGTATGTGTTCGCTGCCGGCGTCTATATCTTCGTGGGAACCATCTTTGAGATGTTCGGCGTCCAGGCCGTGACCACAGCGGGTACGCCCATCTCCCTGCCCGCGCCGCTCTCCGACATCAACGGGGCCATCGCTCTGGGTTGTCTCAGCTACGGCGTCATCCTCTCCGGCGGCATCGCCGGAAACGGTCTGAAGGGCGTGGGTATGACCCTCAAGGACTTCTCGCTGCCCGTTTCCATGAGCTTCCGTATGTTCGGCGCGCTCCTCAGCGGCGCGCTGGTGACAGAGCTGGTCTACTACTATATCCATCTCAGCTTCGTGCTGCCGGTGGCGGTGGACGTGCTCTTCACCCTGCTCCACGCCCTCATTCAGGCGTACGTGCTGACGATGCTCACAGCCCTGTTCTACGGCGAGGTTTCCGAACCCAGCCACAATCAATCATAATTTTTTGTTATGGAGGTTATTTTATCATGAGCGCTATGAGAAAGCGTCTGCTGACCATCGTTATGCTGGCGGCAGCTCTGATGATTTTTACAGTTCCCGCCCTGGCCGCAGGGACGGAAGACTCCGCCGCTATGGCCGACGCCACCGCCAGCAGCGGTAAGGCGATTGCCGCCGGCATCGCCATCGGTTTGGCCGCCGCCGGCGGCGCGGTGGGTATGGGTATGGCCGTGGCCAAGAGCGTGGACGGCATCTCCCGCCAGCCGGAGGCGGAGGGGAAAATCCGCACCACTCTTATGCTGGGCCTTGTGTTTGTGGAGACGGCGATTATTTACGCCCTGATTGTGGCAATCCTGATTGTCTTCGTCATATAGAAAGCGGGCGTGAGGCATGAGTAATCTTCCATTGAATATCGACCTCCAGCAGATTTTCCTGCATCTGCTGAACTTCACCATCCTCCTGGCGGGGCTGTACTTTCTGTTGTATGAGCCGGTCAAAAAGTTTATGAACAAACGCACAGCCTATTATGAGGATCTGGACCGCCAGGCAAAGGAAAAGATGGAGGAGGCCCGGCGCGTGCGCAGGAGCTACGAGGAGCGGCTGATGGAGGCGGAGGAGGAAATCCGCCAGCGGGGCGAGGAGGTCCAGAAATCCGCCGCCGCCCAGGCCCAGGCCCAGATTCAGGACGCTGCGGAGGAGGCCGCCCACATCCTTGCCAAAGCCCAGGCGGAGGCCCGTGCAGAGCGGGAGCGGATGCTCAACGAGGTCCGGGGACAGATTTCGGACATGGTGGCAATGGCAACGGAGCGGCTGGTGCTGGACAGCACTTCCACAGCCTACGACCAATTTTTAGCCGCGGCTGGAGAGGATGACTGACATGCAGAATAAGACCCATCAGGCGGTCATTTTTGCCAACAAGCCGCCGAATGAGAAGCAGAAGGCCGGATTTATGGCCTTTTTGACCAAGGAGTACGGGCCGGACGTGACCCTGGAGTGGCAAAAGGAAAACGTACCCAAGGGGTTCCGGCTGGTGGTGGACGGAGAGAATTTTTACGACTGGAGCCTGGGCGGACGCTTCCGGCAGATGAAGGACTCCCTGAAGGAGCTGCGGGACAGCGGTCCCGACGTGGTCCCCCTGGTGCAGGAGGCCGTGCGCAATTGGACGCCGAAGGCTATGGTGGAGGAGCTGGGGACCGTGGCCTCCGTGGGGGACGGCATTGCCGCCGTCACCGGACTGGACCATGTGGTCTACGGCGAGATTCTGCTGTTTACCAACGGCATCCGGGGCATGGTCCAGGACCTGCGGGAGAATGAGACAGGGTGCATCCTCTTTGACGAGGACGGGGACGTCTGTCAGGGCAGCGCCGTCCGGCGCACCGGCAAGACGGCGGGCGTACCCGTGGGAGAGGAACTGCTGGGCCGGATTGTCAACGCCCTGGGCGCTCCCATCGACGGCAAGGGGGAGATCGCCGCCAGCGATACCCGGCCCATTGAGAACCCCGCGCCGGGAATCATGGACCGCCAGAGCGTCAGCCGCCCCATGGCTACCGGGATTCTGGCCATCGACGCCATGTTCCCCATTGGCCGGGGACAGCGGGAGCTGATTATCGGCGACCGTCAGACCGGCAAGACAGCCATTGCCGTGGATGCCATCCTCAACCAGAAGGGCAAGGACGTCGTCTGCATCTACGTCTCCATTGGACAGAAGGCCAGCGCAGTGGCCCAGCTGGCCCAGAACCTCCGGGAGCGGGGGGCGATGGATTACACCATCATCGTCCACGCCTCCGCCAGCGACTCCGCGCCTTTGCAGTATATCGCCCCCTATGCGGGCTGCGCCATCGGCGAGTATTTTATGGAGCAGGGACGGGACGTGCTCATCGTCTACGACGACCTGAGCAAGCACGCCATCGCGTACCGGACCCTGAGCCTGCTGCTGGGCCGCTCTCCGGGGCGGGAGGCGTATCCGGGAGACGTGTTCTATCTCCACTCCCGCCTGCTGGAGCGGTCCGCCCAGCTCAGCGATCAGCTGGGGGGCGGCAGCATGACCGCCCTGCCCATTGTCGAGACGCAGGCCGGGGACGTGTCCGCCTATATCCCCACCAACATCATCTCCATCACAGATGGTCAGATTTTCCTGGAGAGCAGCCTGTTTTTCGCCGGACAGAGACCGGCGGTCAACGTGGGCCTGTCCGTGTCCCGCGTGGGCGGCGACGCCCAGACCAGAGCTATGAAGGCCGCCGCCGGAGCTATCCGGCTGGAGCTGGCCCAATACCGGGAGATGGAAATTTTTACCCAGTTCGCCAGCGATCTGGACGACACCACACGGGATCAGCTGGCCTTTGGGCAAGGGCTGATGCGCCTGCTGCGGCAGGATCAGTCCCACCCCCTGCGGCAGTGCGAGCAGGTCATCCTCCTCTGCGCCGCCATGGACCGTGCGTTGGTGATGGTCCCCCTGGCGGAGATGAGCGGATTCGCCGGGGAGCTGCTGGCCTACTTCCACGAACACCACGCCGCCCTCTGCGAGCGCATTGAGCAGACCGGTATGCTGTCCCCGGAGGACCGGGAGGAAATCGTCCATACCGCCCGCGAGGTAGCGGCACGGGCCGGAGCGGAGCGGAGGTGGTGATCTCATGGCCAGCATGAAGGAGATCAAAAACCACATTGCCAGCGTCAAGGATACCCAGAAGATTACCAACGCCATGTATCTCATCGCCTCCACCAAACTCCGCAGAGCAAAAGGGGATTTGGACCGGACCCTGCCCTACTTCAACGCCCTGCGGGGGGAGATCAAACGCATTTTCCGCACGGTGGAGAACGTGGACAGCCGCTACTTTTTCCCCGCCTCCGGAGAGGACAAAATGACCGGCGCATACGGTTTCCTGGTCATTACCGCGGACAAGGGCCTGGCGGGTGCCTATAATCAGAATGTGCTCAAGGAGGCCCAGCGGATGCTGGCCGAGCACCCGGAGGACAACAAAATCTTTGTCATCGGGGAGTACGGCAGGCAGTATTTTGCCGCCCGCAGCATCCCCATCGAGAAGGAATTCCTCTACACCGCCCAGAATCCCACCCTCCAGCGGGCCAGAAATATCACCGCCCTGCTGCTGGACCTGTACCGCAAGGGAGAGCTGTCCCGGATTTTTATTATCTATACGGACATGGGCGGTATGGAGTCCTCCGCCAAGACGGTGCGTCTGCTCCCCTTCCACCGCTCCCAGTTCGCCTCGGCCAGCCATGAGAAGCGGACGCCGGTTACGTTCGAATTCTCCCCCAGCGTGGAGGAGGCGCTGGACAGCATGATCCCCAGCTATGTGTCCGGATTCATTTACAGCGCCCTGGTGGACAGCTTCTGCAGTGAGCAGAACGCCCGCATGACGGCGATGGATTCCGCCAACCAGAACGCCCAGGAGCTGCTCGACGAGCTCTCCACCCAGTTCAACCACACCCGGCAGAGCGCTATCACACAGGAGATTACTGAGATTTCCGCCGGGGCGTTGGGTCAGAGGCGGTATAAACAGCGATTGAAAGGAGAGGCCGGCCTATGACAAAAGGGATTGTTACCCAGGTTTCCGGCTCAGTGGTGGACGTCAGGTTTGAACCGGGCTGTCTGCCGAAAATCAAAGAGGCCCTGTCTGTCACCGTGGACGGGGAAAAACGGGTCATGGAGGTGGCGCAGCACATCGGGAATGACCGGGTGCGGTGCATTATGCTCTCAGAGAGCGAGGGCCTGGCCCGCGGAATGGCGGCGGATGCCGGCGGCCAGGGCCTACAGGTCCCGGTGGGGACGGTGACACTGGGCCGTATGTTCAACGTATTAGGCGACGTCATCGACGGCGGCCAGCCGCTGGCGGAGAATACCGCACGCTGGCCCATCCATCGGAAAGCCCCTGCCTTTGACCAGCAGCAGCCGGCAGTGGAGATTCTGGAGACCGGCATCAAGGTCATCGACCTGCTGGAGCCGTACCCCAAGGGGGGGAAGATCGGCTTGTTCGGCGGCGCAGGCGTGGGTAAAACCGTGCTCATTCAGGAGCTGATCCACAACGTGGCTATGGAACACGGCGGGTACTCTATCTTTACCGGCGTGGGCGAGCGGTCACGGGAGGGCAACGACCTGTGGAATGAAATGCAGGAGAGCGGCGTTTTTGAGAAAACTGCGCTGGTGTTCGGCCAGATGAACGAGTCCCCCGGCGTGCGGATGCGAGTGGCCCTGGCCGGGCTGACCATGGCCGAATACTTCCGGGATGAGGAAAATAAAGACGTTCTGCTGTTCATCGACAACATCTTCCGCTTTGTCCAGGCGGGCAGCGAGGTGTCTACTTTGCTGGGCCGTATGCCGTCGGCGGTGGGCTACCAGCCTACTCTGGCAGAGGAGATGGGGGCTTTGCAGGAGCGGATTACATCCACCAAAAAAGGGTCCGTCACCTCCGTGCAGGCGGTGTACGTCCCCGCCGACGACCTGACCGACCCAGCCCCGGCCACCACCTTCTCCCATCTGGACGCCACCACCGTCCTCAGCCGCAAAATCGCTGAACAGGGAATTTATCCGGCGGTGGACCCCCTGGGCTCCACTTCCCGGATTCTGGAGGCGTCCATCGTGGGCGAGGAGCACTACCGGATCGCCCGGCAGGTGCAGACGGTCCTTCAGAAGTACCGGGAGCTGCAGGACATCATTGCAATCCTGGGTATGGATGAGCTGAGCGACGAGGACAAGCGGACGGTGAACCGGGCCAGAAAGGTACAGCGGTTCCTGGCCCAGCCCACCCATGTGGCGGAGAAGTTTACCGGTATCCCCGGCGTGTATGTACCCCTGTCGGAGACGCTGCGGGGCTTCCGGGCTATTATTGACGGCTCTATGGATTATTACCCTGAGGCGGCGTTTTATAATGCCGGTACCATCGACGACGTGAAGGAGAAAGCTAAAAAGCTGGAGGAGGCGCGGGGCCGGTGAGAACATTTCATGTGGATATCCTGGCGGCTGACAAGCCGTTTTATCAGGGAGACTGCCAGTCCCTGCAAATCCCTACCGGCAACGGACAGTATGGGATTCTCGCGGGACACTGCAACGCCATTGCCGCCATCGTCCCCGGCACCATGCGGATGCGGGACGGCGAGGGCAGAGAGCAGATCGCCGCCGTGTCGGAGGGTCTGGTGAAAATCGAGAACGGCACGGCGCTGCTGCTCATCGACTCCATGGAACGCCCGGAGGAGATCGACGCCAACCGCGCCCGCCGGGAGGCGGAGGAGGCCAGAGAGGCAATTCTGCAAAAAGAGAGCATCCAGAGCTATTACACCGCCCAGGCCCGGATGGCGCGGGCTTTGAACCGGCTGCGGGTCAAGGAACAATATATGGTGAACCAATGATCCGGCGGTATCACGTATCTCAGTGAAAAATCACATCAAAATCGCGGGGGATCCCCGTAAAAGAGCGGCGGCCTACAAGAGGCTGCCGCCGTTCTTTTATGGGACTCCGCCAAGGTTTGAATTGGCAGAGCAAATCAAATTAATAAAGCGAGTTAGATGCGGGGGCGACTCAAGGGGATACATAATTCCATAGGGGATAGTGCCGCCCCAATCAAGGGGGAGGGATTTGAGAGAGGGATGGATACAATCCCACATGTTGGTGGACAGAACCAAAGTCTCTTCTTGGGTACACCGGTTAAAAATATCTAAATCATAGTGGGGAAGATAATTCTCGATTTGGACTTGAGAGTGGTTTTTGATCAATTCCAGGCGAATATCGTCAATGATTGCACTGGTTCCCGCTTGAATAAAAAGAATTCGTTCGCCGTAGAGGTCCTGAATAGTTAATTGGTCTTTGAGCGCCAGGGGATGGTTTGGGCTCAGGGATATCATAAATTCGCTGTCCCACAATTTCGCAAATTGGAAGTGCTTTTTCCAATTTGTAATATCGCAAATACTTCCCAGAATATCGAAATCCTTGCCCAACGAATGAAAGATGTCATCCAGGGAATTGTCGTTGAAGGGTACGACAGAGATTTTGAATTGTCTGTTGGAGGACTTTATTTCATTCCAGATTTTCATAAATGGACTGCAGGGGCGCAGATAAGAGCTGCCAATGCGTATATTGATTTGGCTGGGGTTCGCGGCAAGCCTTGCGTTTGCGATTGCCTTTTGCGAATAGACAGACAAGTATTTGGCGTCGTCGTACAGGGATTTTCCGGCGTCCGTTAAGGTCAGGCCGCGATTGGTCCGCACAAAGAGAGAAAAACCAAGGTGTGCCTCCAATTTATTCATCTCATTCATCACTGCCGTTGGTGAAAGGTATAGTTTTGCCGCAGCCTTGTTCATGCTGCCGGCATCAGCGACAGTGAGAAATATTTTTATAGTTTTGTCCAGCAATATCCGCACCTCCAGTATAAAGTTTTCCTTTATGCTATTATATGAGATTCGATATTCCGCGTCAAGAAATATATGCTATAATAAAAATATATACAATATATCTGCAGATAATATGTATATTTTAGGTATATTTGCGCTAAAAAGCAGCGCAGCATACATAAAACAGAGAGGTGTAGTTCATAATGGAAAAAGCAGATGAGATCGTACGCGCTTTGATGAAGAAGATGGAGCCTGAATTTTTTGAAATTTTTAGACACTGCCATGAGAATCCTGAAATAAGCTTAGAAGAATATGATACAACAGATTATATCAAACGTACGCTGACTTCCCTTGGTATTGAAATCATGGAAATCGAGGGCTTGAAAACAGGGGTTGTAGGGCTGCTGAGAGGCAGCAGCGATGGCCCTTGTATTGGCTTGCGGGCTGATATTGATGCCCTCCCCATTTTAGAGGAATCTGCTTCACCATATCCTTCCCTGCGAAAAGGTGCGATGCATGCCTGCGGTCATGACACACATTATGCGTCCCTGCTCTGCGCCGCAAAGATTCTTGCTGCTGTGAAGGATCAGATTCATGGTTCTGTCAAGTTCCTGTTTCAGCCCGCTGAGGAAATCAACCTTGGCGCGAAACTGATGATTCGCCTTGGCTGCCTGGAAAACCCCCATGTTGATGCCATCTTTGGTATGCATAATTCCCCTGAGATTCCGCTTGGAACGGTGGCGGTTAAGAACGGTCCTTTGATGGCTGGCGTTGACCGCATTAACCTGACAATCAAAGGCAAGGGCGGTCACGGCGGGATTCCCCAGAGGAATGCAGATCCTATTGTTGCGTCTGCAGCAATTATTCAGTCCCTGCAGACTATTGTCAGCAGAAACTTAAACCCTGTTCACGCCGGCGTGGTTTCTATTTGCAATATAAAAGCCGGCGAAGGTACTGTAAACAATGTCTGCCCTGACGAAGTTAAGATGTATGGTACGGTCCGTACCTATAAACAGGAGCATAAATGCTTTATGGACCGCCGTATTCGTGAAATTGTGGAAGGGATCGCTGCTGCATACAACACAGAAGGTATTTCTGAATATATCTATGAATTGCCTGTTACTGACAATACCAGACGTCCAGGCTGGCCCGATTTGCTGAAAGCTGCCAACGCCGCAGTGATTGGCGCCGGCGCAGAGCCTGTTGATCCAGAGCCTTCTGGCGGCGGGGAGGACTTCTCCGTTTTTATGGAGGGGTATGACGGACATGCCGGTGTTCCCGGTTTCTTCTACTGGCTGGGGATTCGCAATGATGCGACAGATTGCGTTTATTCCTGGCACAGTCCGCATTTCAAAGCGGATGCGGCGTGTATTCCGATTGGCGCTGGCGTATATGCCCTTTCTGCCCTGGAAGCAAGCAAAGAATTATCGGACCATTAAAATTTTTCAGTGGAGGAGAGCGATTTATGGAAAGAACAAAGGCGATTGTCAGATGTTGGCCGTTACATATAACGATTCTTCTGACTGTGATGCTTAGTGAACAGATCAACACGATTAAAATTCCGATTGGCAACGCAAGTATTATGTTCTTGCCGCTATTGTATGCTCTGGTCATTGGCTTGGCGCTGTATCTGCTGCAGCCGGTCAAGTGGATCAACCAGGAGAGCAGTGAAGAAGCAAATATCTTTGTTACAATAGGGATCTCCCTCTTTTTGGCAAAAATTAGTGTCAATAGCGGCGCTGCTATTCTTACGATTGCGAAGAGCGGCTACGTTTTACCGCTGGTTCTTCAGGAGCTTGGCAATTTAGGTACGATTTTTATTGCCCTGCCAATTGCTTTGCTGTTGGGATTTCAGCGTGAGGCTGTCGGTATGACGCACTCTATTGCAAGAGAACCAAATGTTGCATATATTGCACAAAAGTTCGGGTTGGATTCCCCGGAAGGCCGCGGCGTGATTATCGTTTATACGGTTGGCACGGTGATTGGAACGATTTGGGTCAATCTGCTGGTTGCCTTGATAGCGGGTATGAATCTGCTGCATCCTTATGCCCTGGCGATGGCGTGCGGGGTTGGCTCTGGCAGTATGATGGCTGCAGCAAGTGCGCCGCTGCTGGCAATGTTTGCAGAAGGGTCTGCAGAATATGGCATGATTTCTGCTCTTGCGGGTCTCAGTAATACGTTTTCCACCGCAGATGGTATTTTAATGACAGTTTTCCTGGGACTGCCGCTCTGCAACTGGCTGTATAAGAAGTTGTATCCCATTATTGGAGCAGGAAGAAAAAAAGAGCAGAACTAAGGAGGATTTTTTGATGAGAACAAAACTTACAATAGATGAATTCTTAGAGTATACGCTGGTTATGCTGATCACCGCGGCTGTTGTCATGATCGGCAACTGGATCAGCAGCGAATTTTCGGTCACATTGCTGGAATCTATTCCAGGCATCCTGATCTTACTGGGTATTGCGATCCTGGGTACAACGTTGTCGAAAGTGATGCCCGGCAATATTCCTGGCATCATTTATATCACCTTCATTGGCATTTTTTTGGCTGTGGAAATCAGTCCCACTGCTGCCTATGTGAATGAGATGGTTGGAAAAATTGGCCTATTGCCGTTAGCAACACCTGTTTTGGCTTATGCAGGCGTCAATATTGGAAAAGACTGGGCAGAATTTAAGAAAATTGGGTGGAGAGGTATTTTGGTGACATTATGTGTCGTTGTCGGTACTTTTATCGGCTCAGCAGTGATTGCGCATATAATTCTGTCTGCACAGGGCTTGATTTGAAGGAAGCAATATAACGTGTACTGGATGGAGCTGTAAAAATGCTCCCCCTTAAAAATAAGCGGCAGCAGCCTCCCGTTCAGGCTGCTGCCGCTGTTTGTTTCAAGGGCTTTTTTACAGCCCATTTGCGTCCCTCTATGCGAGATTGGCCGGTTCAAAGTCCATTGTCACCATATCGTCGGAAAAGCTGATCCACTCTGTTAATTCAAACTGATGATTGCCGGATTCCCATCGTAGTCGCTGGCAAGCGCCGCGCCTTTGATTTTAACATGACTGCTGCCCAAATCGCCGGAACCAACGGAACGGCCCTGCTCCTGCGCGGGAGCGGGTTCGCTCTCCTCCGGCTCGCTTTCTGCCGGTTCGTTCTCCGCCGGTTTGCCTGGACGATCCGGGGGACTGTTTGTCCCGCCGCCAGTACCCCCGCAGGCGGCAAAAGCCAACGCCATTGCCGCAAGCAGAAAGGCAAACGCTTTCTTTTTCATACACAGTTCCTCTTTTCTTCAATATTTCCAGCAGTTCCCAAAGCGGGCGGGGAACGCGCCCCCGCCCAAGGGACCTTGCCGGAAACATAAAAACGGTGTCGAGTTTTTAACCTCAACACCGCCTTGATAAAATCAACGCAACGCACGCTATCCCCCCAAATCCAGCCTTGAAAATACTTGCCGGACCGGGTATAATAGCTTTCGTGGTGTAGTCTACGACTACTGTGCTGAGTGCTCTGTTCACTCGTACAGGGCCGCAGGGTGGTGGTGCACCTTGCGGCCTGCCGCCTTTATGTTTCCATCAATCATTTTAACCCATAGCGCAAGAAATTGCAAGGTTTTTCGACTTCTTTTTTTGGAACCTGCCGGCAATTGGGCGGGGCCGCGCGGATGCCTTTTGGGTAAGCCCTCTCCGTCAGCCTCCGGCTGACAGCTCCCCCTAAAGGGGGAGCCGGGAAGAACTGCCCTGCAAGTAAGATACTGCTTTCAAATGCGGTGACTGAGAGGGCCAGGACCGCACAGCGTCTTCGGCTGCCATGAAAACAGCAGCGGGACCAGGGAAAATCTTCCTGGTCCCGCTGTTGTTTATTCTACCGTATACGTTTTGTAGGGCTGGCCGTCCATATCCTTCCAAGTGAAGGTGTGGTCCTCCAGTATCAAATAGCTGCCTACGCTGTCCTCCTTGGGAATGGAGGTGGAACCGGGGTTGATATAGAGGAAATCCTCGTGGGGACGGCAGGCAGGTACGTGGAAATGACCGTTGATGAGAATCGTCCCCTTCGCCACCGGCGGCGGGTTGTCCTCACTCCAGAGATGGCCGTGGGTGGCGTACAGTCGCAGGCCGTTGACCTCCAGCAGAGCGTAATCCGCCATCATGGGGAACTGGAGCACCATCTGGTCAATCTCCGCGTCGCAGTTGCCCCGGACCGCCACTATACGGTCCTTCAGGGCGTTGAGCTGTTCCGCCACGGCCATGCAGTCATAGTCCTGGGGCAGAGCGTTGCGGGGACCGTGGTAGAGCAGGTCGCCCATGAGCAGCAGTTTGTCCGGCTGCTCGGCCTGGAACGCGGCGGTGAGCTTTTTCGCGTAATGGGCGGAACCGTGGATGTCCGAAGCGATCATCAGTTTCATATCGTGTCCTCCTTCGTGTGGGTGAGATTAGTATACCGTACCCGGCGGAAGGTTGCAAGCTCTAAAATAAACGTATCAAACTATTTGTCCCCCTGCCCTTTGTTTTAAAACACAGGCAGGGGGACAAATGCTCCAGAGTATATTGATCCATAATGTAAAATGCCAAAAGGTTTATTTATTTCTCTTATACGAAACAAGCAAAACCCATACGCTTAATATAATGGCCAAAATGGCGTGAAGAGACATAACATAGGTAAAGGCATTAATAGTATCCTCGACCGCAGACATATTTCCATGATTAGCACAATATCTCAAATACCACATCTGGGACGTGATTGCAATCTCAGATAGACCAAGAGTAAAAAGAATACAGACAGCGCCATTCTTCCATTTCTTGCATAGTATAAAGGAAATAGGAAATATAAATGAAATAAGCCCAAGGGAAATGCCAATAATATTTATAAAGAGTGTTATATCCATTTCATACTTTCAACCATCCTTTTCAATTAATTTTTTCCTTGACTGGAATACGTTTTTATAATATACTCTAAATTATTAAAAGTCAAGGAGTTTTTCATGATGAGACATATTACTATAATGGTTACAAATCGATTGATTTTAATGTAATAAATGCAGAAATACCCGATCTGAAAATGCAAATTGAAAGTCAAATCTCATAGCTATATTAGGTGTTTTGCTCCCAATTCAATATAATTAAGAATTTGGCCGCCGTGATGTTTGTCAGGGCGATATTTGCGCTGACTTTCGGGAGATTAAGGAGTTGACGGCATGAAATACCCATACCTGCTCTTTGACGCGGACAATACCCTCTTCGACTTCGACAAAGCGGAACGCCGGGCTTACGACAATGTCTGCCGGACCCACGGCCTCGCCTGCTCCGACAGCGGCTATGCCCTCTACCGCCAGTGCAACGGCGAGCTGTGGCACGACTTCGACCGGGGGCTGTGTACCAAGGAATTCCTTCTGGTGGAGCGTTTCCGGCGGTTCCTGGCCCGCTCCGGCCAGTCCGCCCAGCCGGAGGAACTCAACCGCACCCACCTGGAGACCATCGCCGGCAGCGCGTTCCTGCTGCCGGGGGCGCTGGAGCTGTGCCGGACCCTGGCGGCGGACCATGCGCTGTACATCATCACCAACGGCGTGGAGGCGTCCCAGCGGTCCCGGTTCCGGCTCTCGCCGCTGGTCCCCTATTTCAAAGACATGTTTATTTCGGAGGCCGTGGGCTGCGGCAAGCCTAGCCGCGCTTATTTTGACTACGTCTTCCAGGCCGTCCCCGGCCTTACGCCGGAAAACGGCCTGGTCATCGGAGACTCCCTCTCCAGCGATATCCAGGGCGCAAACAACGCCGGACTGGACTGCTGCTGGTTCAATCCGAAGGGCCTGCCCCGGCCAGAGGACCTGCGCATTGACTTCGAGGCGCGTACACTGGAGGAAATCCTGCCGCTTGCGTCACTGTGACCGCTCCCCGATCCGCTGCCGCAGCATGGCAATCTCGGCGGCATGGCCCGCGTCGTCGTCCGGGGTCTCCAGGAGGAAGGGCAGATGCTTCAGGGACGGATGGGTGATGACCCGGACAATGGCGTCCGTTCCTAGGGTACCCTCCCCGATCTTGGCGTGGCGGTCCTTATGGGCTCCCAGGGGGTTCATGCTGTCGTTGATGTGGATGGCCTTCAGCCGGGACAGACCAATCGCCTTGTCGAATTCCTCCAGCACGCCCTCCAGATTCCCCGCGATATCGTAGCCGCCGTCGGATACATGGCAGGTGTCCAGACACACCCCCAGCCGGTCCCCGCAGGAGGCCAGGTCTATAATCGCCCGCAGGTCCTCAAATTTGCCCCCGATCTCGCTGCCCTTGCCCGCCATTGTCTCCAGCAGCACGGTGGTCTTCAGCGCCGGCGATACCACTTGGTCCAGCATGTCCGCAATCTGACGGCATCCGGTCTCCAGGCCCTGCCCCACGTGGCTGCCGGGATGGAAATTGTAGTAGTTACCCGGCAGATACTCCATCAACGCCAGGTCCTCCGCCATCATCCGGCCCGCCAGCTCCCGGATGCCCTCGTCCTTGGAGCAGGGGTTCATAATGTACGGCGCGTGGGCTACAATGGGACCAAAGGCGTTTTCCTCCAGCAGAACCCGCAGCTTCTCCAGGTCGTCCGGCTTGACGGCCTTGGCCCGCGCCCCGCGGGGGTTGCGGACAAAGCACTGAAATGTGTTGGCATCCATAGCGAGAGCCGCCTTGCCCATCTTGTAAAATCCTCCGGAGGAGGATAAGTGTGCGCCTAAATATGTCATTTCAAATTCTCCTTCACGTATTTTAATAAAACCGCCGGTTCATTGGACAGCTGGCCGTCCACCACCAACTCCAGCAGCGTCTGCAAGGCGCGGCCAATAGCCCGGCCCTGCAGTCCCAGGGCGGATAGGTCGCCTCCCTTTACTGCCAGCTGCTGGAGGGAAAAACAGCTCCCGGCTTCCAGTACCCGGTCCAGCAGGGCCTCCCAGCCGTCCAGCAGGCTTTGGCGGTCCCGGTACGCCTCCGCCTGGGCCAGATTGTCCGCACGCTTGACCTCCAGCAGCAGCCGCAGCGTCTCCTCCCCGTACCGGGCCAGGTTCCGCCGTACGGACCGCTCACTGAGAACCAGCTCGCAGTCGTGCCGCTCTACCAGCGTCAGAATCTGCTTCCGGCTGCGGTTGTCTACCCGCAGCCGCTGCAGAATCCGGGACCCCAAATCCACGCTTCTGCGCCAGTGGCCGTAGAAATGCCCGTTGCCGTCCTCCCCCAGAAGGAACGTCTCCGGCTTGCCCAGGTCGTGGAGCAGCATGGCATAGCGGGGAACCGGCGCGGGAAGGACCGCCCCCACGGACCGGGCTGTGTGTTCCCAAACATCGTAACAGTGGTACGGACTGCGCTGGTCAAATCCCACGCAGGGCAGAATCTCCGGCATGAATACCCCCAGCACGTCCGGATACGACAGCAGGACCTCCGCCGCGCCGCGCCCGCACAGCAGACCGCTTAACTCTACCTGAATCCGCTCCACGGCAATTTTTTTCAGCAGCGGCGCGCACCGGCGGAGAGCCGACGCTGTCTCCGTCTCAATGGCAAAGCCCAGCTTGGAGGAAAACCGCAGGCCCCGCAGAATCCGCAGCGCATCCTCCCGGAACCGCTGCTCCGGTTCCCCCACCGCCCGGAGAATGCCCCGCTCTAAATCCTCCCGGCCATGGAAGGGGTCCCGGACCTCTCCGCGCAGGTTGACCGCTATGGCGTTGACGGTGAAGTCCCGGCGGCTCAGGTCCTCCTCCAGTGAGCCGGTGAACTCTACATGGTCCGGGTGGCGGCTGTCGGTGTAGCTCCCGTCCCGGCGGTAGGTGGTCACTTCCACGCCGCCGCCCTCGCAGACCACCGTCACTGTGCCGTGCTGCAGGCCAGTGGGGATGGCGTCAAACAGAGCCAGAGCCGCTTCCGGCGGCGCGTTGGTGGTTACATCCCAGTCCCCTGGGGCGCGGCCCAGCAGCCGGTCCCGTACCGCGCCGCCGACGCACCATGCCTCATACCCCGCTCCTTCCAGCCGTTCCAGAATTTTTTTTACGCTCTCCGGCAGATTTTCCATGCGCATCCCTCCGTCTCAATGAAATTTTCCGGTTCCGGGTTATTTTTCGTAAAAAACAGACATAGTATAAGTGGAAATATTGGTTGCGCCTTCAGGCTTCTTATAGTATAATATATTTCATTCAAAAATCCAATTCAATCTTAAACGGCAAGAGGAATTTTTCCATGACCCATATTAATACAAAAATTCAGAGCTACATCGTCCCCGGACGCCGGGTCCATCTCTCCGGCATCGGCGGCGTGTCCATGTCCCCCCTGGCGGAAGTGCTCCACAGTATCGGCCTTCTGGTCCAGGGCAGCGACATGAGTGAGAGCGAGAGCGTCCAACGCCTGCGCTCCATGGGCATCCAAGTGACTGTGGGCCACCGGGCGGAAGCCATTGAGGGCGCGGAGTTCCTGATCCGCACCGCAGCCATCCGGGACGGCAACCCGGAAATCGCCGCCGCCAAGGAAAAGGGCCTGCCCGTCTTTGAGCGGGCGGAGGCTTGGGGGGCGATGATGCAGCAGTACGAGAATGCCGTCTGCATCGCCGGAACCCACGGCAAAACCACCACCACCTCCATGACCACCCATATCTTTATGGCTGCCGGGGTGGACCCCACCGTGATGATCGGCGGTACTCTGCCCATGCTCCACAGCGGCTACCGGGTGGGGAAGGGAGATACCATTATACTGGAATCCTGCGAATACCGCAACAGCTTTCTCTATTTCTTTCCTACTGTGGCGGTGGTGCTGAACGTGGAGGCGGACCACCTGGACTTCTTCAAGGACCTGGACGATATCAAGGCGTCCTTCCGCCGCTTCGCAAAGCTGACGCCGGAAAACGGCTATATCGTAGCCAACGCCGACGACCCCGGCGCAATGGATGCCCTGAAGGGACTGCCCCTGTTTACCTTTGGCTGTCAGGAGGGCGCGGACTGCCGGGCGGAAAATCTCGTCTGGAGGTACGGACGGCCTGAATTCGACGTCGTTGTCAAAGGCGAGGTGTATACCCATCTCACGCTCCAGGTGGCAGGACGGCACAATCTGTCCAACGCCCTGGCCGCGGCCAGCGCGGCCTATGTGCTGGGCGTTCCCAGCCGGGCGGTGCGGCTGGGTCTGGAGGGCTTTTTCGGCGCGGGACGGCGGTTTGAATACAAGGGCATCTGCCGCGGAGCCAGGGTCTACGACGATTATGCCCATCATCCGGCGGAGCTCCACGCCCTGCTGGAGATGGCCCGCAGTCTGGGCTACCAGCGGGTCATATGCGCCTTCCAGCCCCACACCTATACCCGTACCCAGGCCCTCTTTGACGACTTCGTCCGGGAGCTGCGGACCGCCGACATCGCCGTGCTGACGGATATCTATGCCGCCCGTGAGAAAAATACCACCGGCATCTCCTCCGCCGATCTGGTGCGGGAAATTCCTGGCGCGCAGTATTGCCCCACCCTGGAGGAGACGGCGCAGACGCTGCAGAAGCTGGCCCGCGAGGGGGACTTGATCCTGACGGTCGGGGCGGGGGATATTTACACCGCCGGGGAGACGATTGTCCGTCAGGAGCGGGAATTGCATCCAATTATACCATAACAGACAGAAAAGAGAGATTTTTATGACCGTATCACAGATTTATACTGCCGCTCCCGCCGGAAACCTCAGCCCGGAACAGCGGGAGGTCTTCGACACCCTGGCCGAATGGGGGATTTCCTATGAGCGGGTAGAGCACGACTGGGCCAACACCATGGAGGACTGCAAGGCCGTGAGCGCGGCGCTGGGGGTGGATGTGTGCAAAAACCTGGTGCTGTGCAACCGGCAGAAGACCCAGTTTTACCTGCTTTGTATGCCCGGCGATAAGCCGTTTCATACCAAGGATTTGTCCCGCCAGCTGGGGTGCGCCCGGCTGAGCTTCGCGCCCCCGGAGGCCATGGAAGAGCTGCTGCGGGTACATCCGGGGTCGGCGTCGGTTTTGTCCCTGCTCTTCGACCGGGACCGCCGGGTACAGCTGGTGATGGACCGGGAAACCCAGGAAGCCGCGTTCTTCAGCTGCCATCCTTGCGAGAGTACCGGTACCCTGAAGCTCCATACGCGGGATGTGCTGGAGGTGTTTTTGCCCCGTACGGGACATCAGCCAGTGACGGTAGAGCTGCCGTGGGAATGAATACTTGCGATTAAAACCGGAAAACGGTTCTCTATCCCCAAGCGGGGATAGAGAACCGTTTTTGCTGCTCTGTTACGCCTCCGGCTCGCAGTCGTACCGGCTGTCGTTGGTAATCAGAATCTCCCGCGCCCGGCCCAGACTGTCGGTCTCCAGCAGGCATATGAATGCAAACTGGTCCGGGCCGCTGCCCAGCAGCAGACACCGCTGGCCTGTTTTGCCTGCCGGCGGCGGATTTTCCCGGTCCACCCCTGTCAGCTTTCCCGGTACGCAGGTAGTAAAACCGGCCTCGCGCATCTGCTTGCCCACCATCTCCAGCAGCGCAAGCGCGTTTTCCCCGCCCTCCTGCCGGTTCTCCAGAAACGTACACGCGCAGTCGCTGCGCAGTATGGGCCGCAGGCGGGCGGCGTCCCCCTTCTGGAAAAACTGCCGCAGTACAATGAGCGCGTTTTCCTCGCTGAACACAATGCCGCCGGCATACGCCCCGGCAGCAGCGTCTCCGGAGAGATGGCAGAGGGCCGAGACCACCGCGCCGGGCCGGATGCTCTCCGTCTGGCTCTGCTTCACCAGGTCCATCGGGTGGCACAGCTCTATATCGCCCAGAGGCGTGGAGACTGTCACACTCAGGAATTTGGTCAGCGGCTCCATGCCCAAGTAGGATTCCCCCACCTTCGCGTCCTTGACAACCCCCTGCAAAAGAACCGTGTCCTCCTGGGCGGAGACGACGCTCCGGCACGGCCCCTCGGAGTAGTCCACCCGCAGGGGAAAGCCCGCCATATTCAATTGAATCACGCACCCGGATTCAATGGACGGCAGCGCGTCCGCGCACAGGACGTCCACCACCGCGCAGTCCTCCCCGCTCTCGCCCCGGACCAGCAGACGCCGCTGCAGCGGGTCCGCTCCCTCTGCCGTCAGGTCCTTTTCCACCCGGCACGTCCACTGGCACTTGCTGACTGCGTGGGTGTCCATGCCCAGCAGCAGTTCTTCCCCGCTCTCCGGGTCCAGCATGGTCCGGACCACAGCCATGGCATCCCCCATGTAGTAGCGGTAATAATCCCCCGCGTAGCCCTGCACCCGCTGGCCTTCCGCCATAATCAGACTGGCCAGACGGAACGCATCCTCCGGCTTGGCGGTTATCTCTGTGAGACTGAAACTGTCAAATCTAACGGCCATCGCTCATCACACCTCATAGTCCACGGCTGTCCGGTCCGTCCGGATTGCTTTGCAGATGCCGGATACGGCCGCATGCCGCGGGTCTTTCTTGTAGGTCTCCAGGTCCTCCATGGAGTCGAAAACGGAGACGAGAACCGCGTCATAGTTGCCCGCTCCGCAGTTGATCCCCACCTCCTGCTCCTTAATCTGGGGAATCACGCCGTAAAGCCCCCGCAGGCCGCTGAGGAACTTCTCCTGCTCCGCCTCCATGCCGGGCTTGAATTTCCACATGACAATATGCTTAATCATAAATATTTTCTCCTGTCTTTACTGAATTTATTTCGTGCGCTGCGTTCTTTTGCCAGTATACCAGAATCCAGCGGTTTTCGCAAGGACCCGCCCGCGCCGGATTCTATGAGCTGCTTCCTGCAAATCCGCAGTCTTTTTCGCCACGGAAATCAATTTTTGCAAAAGGGATAAAAACGAGCTATAATAGAAGAATGGGAAAGCAGAAAATAGTCGAATATTTCGAGGAAGTAGAAGCGAG
>JAAWQS010000056.1 GCA_022800665.1 Oscillospiraceae bacterium
TCCACAAAGGACCAAGTACCGGCAACATCCTTTTCGCCGTCTTTGGCAGTACCGGTGATGGTGAGAGTGTCGCCCAGGGTGGCGGTGATGTCGTTAGCCGAAACAACGGGTGTGACCTTCTCCACAGGAGCGGCAGCGGTAATGGTAAAGTTTGCGGTAGTAGTACCAGTATAATTGCCCTTGCCGGTCACGGTGACCGTAGCCGTACCCACTTCGATATTGTTGGTATAGGCCACAGTGTAGTCGGTGTCAAGCGCCAGCGCAGCGCCGTCAAGGGTGACGGCGACAGCGGGGGTGAGGGCAGAACCGGTGTATTCCATAGAACTGGGCGTTACCGTCACAACAGCGTCGCTGATATCCTTAGTTTCAGGAGCAGCGGCGGTAATGGTGAAGGTTGCGGTAGCAGCGCCGGTATAGTTGCCCTTGCCGGTCACGGTGACAGTAGCCGTACCCACTTCGATGTTGTCGGCGTAAGCCACGGTATAGTCGGTGTTAGGTGTCAGCGTAGCGCCGTTAAGCACAACGGAAACAGCCGGTGTAAGGGCAGAACCGGTGTATTCCATGGAATTGGGAGTTACAATAACAGCGGCTTTGCTGATATCCGTGGGCTGGGGAGCGGGGGAAGCATTCAGGTCGAAGAAGTTTACCTGATAAGCAAAGTTTACAGCGTTGCCTTTACGGTCTTTCAGCCCTTCAATCTCAACGGTGTAAAGACCGTCATATTCTGTGATTCCGCTGGGACGGAAGACAATGCAATTATCAATGCCGAACCCTTGGTTGTCTACGATAAAATACTCGCCGCTGTCAGACGGGCTATAGTTGCTACCGCTGAATGTCCATTTACGGTTATCGCTATCACGGGTCAGAGTAACTGTAATTGCAGACTGGCTCGGTGCGGAATATTTCCCTGGATTCAAGGAAACGCTCCAAGCAGTATGCGGTTCGAAGAACAGCTGCCCACTAGGGAAATCACCAGAAGCAGGCCAGCCAACAAAATCGTAATCAACATAAGCTCCGCTTGTGTCAAATACTTTTTCAGTTACATACTGACCATATCTGCTATTAGTATTACGGGCGTAACCAAAACCAACCTTACTCAGAGCAGGATTTAACTGCCAGCGGCGGTGGCCTAGACGATCAATATTGCTGCTGTCGCTGTCATCCATAAGGCCGTCAACAGAGTGAGTCATATTGTTACCAGCAGCCAGATTGCTGGTAGAGGTTGCTTCGTAACCTTGCTTATAAAAGGCATCGTCCATACCAGCTGGTTTGGCCGGTTCGTGTTCAAGATAACCAAGCACAGCCAAAAGAACCGCACCATACTGCGCATTTTCATTCAAAGCAGTATCCATTGTCACGCCAGGCAGACCTGCGAGTTTGCGCAGCGCAGTCAAGCGGTCTGTTGCAGCCTGGATAGCGGCAGGCTTGACGCGGCCAGTGGTGCAGGGAGACAATGTGGGCTCTACCTCGAATACATTGGTGTCATTATTCAAAGGTGCGCTGGCCAAAAGATTTTTAATCTCTTGTTGAGACAGCTTTTCCATGCTCAAGCTGCCGCTCTTTTTGTAACCAGAGGGGTCAGTGCTTGAACCGGATTCATAAAGATCGCTGTCCTCAAGCAACGCAACAAAAGTATCCATTGAGAGTCTGTCACCGGCTAGAGCCTTCTTGGTTGCTGCATTATATGTAACAACTACAGGAAGATAGATACCTTCATTTTTTCCCAAAAGCTCAGTAATCCCGTTAGGCCAATAGCCATCCTTGGGATAAGCATAGCCGTAGCTTTTGATTTGATTTTGGGCTGTAAAGTTTGCATATTTGGGAACAGAAGTATCCGCACCATTGCTTCCATCCGCGCGATAGAAGATAAAAACGAAGTTTTCCTGGGCAGTTTTGTTGATAGCAGTAGCGAGCAAATCACTGGATGCATCTAATGACAGATTTTTCCAGTAATCTGTTTCCGCAGGCGGCAGTCCCGCCGCCATTGCCGTTCCCGGCAGGATTGTCAGCACCATGCAGAACACGAGCAGGGCTGACAGCAGTCTCTTTTTCATTAGGTTCTTCCTCCTTAAAAATAATAAATAAATGTATACGCTGAAAAAATGCTGCGTCCGCCGAAGCAGGCGAACGGGCACGAACCCCCTTCCCCAGCTTTTTGGGTATATTATACCAGAAGCCGCAATCTTCCGCAAGGGGATAAATCTACTTTATCAATCAAAATTAGAACAGCAACTTTCCCTTCTGGTCCAACAGATTGCACAGCGCGGGGCCAGCCGGGCGGCAGGATGAACCGGCCCCGTTCGGATGGTGCTGACGGATGGCAGGGGTTGTCTAAGTGCACAAAAACATTGGGAGCATTTTGTTGCTTTTCATAAATAGGAGAGGGGGAGAGTTGTGGTATAATGAAAGAACCATTCTGAGGCGGCGGATGCCGCCGGGAATATACTCAATGAAACGGAGAACCGCTATGGTCGTCACCATCCGCTCCCTGGGCCTGCAAGGCATCGCAGGGTATGAAGTATCAGTAGAATGCGTCCTGTCCGGCGGACTGCCGGCCTTTGACGTGGTAGGACTGCCGGACGCGGCGGTCAAGGAATCCAGGGAGCGGGTGCGGGCGGCAATCAGGAACTGCGGGGCGCAATTTCCCGTTTCCCGCATCACCATCAATCTGGCCCCCGCCGCGCTGCGGAAAGAGGGGACCATCTATGATCTGCCCATCCTGCTGGGCATTCTGGCGGCGCAGGGGGATGTTGAGCCGCCGGTGGGAGAGGCGGCGTTTTTGGGGGAGCTGTCCCTGACCGGCGCGCTGCGGCCCATCACGGGGATGCTGCCTATGGCTCTGGCGGCGGTGCAGGAGGGCGTGCGGGAACTGTATGTTCCGGCGGAGAACGCCGCCGAAGCGACTCTGGCCGGAGGGCTTACCGTCTATCCGGTAGAGGATGTCCGGCAATTGCTCTCCCACCTGCGGGGCGGACCCCGGATTTCCCCGGCAGCGGAGTGGACGCCGGACAGTGAACCAGAGCCGGGTCCGGATTTTGCCGACGTCATGGGACAGGAGAACGTCAAGCGGGCGTTGGAGGTAGCCGCCGCCGGCGGCCATAACATTCTGCTTATCGGTTCCCCCGGCTCCGGCAAATCCATGCTGGCCCAGCGTCTGCCCTCTATTCTGCCCGACATGACCCGTCAGGAGGCGTTGGAGGCCACGGAGATTTGGTCCGTGGCGGGTAAGACAGACCGCCGTTGTCCCTTGCTCCAGCGGCGACCGTTCCGCCAGCCCCACCATACCGCCTCTGCGGCGGCGTTGGCCGGCGGCGGGACCTTCCCCAAACCGGGAGAAATTTCGCTGGCGCATAACGGCGTGCTGTTCCTGGACGAGCTGCCGGAGTTTTCCAAGGATGCCCTTGAGGCACTGCGCCAGCCGCTGGAGGACGGCGAGATTACCATTACCCGTGCCGCCGGAGCCGTCCGGATGCCCAGCCGCTTCATGCTGGTGTGCGCCATGAACCCATGCCGCTGCGGTTGGCGGGGACATCCGTCAAGCCGCTGCACCTGTTCGGACGCGGCGGTGGAAAAATACGTCAGCCGTATTTCCGGCCCTATGCTGGACCGGATGGACCTGCATGTGGAGGTGCCGTCAGTGGAATTCGAGGCCATGCGGCGCAGGCAGACGCCGGAGCCGTCGCTGGCGGTGAAGGAGCGGGTAAACGCGGCCCGGACCCGGCAGGCAAAACGTTTTGCCGGTACCGGGGTTTCCTGCAACGCCCACATGACCCCGCCGATGCTGGGTGAATTCTGCACCCTGGACGGCGCCGGGGAAAAAGTCCTGCGGGCGGCGTTCCAGCGCATGGGACTGACGGGCCGCAGTCACGACCGGATTCTGCGGGTGGCCCGGACCATTGCCGACCTGGACGCTGAAGAACAGATTTCCGCTATGCATCTGGCGGAAGCCATCCAGTACCGCAATTCGGATATTTTGCGGAAATGACAGACAGAGGAGAACACAGCGATGAAATGGCTTGCTTTACACATTGACACCTCCCCCGCCGGACTGGAGCCGGTGGAGACTATGCTCAGCAGCCTAGGCATAGACGGCCTGGTGATTGAGGACGAGGCGGATTTCCGCCGTTTCCTGGAACAGAACCAGCAGTATTGGGACTACGTGGACGAGGACCTGGACAAAGCCATGCGTGGGAAATGCCGGATCACATTCTACGTGGAGGAGAGCGAGAACGGTTTTGCCCAGGTGGCGGCGGTACGCATTGCCCTGGCAGACCTGAAAAAGAAACAGCCGGAGGCGTACGCCCCGCTGCTCATGACCATGGACGGTATTGAAGACGCGGACTGGGAGAACAACTGGAAGGCGTTTTACAAGCCGTTGGAGATTGGCAGCCGCCTGCTTGTTGTTCCTGAGTGGGAGGAGGCGGAAACAAGAGGACGGGTCGCACTGCGGCTAAATCCAGGACTGGCTTTCGGTACCGGAAGCCACGCTACCACCCGGTTGTGTCTGACGGAGCTGGAAAAATACGTCCATCGCGGGATGAAAATGCTGGATTTGGGCTGTGGCAGCGGGATTTTGTCCATTGCATCCCTGCTGCTGGGCGCGGAGAGCGCAATGGCCTGCGATGTGGACGAGAAGGCGGTGGATATCGCCTATGAGAACGCTAAGCTGAACGGCGTGGACCGGAGCCGGTATACCGTGCTGGCCGGGGATGTGCTGGGGGACAGCGGTTTTCAAAAGGAACTGGGCAGCGGATACGACGTGGTAGCGGCTAATATTGTGGCAGATGTCATCATTGCTCTGGCTCCCAATGTGCATCATCTGATTAAAAAAGACGGCGTTTTTATCTGCTCCGGTATCATCGACACCCGTGCGGATGAAGTGCGGGGCGTGTTGGAGAACAGCGGTTTGCTTATCTTGGAGGCAAATGAGCTGGAGGGCTGGTATAGCTTCGTCTGTAGGTGACAGATTTTGTGTGTTTTGCATTAAGCAATCCCCCTGCCTATAAACTGCCGCCCCCGGCGCATTGCGCTGAGGGCGGTAAGTTTTAGGCTGTTATTTTTTCCCAATCGGAATCCATATTTCTGAATGATACTTTTCGTCCTTCGTTCCTTTCGGATATTTGTCCGGGGCGTCATACATTTCCACGCAGTACCCGGCCACAAACTCATACTCTTTCAACGCCGGGAGCCACTCGGAAAAGATTTTCGTGTTCACATCCTGGAGCGATTCCGGCATCGGTCCGTCACAGGAGAAAACCGCCCAAGTAAACGCAGGGATCGTCCGGGTCACAAACCCTTCCGGTATGTCCTTATCCGGGCTGTACGGGTCGGCGATGAGATACTCAAAACTGTCCTGCCCCATCTTTTCGTCAATGTTAATCCCGAACATTCCGCAGACATATCTGCCGTTCCCTTTCTCAAAATGCTCCTGCCAGAACTTTGGAATTTCCTGCTTGCAGTTTTCATAGTTAAACTTTGCAGATACGGCCAGTACGGTAAAGCTTTCTTTTTCAACAATTTTGTAATTCATTAGATAACCGCCTTTCAATGAAATTTCTAGTGTCAGCGGTGCAAAGGTCTTTAACATGACATTGCCCCTCCGCACCATAGCCGGTGATATTCCGTGAAATCTTGAGAATGCTTTTGCAAAGCTGTCAGGTGAATCGTATCCATATTTCACCGCAACATCAATGATTTTCATGTCCGTCGCAGCCAGATCGCCACCGGCTAGAGCCAGCCTGCGGTTACGGATATATTCCATTATGGAATATCCGCAGAGCATACGAAAGCCCCTTTGAAAATGAAAAGACGATATATGCACATGATTTGCAACATCCTCTGCGGATATGTCTTCCGTTATGTGCTGTTCCATGAACTTGATTGCACTCTGTATCGCATGTATCCATTCCACTTATATCACTTCCTACGGTAAGACAGTATATCTCCTCAAAGAAAGCTTTGCCCGACTTTCTCTGCTTTGTTTTGTCCTACTTAAAATTCACCTGCAATTTTCGATTTGCCGAATACGCCTGATCCGCCAAAGGCGTTACTTGAGCATACAGTGAAATTCTTGACAAAGTTCAGATAATCTTTACTCGACGCTATCATTTTTACTCCATTTTTTACACTGTTCAATTCTCATGCCATTGTCGCTCTGTTCCATATCATAAGCAAAAGTATGGAGCAAAGGACAGACAAAACTATCACATTCTCCACAATGATTTTGCTTTTTGGATTCGCAACAGGTTTTAACAGGGCAGCTATCAGCCCAGAAAGGTTTATCCATATTTGCACAACCTTTACATCCTGTTGTTTCTCGAAAATTACAAGTGCTACATAATAACCCGCATCTTGATTCAACCATAAATTTTTCCATTGTTTGATTTCCCCCTATTTGCGGCTATCTATAGTAAACAGTAAAATTATTATTGACAAACTGCGGTGCAGGCCCTCTCAGTCAGCCGTGACGGAGAGGATGCATTACCGGCAATTTTAAGGCTTGCTATAGCTATATTTACAGCTTAGAAAGAGCCCGCCGCCCAGAGCATTTGTACCGTAGGCGGCGGGCTTCTGATTAAGCCGTTTTTTTGCTGTTACCGGATATTCTTATACATCGGTCCATAAGCGGCACAGGCGCGGTAGTCCTGGCCTTCCTTATCCATACCGAAGGCATTCCACGAAGCCGGACGGAAGATATCCTGCTCCGGTACATTGTGCATACACACGGGAATCCGCAGCATGGAGCACAGCGTAATGAGGTCCGCGCCGATATGTCCGTAGGAGATCGCGCCGTGGTTTGCGCCCCAATTGTTCATCACATCGTACGCACTCTTAAAGGGACTGCCCTCTCTGCCGTCGCATCGGGGGGTGAACCAGGTGCAGGGCCAAGTGTAGTCGGTGCGTTTCATCAGCACGTCCGTCACCTCGTCAGGCAGGTTCACCGTCCAGCCCTCTGCGATCTGGAGCACCGGGCCCAGACCCTTCACCAGATTCAGGCGAATCATAGTGGCGGGCATTTCCGCACGGGTAATGAAGTGGCTGGAGAAGCCGCCGCCCCGGAAGTAGCCGAAATCTGCGGAGGGCCAGTCGGTGGCCTTGGTCATCTTTTCGATGTCCTCGTCCGTGACCTCCCACCATTTCTTCATCAGATGGCTGCCCTGTGCATCGGTACACTCGCCGCAGGCGTCCAGGCAGGCCGCGCCGGAGTTGATGAGGTGGATAAATCCGCCGTTGTCCTTGGCCGCGCCGGTCACGTCGTAGCCGGAGGCCCGTTTGCAGGCTTCGGGGGACCAGAAGGTGCGCACGTCAGCGAAAATCTGCGCCCGGTTGGTCAGCAGCTTCATGAACAGCATACCCAGGCCGTTGAGGGTATCGTTCTCCGTAGCCAGCACATAGGGCTCTCTTGCGCCGTTGTGGTCAAAGGAGGAATTGAGCAGAGCCTCCGGGTAATCGCAGTTGGGATAAAAGTCGGTCCACTGCCGCTGGCCCTGGAAGCCGCCGGCGATGGCGTTGTGGCCTACCATCTCCTCCTCGCGGCCCTCCGGCAGATTGGGATTGCCATTCATCAGGTCCTTGATGATGCAGTACATCTTGACGGTAAACTCCCAGTTTTCCGCCTTCTTCTCCGGGGACGCCTTCACGAAATCGGGATTCTTGTCCCAGCCCTCTTTGCAGTGTTCCTTCGTCCAGGCCAGGGCCTTCTGATACTCGGCCTCGTCGTAGATGCCCTCGGTCATGCGGCGGATGATCTCCACCTCGTCCACACTCTCCACGCGCATACCGAGATACTCCTCAATAAAGCTGGAGTCGATGATGGAACCGCCGATGCCCATGCAGATGGAGCCGATTTGCAGATAGCTCTTGCCCCGCATGGTCGCCACGGCCACGGCGGCGCGGCCAAAGCGCAGCAGTTTTTCCCGCACGTCTCCGGGGATGTTCTCCACCTCGTCCAGATTCTGCACGTCATGGCCGTAGATGCCGAAGGCGGGCAGGCCCTTCTGCGCGTGGGTAGCCAGAACGGAGGCCAGATACACCGCGCCCGGACGCTCCGTGCCGTTGAAGCCCCACACGCCCTTGATGGTCATGGGGTCCATGTCCATGGTCTCCGCGCCGTAACACCAGCAGGGGGTGACGGTCAGCGTGATGTCCACGTTTTCCTTTTTGAACTTTGCTGCACAGGCGGCAGCCTCGGCTACGCGGCCAATGGTCGTATCGGCGATGACCACCTTTACAGGCTCGCCGTTGGAATACTGGATATTCTCTTCAAAGAGCTTTTTGGCGGCGTTGGCCATTGCCATTGTCTGCTCCTCCAGGCCCTCCCGGACCTTCAGAGGGCCGCGCCGGCCATCAATAGCGGGGCGGATGCCGATTACGGGATACTCACCGATGTACCTGTTTTTTGCCATAGCGATTCTCCTTCATTTTCTCCGTCGTATGTACGGCGGTTAATAACTTGTCCGCTGTGCCTGTCAGATAATCAGCTCACAGGCCAGCCTGGTCAGTCTGGGCGGGCCGGAATAACCAGCCAGCCGTTCGATCAAATATTCTGCCGTCTTCTGTCCCAGCTCCTGCTCCGGCTGATGGAGCACAGGCAGGGGCGGCGTCATCATCCGGCAGATATTCACGCAGTCATAACCCCAGACGTCGATGTCCTCCGGAATCTGCACGCCCCGTTCACGGGCGGCAGTGACCACGCCGAGGGTAATATCGTAATTGGTAGAAAAAACAGCCGAGGGAGGACTGTCGCTGCCCATCAGCTTCAAGAAGCCCTGATAGCCCGTAGCAAAGCACAGCTCGCCGCTGACCACCAGCGCGTCGTCGTACAGAATGCCGTGCTCATCCAAGGCCCGCAGATAGCCTGCCAGCCGCTCCTGGGCTGTCAGCACCGCCTTGGGGCCTGCAATGATGGCGATGCGCCGGCGCCCTCTGGCAATCAGCCGGCCCATAGCGGACCGCACCGCCTCCGCGTTATCCGTGAGCACAGCGTCCGCCGCCACGCCGGGAATCATCCGGTCCACCTGCACCACGGGGAGGCTGCGTCCGGCGGTCAGCTCGCGGAACTCGTCCGCCGTCAGGTCCTCCGGCATGTAGATCAAACCGTCCACGCCGGCGCTGATGAGGTAGTTGAGGTAATCCCGTTCCAGGCCGTGGTTGGAGCTGTAGCAGGAGATCATGGTGTGATACCCCCGCTCCCGGAGAACCTTGTCCAGAGCCACGAATACCGCGCCGTAAAAGGACGCCGAAATACTGGGCAGCAGTACGCCCACCGACCGGCTGCGCCGGGTTTTCAGGTTCCGGGCAAAGGGATTGACCCGGTAATCCAGCTTGTCGATGGCCTGACGGATAGCCTCCAGATTTTCCAGGCGCACGTGGCCGCCGTTGATATACTTGGACACCGTGGAGGGGGAAACGCCCGCCAACCGCGCCACATCTTTAATCGTCGTCATGCTCTACCTCCATAGACGGACACGAATCGTTTCGAGGGACCGGGCCGGACGGGGAAGCTTCTTCTATGATTTTATAGCAAAAATTTTGTGCTGTCAATACAAAAAATTCAGATGAATCCCTTGATTATTGTAAAGAAGTCTAATATAATATTTGACGAAACCGCTGCGACTGTGAAAAGCGCGAAACCTTTCGCGCTGTGTGTGAAGTATCTGAAGGAGGAGAAACACGTGAGGAATATGATTGCCTTTGACCTGGGGGCCAGCAATGGCCGTGCAATCCTGGGTCAATTTGACGGCAAGCGCATCGAAATGCGGGAGCTGCACCGCTTTGAAAACAACTACATTGAGATGAACGGGGTCTACTACTGGGACACGCCCTATCTCTACAGCCAGCTTAAACAGGGCCTGCTGGCTTTCCGGCAGGGCGGGTTCGGGGAGCTGGATTCCTTCGGAATCGACACCTGGGGTGTGGATTACGGCCTGCTGGACAAAAACGGACATTTGGCGGGCGTCCCCCGGTCCTACCGCCTGGGGGTGCAGGAGGATATCGACGCCGTGACCGCCGTGATTCCCAGGGAGACGCTCTATGCCCGCAGCGGCATTGACACCGGACTGACCTTCAACACCCTCTATCAGCTCTGCCGCCGCAAGCGGGAGGGGGACGGAGCGTTGGAGATTGCAGACACGCTGCTGCTCACCCCGGACCTGCTGGGCTATTTTCTCACCGGCGCGGTTGGCACGGAGTACACCATCGCCACCACGACCCAGCTTTACAATCCCACCGCACGGGACTGGGACTGGGAGACCATTGACCAGATGGGCCTTCCCCGCCGCATTTTCACCAAAATTGAACCCAGCGGCACCATCCGGGGACGCCTGCGCCCGGAGCTGTGCCGGGAGCTGGGGCTGAATCCTGCGGCCTTTGTGGCGGTGGGCAGTCATGACACGGCGTCCTCCGTGGCGGCGATTCCAGGCCGCGGCAGCTTTGCTTTCTGCTCCTCCGGCACCTTCTCCCTGGTGGGGGTGGAGATGGAGAGGCCGGTGCTGAGCCCGCAGGCAATGGCGGACGGATTCTCCAACGAGGGGACGGTGCAGGGCGGCTTCCGGCCTCTGCGGAATATTATTGGTCTGTGGCTGATTCAGGAGTGCCGCCGGGATTGGATGAAGGAGGGGAAAAATCTCTCCTGGGACGGCATTGTCCAGGAAGCCCGGCGCACCCCCGCCCTGCGGTCCATCATCGACACGGACAGCCCGGAATTCTACGCCGGCGGCGGTATGGAACAGAAAATCCGCGACTACTGCGCCCGCACAGGCCAGCCGGTCCCGGAGACGGTGGGCGAGACCGCCCGCTGCATTTATGAGTCCCTGGCCCTGAAGTACCGCCATGCCATTGAGGGCCTGGAGCGGATGAAGGGAGAACGGATTGACTCCATGAATATTGTGGGCGGCGGCATCCAGAATAAGCTGCTGTGCCAGATGGCGGCGGATGCTGCGGGGCGTCCCGTGATTACCGGACCCATTGAGGGCGCGGCAATGGGCAGTCTGCTGACCCAGGCAATGGCGTTGGGCGATTTGGCCGGCGTGGACGAGCTGCGGGAGGTTGTGCGCAATTCTGTGGAGGTGGAAACCTATACGCCCAACCGGACGCCAGAGTGGGAACGGGCCTATGAGAAACTGTTGGGATTTATAAAATGATTGGGGATTTCCCCAGAACAAAGCCGTCCAGGGTTTTGCCCTGGGCGGCTCGGTTTATTCTGGCGGATCAGCCACGTATTCCATGATATCTTCAACGCGGCAGTCCAATAATTTGCACAAGAGATGAATCGTGTTAGTGGAGACGCTGTTTCCGTTTTTTATTGCGTAGTAGGTAGCTCGATTAAATCCCATTTTTTGCAGCCGGTAGGAAGTAATACCCTTTTTCCGCATTGTTTCAAAGAGCGGTTCATAACTCATCATAAATGCAATCCCCATACTTAACCGTTTCATAAAAATTATAAGTTGCAAAGATAGGATTGCATATGTCTAAATATCTATGTATAATAAGCGAAGAAATATACTCGGATATTTATACATAACAAAAGGAATGAGGGTATCACAATGAAAGACAAAACATGTTGCTTTACAGGACACAGAGAGATTCCAATCGATCAGCTGTCCATTGTTAAACAACGAACAGAAGAATATATACGAAGGCTAATAGACAAGGGAGTAATTTATTTTGGGGTTGGAGGTGCTTTGGGTTATGACACCCTTGTCGCACGGCTCTTACTAACACTCCGTGAGACTGAATTTAATCATATTAAAGTAATTCTGGTTTATCCATTTCACGGATTTACAAACTGTTGGACACCAGCACAGCAAGCAACCTATAATGAGTTGCTTTTGAAATATGATAAGAGAGTTTGTATATCAAAACAGGCCGGTAAAGGAGCATACTTGCAGCGTAACCGGCATTTGGTTGATTTTTCTGGTTACTGTATTGCATATTGCACAAGACCTACTGGCGGCACAGCATATACACTACGATATGCGCAAGTAAAGGGACTTAATATATGGAATACAGCTACAATTGAACCGACATAGAGATAATCAATTAAGGGGCTGTCACCTGCGATTCTATGGAGGCGCGTGGTGACAGTCCCTTCTAAAACAAATCGGACAGTTGATGGGGATGACCTGGCTGACTGAGGGGTAACTAAGCGGATATTCAATAAACCACATGACAAACGGCCCCAAAGCGTATATAATAACAGCAGCAAACTGAAAAAGGAGCCATCCCATGACTGAAACCATAAAAGCGGAGGCCATCTCTCTGGCCCCCACCCTGGAGGAGATCTTTCAAACCCTCCACCAATTTCCTGAGCTGGGCAACTGTGAGCACAGCTCTGCGGCCCTCATCCGCGCCCGCCTGGACGCCCTGGGCATCCCCTATACCCCGCTTCTGGATACGGCCACCGTTGCGGTCATCCGGGGCCATGCACCTGGGCGGACCATCGGTTTCCGGGCGGATATCGACGCCCTGCCCCTCACCGAAGAAACGGGTCTGCCCTACGCCTCCCGGACCTGCGGGGTCATGCACGCCTGCGGCCACGATTTCCACACCGCCGCTCTGCTGGGTGCGGCGGAGCTGCTGGCACGCCGCCGGAACAAATTTGCCGGAACGGTCAAGCTCTTTTTCCAGCCCGACGAGGAGGGCGACGGCGGCGCGGCCCGTATGATCGCCGCCGGGTGCATGGAAAATCCCACTGTTGACGCTATGCTCTGCTGTCACGTAGAGAGCGGCATCCCTACCGGGACCCTGTCCGTACGGAGCGGCCCCATCTGCGCGGCGTCCAACCCCTTTGCCGTCACCATCCGGGGCCGCGGGTCCCACGGCGCAAAACCCCACCTGGGGACGGATGTCATCGTTGCCGGGGCGCAGACCGTCACCGCCCTGCAAACCATCTCCAGCCGCCGCACGTCCCCCACGGAGCCGGTTGTCGTCACCGTTGGAAGCTTCCACAGCGGCACCGCCGGGAACATCCTGCCGGAGGAGGCGAAGCTCACCGGCATCCTCCGCACCATGGGCGGGGAGGCCAGGGAGCGGGTCAAGGCGGATTTCCGCGCCATTGTCTCCGGTATTGCCGCCGGAATGGGGGTGGAAGCGGAGATAGAGATTTTCGAGAGCTATCCCGGCTGCCGCAATGACCCCGCCGTCACCGGCCTGCTGCGCCAGGCGGCGGCAAAGGTGCTGGGTGAACCCAACGTTCTGGAGCTGGAGGCGCCGTCCCTTGGAACCGACGACTTCGGCTATTTCAGCGATGCCGCGCCGGGCTGTTACTATTATATCGGCGTTGGAAACGAGGAGAAGGGCTTCACCTGTCCCAACCACAGCCCCCGCTTTGCGGCGGACCCGGACGCCCTGCCCTTAGCCGCGGCAGTAGCGGCGCAGGCGGCGTTGGATTTCCTGGCGGGCTGACAGGGGGGGCGGCAGATGATCTATCCCCCCGCGCCCCGTCCCGGAGATTTAATAGCTTTGGTGTGTCCGTCGTCCCCGCTGGCAGAGGGAAAGCCTGTTGAGGCCATTGCGGAGGCGGTGGAGGCCCTGGGGTTTCGGGTCCGGATCGGGGCGTCCTGCCGGTCCGGCACGGACTGCGGCTATGCCGCTGCGCCGGCGTCCGTCAAAGCCAGGGATATCAACGAGGCATTTGCCGATCCCGCCGTCAAAGCGGTCTGGTGCGTCCGGGGCGGGAGTACGGCGTGGCAGATTCCGCCGCTGCTGGACTATGACGCCATTGCCCGCAACCCAAAGCCCTTGATCGGCTTCAGCGATATAACCACCCTTCATCTGGCTGTCAACCGGCGGTGCGGTCTGGTGACATTCCACGGCCCCACCGCCAACCGCGTCCCGGACTGGGCGGCTGGGGACAGCTTTTCCTGGCGCAGTCTGCAAAACGCGCTGGGTCTGGAGGGGCGTATGGCGGCGGAGAATCCGCCGGGCGAGTCCATCCGGGTCCTGCGTCCCGGACGGGCGCAGGGCGAGCTGGCCGGCGGGAATCTGTCCCTGGTTGCAGCCTCCCTGGGCACCCCCTGGCAGGTGGACGCTAAAGACCGCATTCTCTTTCTGGAGGACGTGGGAGAGGCGGTCTACGCCCTGGACCGGATGCTCAGCCAGCTCCAGTACGCCGGAATCCTGGAGAGTGCGGCGGGCATTATCTTCGGGGATTTCTCCAACTGCCGCAACGCTTACCGGGAGGACTACGGCCCCCCTGCGCTGCTGCGGGACTTCACCGCCGGGTGGCGGAAACCAGTGTTGTACAATGTCCGGTCCGCCCACTGCTCCCCCATGGCGACGCTGCCCCTGGGGGCCGTTTGCATCATAGATGGAAATACAATCACCCTTGACAACCCCCGCAGGCAGTGATATAGTATGGCAGGAACAGCAATGAAGGAGAAGAAACCGCGGGCAGGCGCTCCAGAGAGGGGGCCGTTTGCTGCAAGGCCCCTGCGATACGCCGCGGCAGTACCACTCCGGAGCCGCCTGGGAGGACCAGGACGGGTCCCGCCCGTTACAGCGGTCACGAGCGACGGCGCAGTCTGCGCCGTAAGCAGGGTGGAACCGTGGAGCGCACGGATGAAGAAAATGTGCTTCACCCCTGAATTTTTGTCAGGGGTGAAGTTTTTTTGCCCCTAAATTGGAAAGGAGCCACTGATTATGTCTGAAGAAAATCTGTACACCTTTGAAAACGAAGCCTACCGCAAAACCTACTGGCACACCTGCTCCCACATTCTGGCCCAGGCGGTCAAGCGTCTGTTCCCGGAAGTAAAGCTGGCTATCGGCCCCAGCATTGACAACGGCTTTTACTACGATCTGGATTCCCCTACCGCCTTCACGCCGGAGATGATGGAGCAGATCGAGGGCGAAATGCGGAAAATCTGTAAGGAGAAGCTGAAGCTGGAGCGGTTTGAACTGCCCCGCGAGGAGGCCGTCCGCTACATGGAGGAGAAGGGCGAGCCGTACAAGGTGGAGCTGATTAACGATCTGCCGGAGGACGCGGTCATCAGCTTCTATAAGCAGGGCGAATTCGTGGACCTGTGCGCCGGTCCCCATGTGGATTCTACCGGGCGCATCAAGGGCAACGCCGTCAAGCTCACCGCCTGCAACGCCGCCTACTGGCGGGGCGACTCCAGCCGCCAGACCCTCCAGCGCATCTACGGCGTGGCCTTCCCCAAGAAGGACGAGCTGGACGAGTACCTGGCCCGGATTGAGGAGGCCAAGAAGCGGGACCACCGGAAGCTGGGCAAGGAGCTGGGCCTGTTTATGATGTCTGAGGAGGGACCGGGCTTCCCCTTCTTCCTGCCCAAAGGGATGTTGCTGAAAAACACGCTGCTGGAGTATTGGCGGGAGTGCCATAAGCGTTACGGCTATGTGGAGATCGCCACTCCAATCATTCTCAACCAGCACCTGTGGCACCAGTCCGGCCACTGGGATCATTACAAAGACAACATGTACACCACGGTCATCGACGGGGAGGACTATGCCGTCAAGCCCATGAACTGCCCCGGCGGAATGCTGGTGTATAAGAACGAGCCCCACTCCTACCGCGACCTGCCCCTGCGGGCGGCGGAGCTGGGGCTGGTCCACCGCCACGAGATGAGCGGCGCGCTCCATGGCCTTTTCCGCGTCCGCTGCTTTACCCAGGACGACGCCCATATCTTCATGACCCCAGGCCAGATGAAGGATGAGATCAAAAATGTGGTAAAGCTCTTTGACGAGATGTATTCCACCTTTGGCCTGACCTATCAGATCGAGCTGTCCACCATGCCGGAGGACCACATGGGCGACGAGGAGGTCTGGAAATTCGCGGAGGACACCCTGCAGGCCGCAATCACGGAGATGGGCAAGGACTTCGTCATCAACGCCGGAGACGGCGCGTTCTACGGCCCCAAGCTGGACTTCCATCTCTCCGACAGCCTGGGCCGGACCTGGCAGTGCGGCACCATCCAGCTGGATATGCAGATGCCGGAGCGGTTTGAGCTGGAATACGTGGGCGAGGACGGCGAGAAGCATCGTCCCATCATGATCCACCGCGCTCTGTTGGGCTCCATCGAGCGGTTTATCGGCGTCATTACAGAACATTTTGCGGGTGCGTTCCCCACGTGGCTCAGCCCTGTGCAGGTGAAATTGCTGCCGGTGACGGATCGCGCGGCGGAGTATGCCAAGGAAATCGCCGGGAAGCTGGATGCCCAGGGATTCCGGGTGGAAGTGGATGGCCGGAACGAGAAAATCGGCAAGAAGATCCGGGAGGCCCAGCTGGAGAAGATCCCCTATATGCTGGTGGTGGGCGACCGGGATATGGAGGCCGGGACAGTATCCGTCCGGCACCGCGCGGAGGGCGATCTGGGAGCCATGAGCCTGGATGCGTTCAGCGCACTGTTGCGCCAGGTCGTGGACACAAAGGAGAAGAAATAATTGTCTGTTCTGTCCAGCGCATATAACGGCAGAATCGCCGTTGGGGAAGGGGATATGGACTATGTCTCCTTCGGAACCGGCCCCAGAATACTGGTCATGCTTCCGGGCCTGGGGGACGGCCTGCGCACTGTGCGCGGTATGGCGGTCCCGCTGGCAGGGGCATACCGGATTTTTGCAAAGCAGTTTCGGGTCTATGTGTTCAGCCGCCGGAACGCTCTGCCGCCGGGTGCGTCCACCAGGGATATGGCGGCGGACCTGCGCCTTGCGATGGACGGCCTGGGCCTGGACCGCGCCTGTGTCCTGGGGGTCTCCCAGGGCGGGATGATTGCCCAGTTTCTCGCCATCGACGCCCCGGAGCGGGTGGAACGGCTGGCGTTGGCGGTGACGCTCGCCAGGGGGAACCCAACGGTGGAGCGGACGGTCAGGCGCTGGATGGAACTGGCGGAGCGGGGCGACTATAAAACCCTTGTGGCCGATACCGCCGAAAAGACCTATTCTGCGGCGTATATCCGAAAACATCATCTCCGGCTGCTCTATCCCCTGCTGGGGCGAATCGGACGGCCCGCCTCCTTTGAACGCTTTCTGGTGCAGGCCAACGCCTGCCTGACCCACGACGCATGGGAGGAACTGGGAAGCGTCGCCTGTCCCGCATTGGTCATTGGCGGCGGCGCGGACCAGATCGCAGGCGGCAGCGCGGCGGCGGAGCTGGCCGGACGAATCCCAAACAGCAGGCTCCTGGTTTACCAGGAATTGGGCCACGGCGCCTATGAGGAGTCCAAAGACTTCAACCGTACGGTCCTGGACTTTTTCACACAAACGTAAATAGAGGTCCCGGAACCAAACTGCGGTTCCGGGACCTCGCGCATTTGCCCAGACGGTCATTTGTCCAGCCGGACAGGCGTTTTCGGCTGATTTTTCTGCCGGGCGGTGGTGCGGCCCTCCACCCGGATTTCTCCGGCGGCAATCAGGGACCGCTTGGTCAGAGTCGGACCCACCAGCTCATACACCAGCACAGAAAACAGGACCACACTGCGCACAACTTCGCCGTCCGCCAGTTGCTGGGCGGTCAGGGCCATGCCCAGGGCCACGCCGGCCTGGGGAAGCAGGGTTATGCCCAGATGCTTTTTGATGTGGTCGCTGCAATGGGTCAGAGCGCAGCTGCCATAGGCCCCCGCGTACTTGCCAAGGGACCGGGAGACGATATACACCAGTCCGATGAAGAGGACCATAGGATTGGACAGGATGTTCAGATTCAGCTCCGCGCCGCTGAGCACGAAGAACAGCACAAACAGCGGCGTCGTCCAGCCGTCCACACGGCCCATCAGCTCCTCGGAGAAGTCGCAGATGTTGCAGAACACGGTGCCGGTCATCATGCACACCAGCAGCAGGCTGAAGCCGATCTGGATGCCCCCTGCCTCAAACTCCGCCATGGACAGGCCCACGGTGAGCAGAACGAAGCCGATAGAGATCGACAGACGCTTACTGCGGGAATGGAAATATTTCTCCACCCGGAACAACACCCAGCCCGCCAGCGCCCCCAGCAGCAGGGAGAGAACAATCTCCGTCAGCGGCTCTACCAGGATGGACACAAGGCTGATGGTCCCGCTCTCCAGAGCGGAGGCCACGCCGAAGGAAGCGGAGAACAGTACCAGACCCACCGCGTCGTCAATGGCCACCACCAGCAGCAGCAGCTTGGTCAAGGGGCCGTCGGCCTTGTACTGCCGCACCACCATCAGGGTTGCCGCCGGGGCGGTGGCTGCGGCAATCGCGCCCAGGGTGATGGCGGAGGAGACGGAGATGAGGGCGGGGTTAATCAGGTGCAGGACCACCAGGGCGATATCCACCAGCGCAGTTGTGGCAACCGCCTGGAGAATGCCGATGGTAATGGCCTGCCGTCCCATATGCCGGAGCTGCTCCAGCCGGAATTCGTTGCCGATGGTGAAAGCAATGAAGCCCAGAGCAACCTGGCTGAAAAGGTCCAGGGCCGCCACCTGCTGGGGCGCGCTGAAGCCAATGCCCGGCAGATGCAGCGCGCCGATGCAGTAGGGCCCCAGCAGCAGCCCCGCCACCAGATAGGCCGTCACAGCGGGCAGGTTCAGCTTCTTGGCCACGCGGCTCAGCAGCAGCCCGCCTACCAGACAGACAGATAATTGAATCAGATTTTCCATTTTGACACCTCATGACTCTAAAAAATTCGTAGAAAACAATCATAGCATTCCCCGAAGCGTTGCGCAAGCTCCGCCTGTGAAAAAAACAGACAAAAAGCAGCGGGGAATCCTTTTGCTTTTTACGGAAACTCCCAATTCGCTTTTGTGTTCCCGGTGATATAATCCAGATTTTTGCTGTATAACGATTGAGTTAGCCGATTCTACCTGGTTTCGGATTGTTTCTGTGGGGCGTGCAATTCTTATCATATAAAAACGCCAGTATTATGAAGGAGGGTACCGGCGAAAAACCGGTACCCTCCCTTTTGGTCTGTATTCATGTAGCAGCCGGCGCGGCCGTTCCGCCGCTCTCCGACTCTTCGTCCTGCTCTGGCGCGGATATGTACAGTTCCTCACAATCCCGCTGGGCATTGATGAGAGCCTGCCTGACGTTCTCCAAAGCATTGATCGCATCCTCGGCAGCGTTGAACATCGTCAGGTACATTTTTTTGTAGTCTACCATACTTCTCCTTCCCTACGGCTTCTGCCGTATGGATACAAAATCTCGCCGGGGCAGCCCCGGACGGGGGCGGGCTTTTACACCCGCCTCCCGCCGGACCGGTTCCCGCCGAGACAAACAAAAAGCGGTGCAGGATATAATTACCCCACACCGCATATGTACAGACACAAACCCC
>JAAWQS010000057.1 GCA_022800665.1 Oscillospiraceae bacterium
TTTGAATGTAGCGGGCGGCATGATAAAGATTAGATTGTCATAAATCTCCTTGCTTTCATCTCCCCACCAGTCGGGCGCATGATATAAAATGTCCTCAAGCTCTTCCTTCGATATGACAAAAACAGGAATATCTAAACTAAATTGATTCTTAATCATTTCCTCAATTCGGCTTGTCGTTTTGATTGTATCGGCTTCATTACTTGAAAAAATCACATTACCACTATTCAAATAGGTTCTGACCTCTGCATAATCAAGTCTTTCAAAGCCCTGTTTTAATTCTGCCATTGGCACTTTGTTTTTGCCGCTTATATTGATACCTCGCAAAAAAGCAATATATCTTTTCATCTATACGGACCTCCACGCAAATTTCGAATATGCAAAGATAAAAAATTTATGTATTCAGGCAAAATCTGCCATTTCCGCTTGAATTAACGGCATTGGCCTCTCTGGGGACCCTTTTTTACATCTGGAAGTGGAATTCCACCAGCGTTTTAGGCCGGCCTCCATTGACCGGGGACTCCTTTGCGTGGACGCTCCCCAGCCCCGACTCCATAACCCGGTTCATAATCCGCCGCGCACTGCGCACCGTGACCTCCAGGCACTGCGCCAGCTCATGGGCGTCAAATACGAAGCTCTGCCGCGCCTCCGCCACTGCGATTATCTTCTGTACCGACGCTACGCTCAGCCCGCTCCGGCGGGTAATCTCCAGCACCCGCGGGTCCGAGGAGATCAGCTCGTATTTCAGCTGCCGGTCCTGGCCGATGGGTCCCTGCAGCGTACGGGCCTGATCGATCCAGTAAATCTCCTGCCTGCCCCGCTTGAGGGTGTAGTCCAGAGCCTCCCGCGCATTCATCTCCGCCTTGTTGGCCGTGACCCCCATGCCAATCCCCACATTCAGCTGTATGCCGTGCTCCCGTACCCGACCCTGCAGGCGGAGCAGCTGGTTGGCGTTCTCCCGCACAATGCCCGCGTTGCAGAAAATAATATATTCCCGCTCCCCAAAGGCAAAAAACGCCCCCTGCAGAAGCTCCACATACCGCACGATCTCTTTCTCAATCTCCGCCCGGCTGATGAAGCTGGCATAGTAGTTGTCCGGATTGCGTCCGTAGTTGGTCAGCTGCAGCACCGCGACGGCAATCTGCGCATATACCGCCTCGCTGAGAACGTAGGCATTGCGCAGACGCTCCAACGCCAGCCGCACCATCGCCCGTGTGGGACCCAGATAGATGGTCAGATACCCCTGGTCCCGCAGCGTCTGGTGCACCCAGGCCATGGACGTCAGGGCCACGTTGGTCTTCCCGGCTTTTTGCAGGCTGATGTGCCAGTCCACATAGTCCCGCTCCTCCACCCCAGGCTGGAAGGAACTGGAGTAGATATTCCGGGCCAGAAGATGGAAGACGTCCAGCATGTCCTCAATCACCTGGTGTTCCACAATGTCGATGCTGAAGGCGTCCAGCTCAATATTCTGCCGCTGCATCTCCAGAAAGGCGTTGGCCAGCGAGAGGGCGGACCGCTCCACCGATGTATAGGGCCGCTGCATCTCCCGAATCTCCCGGACATACCCCTCAATGGCGCAGCCTGTAAACAGCACCACATCGCTGGCCTGCTCGCATTCGTCCATGACCTCTCCGCAGGCGTTCACCTGCTCCCGGACATAGCACTTGACGTCCAGGTCCCTGTCAATGTCGTAGAGGCTCCGCTCCACGACGCTGCAGGAGGAGCCTGGCCCCACGACGCCGACAGTTATTTTCTTTCCGCCTCCTCTGCCCTTCGCTCGCTCTTTTTCCATACTGCCCTCCTGTCCAGACTGTTTCGGTTTATAATAAGGGAGACGCCGCACGTCTGTGCGGCGTCTCCCTTATTATAACGCAGAACCGTCGAACAAATCAACCCTGGAATGTGCTTTGATAAATTCCAGATAGCTCTCCTTGGTAAATGCGGGCTTATACGCCGCGACTATGCTCTTCGCCTCTTCCGCGCCGTTGTACAGCAGGTCGATCACCGTCAGGGCCAGCATCTTGGCGGGAAGAATATAGGCTGTCTCCGGGTCCGCCAGACGGTAGTCCTTCGTGTGCAGTCCGCCGGTGACGCCGCCCGCCCAGACATGCATACAGGGCATCAGCTGGGAGAGGTCTCCCAGGTCTGTCGAACCTGCCGTCTGGTACACCTCCACAAAGGAGTCCTCGTCCGCGCCGCCGAAGGCGATCATATTCGACCGGTACAGCCGGGACAGGCGCCGGTCCGCCTTCAAAGGCATGTAGCCGATCTTCTGGTTGATCTCCACCTTGCCGCCGATGGCCAGCGCACCCGCTTTCATCGCACGGTCCACCTTGCGGCTGGCGTCCATCATGGCCTCCAGGCTGAAGGCCCGCACCATAATCTCCATCCGCACCGACGAGGGAACCACGTTCACCAGGCCGCCGCCCTCGGTGATAATGGCGCTCACCCGGACCTTGTCCTCATCCCGGAACGTCTCCCGCAGCGCGTGGATGTTGTTCAGCGCCAGCTGAGCCATGTTCAGGGCGTTGACGCCCTCGGAGGGCGCAAAGCCTGCGTGGGACCCCACGCCGATGAAGCGCACCGTCTTGGCAATGAACCCGTTGGTGTCCGTGCTGACGGTGCAGAGCTTGCCCTTTTCCGCCATCTCCAGCATATGGCACTGGAGGACTATGTCCACCTTGTCCAGTCCGCCCCGGCGCAGATACTCCGGCTTGCCGCCGTAAAAGGCGATCTCCCCTTTGTCGATGAGGCCGTCCCGGTACTCGAAGTCCGCGCACTCCTCAGAGGGGATGGCGATGAAATCCACACCCCCGGACAACTGGTCCATCACCCCGGATTTCAGGATGCCCACGGCGCTGCCGAAGAGGTTGGCCAGCTGTACGTTGTGGCCGCAGGCGTGGATGTTCCCGTTGGGAGCGCAGTCCGGATGCTCCGCGCACACAATGCAGTCCAGCTCGCCCATCACAGCCACGCGGGGTCCCTCCGCCTCCGGCGTGGACACCTTGCAGCCGGTGTAGGCGATCTCTGTCTCCGGCTCCAGCCCTGCGGCACGGAAAGCCTCCGCTACCCGCGCCGTGGTCTTGAACTCCTTGAAGCCCAGCTCAGGGGTCTTGTATACGTCCTCCCCCAGAGCGATAATCTCCTCCCGGCGGGCGTCGATCTCCGCCAGGCATCTCCGTTTCAGTTCATTGATATCCGCCATATCTGCCGCTCCTTATCCCATCATATGCCGGAGAACCTTGGCTGCCTTCCACACCTCGTCCATATCCAGGGACTCCTCTACAGTGTGGACGTCCCGCATTCCCAGGCCCAGAATCACGCTCCGGTAGCCGTGTCCGGCCAGAATGTTGGCGTCGCTGCCGCCGCCGATGACCTGCAGGTCCGGCGTGATACCCTCCGCCTCCATCGCCTGCTTTGTCAGCTGCACCAGGGGGCAGTCCAAATCCAGAGAGAGGGACGGATAAGCCAGCTCGTGCTGGAAGTCGTAGGACGCGCCCATCTCCTGGGCCGCTGCAGCACAGCAGGATTCCATATGGGCCAGCTCCGCCGCCAGCTTCTCCATGCTGTGGGAACGGATTTCCGCGGTAAATGTCACCTCGTCCGTTACCACGTTGGTGGCTCCGCCGCCCTCGATCCGGCCTATGTTGGACGTCGTCTCCGGGTCAATCCGGCCTATGCGCATCTCTGCAATCGCCTTCGACGCCGTCACAATGGCGTTCACGCCCTTCTCCGGCGCAATGCCCGCGTGGGCCTTCTGACCGTGGAAGGTGACGGAGACGGCCTCCATTGCGGGGGCTTTGTAGGCAACGACGCCGGTGTCGCCTGTGGCGTCCACAATGACCAGATCATAGCAGGGGAGCATCTGCAGGTCCATGTGCTTGGTTCCCTGCATACTGATCTCCTCCGAGCAGGTGAAGACCAGATAGATGTCCCTGTGGGGCGCGTCTGTCTCCAGAATATCCTCCACCGCCTCCAGAATCGCGGCAAGGCCGGACTTGTCGTCACCGCCCAGGGTCGTGGTCCCGTCCGTGCGGATGATGGAACCCTCCACAATGGGCTGGACGTTGGCGCAGGGCTCGATCTGGTCCATATGCGCGCCGAAGCCCAGGGGAATCCCATCGCCGGCGCCCTTCAGACAGGCGACGATATTCCGGCCATTGCCGCCGTACTGTTCTCCCGCGCGGTCGGACTGGAAGGGAATCTTCCGGGCGGAGAGCCAGTTCTCCAGCCAATCCGCCATCTCCTTTTCGCCTTTGGAGGGGCTGTAGATTTTGACCATCTCGATAAATCGCTCCTGCAGGCGTTCTCTGGACAGCATAGCGTGTCCTCCTTTTCTATGTAATTTTTAGTCTTCCAATTCCTTCTTGTAGAGGATGCGGGCCATAAAGATGGAGCCGAACACTGCCACCAGAGTGACCGCATAGGAGGGGGTGCCGGGCAGGAAGAACAGGAAGCCGTTTTTCAGCAGCCAGTTCATGCCGAAAGCGATGACCACCGCAACTGCGGCCAGCTTCGGACGGGACACGGCAAACTGTCCGAACACCGCGCCGTACAGGGCCGGGAGCAGGAAGTTCAGCGCGCTCTTCACGCCCTCCGGCAGAATGTTCAGGATCGCGCTGCCCGCTATTGCGCCGACGGTCAGAATCGCAATGTTGATGAGGATCGACATGGCAATGCCGATGGTGGAGATAATGGAACCCTTCTCCGTACCCAGCTGCACGCCAGCCGCTTCCTGGGCCACAGAGGAGCAGGGAATACGCATGTTGGATGTGTTGCCGGAGAGGAAGGTCAGGTAGGTGCCGGGAATGCCCAGAATGGGGAAGTAGGAAATAGGCTCGACGATGTAAAACGCGCCGCTGACGCTGATCTGGGAGATGGTACCGGCTATAATAGCGGACACCGGCGGCATATGGCCGTATACGAAGGAAATGACCAGCGCGGGCAGGAAGCAGGTGAGGATACCCAGCAGCATGGTGATCTTGCCCCACCGGATAATGCTGGGCATATATGTTTTGGAATAATAATCGTTGTTCATGTTGTCCTCCTTATTACATCATCGTGTTCCAGAGATAGCCGCAGAACATGCCGGTGAACATGGCGATGGCAAAGGCCCACTCCCGCAGCCAGCCGATATTCTTGTCCTTGGACAGCTTGGTCAGGACCATCATCAGGCCGCAGCCGATGATGGTGGCAATGGCCGGAGCGCCGCCGAAGGCGAACTGATTTTCCGCGTTGAAGAAGCTGCCGCTGCCCAGGTTGGCAAAAGCGCCCAGCATCGCGCCGGCGGAGATGAGGGGGACCATCTTGGCATTGCCCCGCGACATCAGGTGGTTGACCTTATCCATCTTATCCGTAAAGAGGAAGGTGAAGATCAGCCAGCCCAGGGAGCCGCAGATCATGACCCACACGCCGCAGGAAAAGGCTACCGGGTCCAGATTCTCCAGCGTGGTCCCCATGGCTTGTGCGCCGAAGCCGGCGGCCATGGCCTCGTAGTTGACGGAGCCGATGAAGGACAGCCGCATCCAGGATATGGGAGCGCCCATGGAGACAATCAGGGAGATCATTGTCACCAGGATGACGACGGCGGGGCCGATGGAGGAAATTGCGCTGCTTTTGATTGCGGAGTTGATCTGCTGCTGGGAGATCCCAGCCTCTTTTGCCGCCGTCAGGGACTTCCGGAAAAAGAGGACGGATTGAAATACCACGATTCCAACCGCGATTGCCGCAGCCAGCCACATCAATGGGCTGTTTGCCAGGTCCAGATAGTTTACGCTTTCATTCATAGATGGTTTCTCCTTCCTGATATTGCGGACACATCCTGAACAAGTCCCTAAATTAAGGACATTTCCGAATTGTGTCCTTAATAGAATATACATGATTTCTTCACATCTGTCCAGACATTTTTGTCAATTTCCCGGCGCTCTCTGTAACAAATTTCACAAAGCTTTTTTGTGTTTTTTTCACAAAAACCAGGGCGGGCCGTAAAAAAACGGCGCCGCCCTCCAGGACGGCGCCGCGGCAGCGTCACGACAGCAGCAGCTTGTCGTCCGCCTCGTCGGACCCGCTGGCCTTGCCAAACAGCTCCAGCAGCTGCGGCACGGTCAGCTTTTTCTTTTCCTCTCCCGAAACGTCAACCACGATCCTGCCGTCATACATCATAATCAGCCGGTTGCCGTGGGCAATGGCATCCTTCATGTTGTGCGTCACCATCATCGTCGTCAGATGGCTCTCCTCCACGATCCGGTCGGACAGCTCCAGTACCTTTTCCGCCGTCTTCGGGTCCAGGGCGGCGGTGTGCTCATCCAGCAGCAGCAGACGCGGCTTCCGCAGCGACGCCATCAGCAGGGTCAACGCCTGCCGCTGTCCGCCGGACAGCAGTCCCACCTTGCTGGTCAGACGGTCCTCCAGACCCAGGTCCAGTTTCCGCAGCATCTCCTGATACCCGCTCTTCTCCGCCTTCGTCACGCCCCAGCCCAGCCCCCGCCGCTGCCCGCGGCGGGCCGCCAGAGCCAGATTCTCAATGATCTGCATGGACGGCGCGGTACCCAGCATAGGGTCCTGGAAGACCCGGCCTATAAACGCCGCCCGCTTGAATTCCGGCAGACGGGTCACGTCCGTCCCGCCGATGGAGATGGTACCCGCGTCCACGGTCCAGGTACCTGCCACCGCGTTGAGCATGGTGGATTTGCCCGCGCCGTTGCCGCCGATGACGGTTACGAAATCACCGTCGGCCAGCGTCAGGCTCACGCCCCGCAGGGCCTGCTTTTCGTTGACCGTGCCGGGGTTGAAGGTTTTCCAAATCTCTTTGATCTCAAGCATGGCCCGCGCCTCCTGTCCTGACTTTTCCAGGGACGTATCTGCCCTTCCAGTAGGGGACGGACAGGAAGACCGCCACCACCGCCGCCGACAGCAGCTTCAGGTAATTGGGGTTCAGCCCCATGGACAGCACCGCCTGGATCACGATATAATAGATGATGGCTCCGAAGGACACCGCCAGCAGTTTCAGTGCAAAATTACGGAAAATCCTCCCGAACAGCACCTGGCCGATGATGACCGCCGCCAGGCCAATCACAATTGCGCCGCGGCCCATGTTGATCTCACTGGCGCTGTTGTACTGGGCCAGCAGCGCGCCGCTCAGGGCCACGATGCCGTTAGAGAGCATCAGGCCCAGTACTTTGGTAAAATCGGTGTTGATGCCCTGGGCGCGGGCCATATTGGGATTGGAGCCGGTGGCCCGGAGCGCCGCGCCCAGCTCTGTGCCGAAAAACCAGTACATGACGGCAATCAACGCCGCAGTAAAGAGGCCTGCCACAAAGATCGGATGGCGGAAGATGGGGCGTTCCCCCTTTGCCACGTCCTGGACAAACCGCAGGGACACCAGCAGCTGGTCCAGCGTCTCGCTGTTGGTAATGCTGATGGCGGCGGTGGACTTCATATCCATAATGGCCAGGTTGACGGAGTACAGCCCCAGCTGGGTGAGGATGCCGGAGAGAATAGCGGGGATGCCGCAGAAGGTGTGGAGGATCCCCGTGACCAGTCCCGCCAGCATACCCGCCAGCAGCGCAAGCAGCATGGACAGCCACACATTGGCCCCGCCGGTGAAGAGTACCACAAACACCGACGCGCCGGTACAGAAGGAGCCGTCCACCGACAGGTCCGCGATATCCAGCAGCTGATAGGTAATATACACGCCGGTTGCCATAATGCCCCAGATCAGGCCCTGGGACACCGCGCCGGGCAGTGCGTTGATAAAATTGAGCATGACTTCCTCCTCAAATGCTTTTCGATATCTATAGTATAAACAATATACCGGAAAACAGCGAAAAAGGGGCCTGCCTTTTTCGCTGTTTTTCTGGAAATTATCAATACATTACATTATTCCGCCGGGGCGATGGGCTCGTAGCCCTCCAGCGGGGTGAGGTCCAGGCCGGAGCAGATGGTCTCGTTGTACTTCTTGGTGAACTGGGGCGCGTACTCGATGGGCATGGCGGAGATGTCCGCCTCGCCGGTGAGAATTTTCGCGGCCATCTCGCCGGTCTTGTAGCCGATGTCGTAGTAGCTGATGGACAGGGTTGCCACGCCGCAGCCGCCGCAGATGCCCTCCTCGCCGGCAATGATGGGGATGCCCAGGGGACGGCAGATGTTGTCCACAACGCCGGTGTTGTTAGCAACGGTGTTGTCGGTGGGGACGTAGATGACGTCGCTGCTGCCGGCGGCGGTCTGGGTCACGGAAGCCATGTCATTGGTGTCCGCAAAGGGATACTGGGTGCAGGCGTAGCCCAGTTCCTCCAGATACCCCTGGACGGTGTCCACCTGGTACTTGCTGTTGGGCTCGCCGGAGCAGTACAGCAGACCCACGTTCCGGGCGTCGGGGAACCACTCCTGAACCATAGCCGCCTGCTGCTCCAGAGGGGCCAGGTCGGAGGTGCCGGACACATTGGAGCCCACTGTGCCGGAGAAGTTGTCAATCCCCAGAGCCACGCCGTACTCGGTAATGGAGGTACCCAGGACGGGGATGTCCGTGGTGGCGGCAGCGGCGGCCTGGAGGGGCGCGGTGGCGTTGGCCATAATCAAATCCACGTTCGCGGACACAAAGCCGTTGGCAATGGTGGCGCAGGTGGGGCTGTCCCCGGCTGCGTTCTGCTCGTCGATTTCCACCTGGCCGGGCAGCAGCTCGTTGAGGGCGTCCTTGAAGCCCTGGGTGGCGGCGTCCAGAGCGGGGTGGGGCGCATACTGGCAGATGCCGACGAGATAGGCGGCGCCCCCGCCGTCCTCTGGGGCGGCGGACCCGGCATTGGACCCGGCATTAGCCCCCCCGCTTCCGGCATTTCCGGCATTTCCGGCGTTTCCGGCATTTCCGCCGCCGCAGGCCGCGAGGGCCAGCGTCATTACGGCGGCAAGCAGCAGTGCAAGTAACTTTTTCATGATGTGCAATCTCCTTAACAATATAGTTTTGGGGCATTATAAAAAGCGGCCCCGCTGAGCAGGGCCGCCTTCCATACAGACATTCCGACGCATGCAGACACATGCGGTCAGCCGGACAGCTCCTTCAGCGCATACTCAAAACGGCCCGCATAGCGGACCTTCATAAAGCGGAAAAAGGTATCCTGGCTCATGAAATTGGAAATACTGGTATCAATCATCAGGGAACCCCTCTCTGCCGGTCCGGCTGTTTTCTGATACAAACTATACCGCTTTAATCCGTTGAAGTCAAGTGTCATTTTTTACAAAACACACCGCAAAATCTATGGTTCCAGCTTACAAATCCATCACATGATACCGGAAAAGTCTCTAAATCTCCGAAAAAATTGTCAAGTTTGCAGGTTGAAATGGAAAGATGAATGTACTACAATAAGCAGGCTGAAAATGATGAATTCTATTTGAGCCCAAGAAAGGGGTTTTTGTTTTGAAGAACGAGAAACTGCGCAATGTTGCCATCATCGCCCACGTTGACCACGGCAAGACCACCCTGGTGGACGAAATGCTCAAACAGGGCGGCGTCTACCGCGAAAACCAGGAGGTGGTGGACCGGGTTATGGACTCCGGCGACCTGGAGCGGGAGCGGGGCATTACCATCCTGGCAAAAAATACCGCCATCCAGTACGGCGATACCAAAATCAATATCGTCGATACCCCAGGCCACGCCGATTTCGGCGGCGAGGTGGAGCGCATCCTGAAGATGGTCAACGGCGTCATCCTGCTGGTGGACGCTGCGGAAGGCCCCATGCCGCAGACCCGCTTCGTGCTCAGCAAGGCCCTGGAGCTGGGCCACCGGGTCATCGTGGTGGTGAACAAGATTGACCGCCCGGACCAGCGCATCCACGAGGTCATCGACGAGTGCCTGGAGCTGCTGCTGGACCTGGACGCCAGCGACGACCAGCTGGACAGCCCCATGCTCTTCTGCTCCGCCCGGCAGGGAATCTGCTCCTACCATCCCGACGACCTGGGTACCGACTTAAAGCCCCTTTTTGAGACCATCCTCAACTATATCCCCGCGCCGGAGGCCGATACCGAGGCCCCCTTCCAGATGCTGGTCAGCTCCATTGACTACAACGAGTTTGTGGGCCGTATCGCTATTGGCCGTATTGAACGGGGCGTGATCCGTCAGAACCAGGAGATCGCGGTGTGCAACTACCACGCCCCCGATGCCGCGCCGAAAAAAGCCAAGGCCGTCAGCATCTACGAGTTCAACGGCCTGACCAAGACCCCCGTGCAGGAGGCCGCCGCCGGAAATATCATCGCTATGAGCGGCATCGGCGATATCACCATCGGCGACACCATCTGCGCCTTTGCCAGCCCCGAACCCCTGCCCTTTGTGAAAATCTCCGCCCCCACCATGGAGATGACCTTCTCCATTAACGACGCCCCCTTTGCGGGCCGGGAGGGTAAATTTGTCACCAGCCGCCAGCTGCGGGACCGCCTGTTCCGGGAGACGCTGAAGGATGTGTCCCTGCGGATCAGCGAGATCGAGGGCGCAATGGACGCCTTCAACGTGGCGGGCCGGGGCGAGATGCATCTGAGCATCCTCATTGAGACCATGCGCCGGGAGGGCTACGAGTTCCAGGTCTCCCCGCCCCGCGTGCTGTACCAGGAGATCGACGGGCAGAAGTGCGAGCCGGTGGAACGCCTGGTGGCGGACGTGCCGTCGGACAGCGTGGGCGCGGTGATTGAGAAGCTGGGGTCCCGGAAGGGCGATCTGATCGAGATGACGCCGGTGGGCGAGCGGATGAAGCTGGAGTTCCTGGTCCCCGCCAGAGGGCTGTTCGGCTACCGCAACGAGTTCCTCACCGATACCCGCGGCGAGGGGATTATGGCCTCCGTTTTTGACAGCTACGCGCCCTTCAAGGGCGAGCTGAGCCGCCGGAACACCGGCTCTCTTATCGCCTTTGAGACAGGCGAGTCCGTCACCTACGGCCTCTTCAATGCCCAGGAACGGGGCGCGCTGTTCATCGGCGCAGGCGTGCCGGTATATGCGGGCATGGTTGTCGGCGTCAGCCCCAAGCAGGAGGATATTACGGTCAATGTCTGCAAGAAAAAGCAGCTGACCAACATGCGGGCCAGCGGCAGCGACGAGGCTCTGCGTCTTGTCCCCCACCGCACGCTGAGCCTGGAGCAGTGCCTGGAGTTCCTGGCGGACGACGAGCTGCTGGAGGTCACGCCCAAGAATATGCGTATCCGCAAACGGATTCTGGACCACGAGAAGCGGATGAAGGCCCTGAAGGGCGGAAAGAAATAACCGGAATCTCTATGCACACTCTAAAAGCCGTATAGAGCTGCAAAACCAAGAGAGGGACGCATCCGCGTCCCTCTCTTTGGCGCTTATTTGCAAATATTGACTGTTTATCAGGCCAATTTTCAGGCATTTATATCTGGACAAATCAAAAGGACTGTGGTATATTATATCCCACGGATGTATATTTATGAAATAGGGGGCGGATATTTATGGAGCGTTTGCTGCTGCACACCTGCTGCGCACCGTGCAGTGTGTACTGCGTGGAAAGCCTGCGGGACGAGGGCATCGAGCCTGTCAGCTTTTGGTTCAACCCCAATATCCACCCCTACCAGGAGTACAAAGCCCGGCGGGACACCCTGATCGGCTACGCCGGAGACATCGGTCTGGAGCTGCTGGTCCGGGAGGACTACGGCCTGCGGGAGTTTGTACGCCATGTGGCCGGGGACATTGACCGCCGGTGTGCCTACTGCTACGCCTGCCGCCTGGAGGAGACCGCCCGCTTTGCCGCGGAGCACGGCTTTACCGGATTCTCCACCACCCTGCTGGTCAGCCCCTATCAGGACCACGACGGCATCCGCCGCGCGGCGGAGCGTCTGGCAGAGCAGTACGGCGTCCCCTTCCTGTACCGGGATTTCCGGCCCGGCTTCCGGCAGGGACAGGCTGAGGCCAGGGAACGGGGACTGTATATGCAAAAATACTGCGGCTGCGTGTTCTCAGAGGAGGACCGGTACGCCAAACAAATCAAACGGGACCAAGAGAAATTTCATGTATAAAGGAGATATGCAATCATGCCAGTAAACATCAGAGGCCGGAGCTTTTTGACCCTTTTAGATTACACCCCTGCGGAAATCCGTTATCTGCTGGATTTGTCCAAGGAGTTTAAGCGGATGAAGCGGAACGGCGTTCCCCACCGCTACCTGGAAAACAAGAACATTGTGCTGCTGTTTGAGAAGACCTCCACCCGCACCCGCTGCTCCTTCGAGGTGGCGGGCAACGACCTGGGAATGGGTGTGACATATCTGGACCCCGGCAGCTCCCAGATGGGCAAAAAGGAGAGCATCGCCGACACCGCACGGGTGCTGGGCCGCATGTTTGACGGCATTGAGTACCGCGGCTTCGAGCAGAAGACGGTGGAGGAGCTGGCTAAATATTCCGGAATCCCCGTCTGGAACGGTCTGACCGACCAGTTCCATCCCACCCAGATGCTGTCGGACCTGTTGACCATTGAGGAGAAATTCGGCCATCTCCAGGGAATTCGCTTTACCTATATGGGAGACGCCCGCAACAACATGGGCAATTCCCTTATGATCGCCTGCGCGAAAATGGGCCTGCACTTCACCGCCTGCGCCCCCAAAGAGCTGTTCCCAGCCCCGGAGCTGGTGGAGAAGGCCAAGGCTATTGCGGCGGAAAATCACGGTTCCATCCGTCTGACGGAGGACATCAGCGAGGGGACCAAGGATGCCGATGTCATTTATACGGATATCTGGGTCTCCATGGGCGAGCCAGAGGCGGTATGGGAGGAGCGCATCAAGCTGCTGCGGCCCTACCAGGTCAACGCCGCCGCTATGAAAAATGCCAGCCCTACCGCCATTTTCATGCACTGCCTGCCCTCCTTCCACGACACCAAGACCACCATCGGCGCGGAAATCGCGGAGAAGTTCGGCATTGCGGAGATGGAGGTCACGGACGAGGTCTTCGAGTCCCCACAGTCCGTCGTGTTCGACGAGGCGGAGAACCGTATGCATACCATTAAGGCTGTGATTTACGCAACCCTGTGCTGAGGATAAAAGGAATACAGCGCGGCGCAAACAAGTGAACAACAGCACGGAAAACGGGCAATGCCAACAAGACATCGCCCGTTTTTGCGTCCCGGCCCGCGCCGCAGATTTTCAAAGGTTTGCGGCGCGGGCCATCTATGGCGAATTCCTCTGTGCTGCCAGCGTATATGTATTGTCAATAATTCTCCGCGTGGACCTCGAAATAGGACTGCGGGTGCGCACACACCGGGCAGACCAGTGGGCCTCTATTCCCTGATAAAAAGCGCAGTATTTATTGTATGGTTTTCATTTCCATAGCACACATATCGTACAATTTGGCAGTTCCCTCGCCCTCAAGCCGCAGATAACAAGGTTCTCCTGGATAAAAACGCGACGTCACAACCTGTTCGCCGTCATTCAGGAACAGCTCCAGGGAACTGCTGTCCACAAGCAGACGCAGGCTGCGCAGTTTATGGACATCTGCCGTCCGGACTGTACGCCCAGAGCCGCACGCTTCATCCAGGGTCAGCGTGAGCAGCCCGTCCTCCCAGCAAATTTCCGCCGCACCCGCCAGTGCGACTGTCAGACGGCTGCCGTGATTTTCCAGTTCTAAATCGAGGGTTGGACAAGCGTCACGCTGTACTGTGCCCGAAAATTCAATTGTCCGTGCGTTTCTCCGCAGCTGCTCCAGCTCCCGCACAGGCCAGGCGGTTAATCCGCCGTCTGCCCAGTGCAGCTCCCGCGGGACGCTCAGACAGTGCTGCCAACCGAAATCCGCGGTTGGATTGGTGTAATCCGCGTCGGGCATCCCCATCCAGCCAAGAGCAATCCGGCGTCCGTCCGGCGCGGCGAAGCTCTGCTGGGCGTAGTAGTCAAAGCCGCTGTCCAGCTCTCGGTATTCTCCCAGTGTGTATTCCCCCCGAAAATCTCCGTAAAACGGGAAATAGCCGCAGGAATAGACGTTTTGACCAATATGTCCGTAAGGCTTGATCCCCTGAGGCGATACTGCCAGAATCCACTGCCCGTCCACTTGGAACAGGTCGGGACACTCCCACATATAGCCGAAGGGCTCAGGCGTAGTAATGACATTGATATGCTCCCAATGGCGCAGGTCCTCTGAGCGGTAGACCAGCGCCTCGCCGTGTCCCTTCCGTGTACGAGCTCCCAGCGCCATGTAATATTTGCCGTCCTGTTTCCAGACTTTAGGGTCCCGGACGTGGTTGGAGATATCCGGTGGGTAATCCTTGCTTTCCAGCAGGACAGCCTTGGTGTCCAGATGAATGCCGTCCCTGCTGACGCCCAGGGCTGTGTTGCTGCCCCGGCCCTCGTTGATGTAATCATAGTCCCCCCAATGGCGTACATTTCCGGTGTAGAACAGGTACATTGTGTCGTCCTCCACCAGCGCGGAGCCGGAATAGACCCCGTGCAGGTCCCAGGGCTGGTCGGGACAGAGCAGGACTGGCTGCTGCGTCCAGCGCAGCAGGTCCGGACTGCTCCAGTGTCCCCAAAAGCTCAGTCCGCCTCCCGCGTTGAACGGGCTGTACTGATAGTAAACATGGTAATTCCCGCGGCGCCAGCACAGGCCATTGGGATCGTTCATCCAGCCGCAGGGCGGCATCAGGTGGAACTTCTGACGCCACGGACCGGCAGAAACGCGGGAAAGCTCCCAGGCTTCCACACGATTGACCAGAATATTCAGGTCCTTGTGCAATCGATTCATGTTTTCCCTTCTTTCTGACTGGAGAGTGGAACGAACAGCCGCCGTCCCGCTCAGCGTCTATTACATACTTGCCGTATTCCTGAACGAATCGGACAAAAGTATACCTGCCCAGCATTCACCGCTGGGCAGGCACAACTCCAGAATCTATGGCTATTCTATCGGATTTTTCCGCCATAGCCAGGGGAAGAAAACGGGATAAAATGGTTTTATGCCTGCAACGCCAGGAGCTGGTCGCCCGGATTGACTGCGCCGGAGGCTGCGGCTTCCACCGAAGACAAGTCGTCGGAATTGGTGACAGCGACGATAATGGTGGTAGGATGTCCCGCCTTCTTAATTTTTTCCAGGTCCATGGTCAGGAGCAGGTCGCCTTTTTTCACCGCCTGTCCCTCTTTGACATGGCTCTTAAAGCCATCCCCATTCATATCAACCGTGTCCACGCCCACATGAATCAGCAGCTCTACGCCGCCGGCCTCAATACCAAGCGCATGAAGGGTATCGGCAAGCTGACTGATCGTGCCGTTCATGGGGGCATACACCTTGCCTTCCGCGGGCGTGACCCCGCAGCAGATCCCCAGGACCCCCTGCGAAAAAGTAGGGTCAGGAATCTCTGTCATAGGGACAACGGTTCCCTTTGCAACAGCGCCCAACACGCTGGGGAAAGCGGCAGAAGCCGGAGCTGGGGCGCTTTTGCTGCCCGTCGGCGCGTCGGCTGCCGTAACCTCCGGCGGCACGGCGAAAAGCCAGGTCAGCACAAAGGCGGATACAAACACAATGGCGGCAAGAATCACATACTTAATGATCTGGTTGGGGGAATAGATGTACAGGAGCATACCGGGAATGGTGGTAATGCCGTTGCCGGTTCCCTTCATACCCAGGAGCATGGCGGTCATACCTGCGATGCCGTTGATGGAACAGCTCAGCAGGAAGGGTTTCAGGCCATAGCGCAGAATGACGCCAAAGAGGGCGGGTTCGCCGATGCCCAGCAGTGCGGATGCGGTGGCGCTGGGGCCGATGGCGCGGATCTCCTTTTTCTTTGCCTTCAGGGAGATGGCCAGGCACACGCCCGCCGAGGAAAAGCCGCACATACAGAGGATCGCGTTGAAGGGGTTGAAGCCTGTGTTGGCCAAGAGGCTGATCTCAAGCATATTAATGCGAAAGGATGTTGTGAGCGGCGATGATCGACGTTCAAAAAAATACTACCGGGCAGACAATTTTTTATCTGACCACAAAAACAGTCTCCCTTGTCCTGCTGGTCACGGAGAGCGGCATTGTCCTCACGCCCTACTGGGGGGGCCGGATTACCTCGCAGGATATTTCCTATGTTACCGGCGAAATCACCCGCGCCAGCTATCTGGCGGACGCGGACGGCCAGAAGGATTTCAAGCTGGAACAGCTGCCCCAAATTTATCCCGCCTATGGCTACACCGACCTGCGGGGTCCGGCCTTCGCTTTTTTATATGCGGACGGCTCCCGCACCACCGACCTGCGCTATGCGTCCCACCGCACATACAGCGGAAAAGAGAAGCTGGACGGCCTGCCCGCCCTCCGTCCCTCCCAGGACTGTCAGACGCTGGAGCTGCGGCTGGCGGACCCTGTGCAGTCCATGGAGGCCGTGCTGCGCTTCAGCGTCTTTGAAAGCCATGACGCCATCACGGAATCCGTGCGGGTGGCGAACCAGCACAAGACCCAATCGGTACGCATGGAAAAACTGTGCTCCGCAAATATCGACCTGATGGACTGCGGCTTTGATCTGCTCCATCTCTCTGGCGCCTGGGGGCGGGAGTGCCATATCCGGCGGCGGCCTTTGGAACAGGGGACCCAGTCCGTCAGCAGCGCCAGGGGGGCCAGCGGACATGGGCACAACCCCTTTGCGGCCTTAGTCACGCCCGATACGGACGAAGTCCACGGGGAGGTCTATGCCCTGCATCTGGTGTACAGCGGCAATTTTACCGTTTCCGCCGAAGTGGATATGCACCAGAATACCCGGTTTCAAATCGGAATCAACCCCTTTGACTTCTCTTGGCTGTTAGAGCCGGGACAGTCTTTTCAGTCTCCGGAGGCCGTGCTGGTCTATTCCGGGGAGGGACTGGGAAGAATGTCCCAGATTTTTCATCACATGTATCAGGACCTGCTGATTCCTGAGCGGTTCGCCAAACAGGAGCGGCCCGTGCTGCTCAACAGCTGGGAAGCCCATTACTTTGATTTTGACGGGACCGCCCTGACCGCCCTGGCTGCGGAAGCGGCGGACATAGGCGCGGAACTGTTTGTTTTAGACGACGGCTGGTTCGGAAAACGCAGTGATACCACCTCCTCCGTAGGCGACTGGACGCCCAATGAGGAGAAGCTGGGAGGTTCTCTCCAGGAACTGACCGCCGCAATCGAGGAAACGGGCCTGGCCTTCGGCCTGTGGTTTGAACCGGAGATGGTGTCGCCGGACAGCTATCTGTACCGCCGGCATCCGGAATGGGTAATTCAGGCGGCGGGCCGGAGAATCGAAAAATCCCGTGACGAGTATGTGCTGGGTTTAAGCAATCCCGCTGTCTGTGAACATATTATCACCAGTGTCGGGAACATCCTGTCGCAGAACAACATCCGGTATGTCAAGTGGGACATGAACCGGAATCTTACGAATTTAGGCTCCACCTATCTGCCGGCGGAGCGGCAGCAGGAGCAGGCGCACCGCTATATTCTGGGCCTGTATCGCGTGCTGGAGACCCTGACGCATCAATTCCCTGATGTCCTTTTCGAAGGCTGCGCAGGGGGCGGCGGACGGTTTGACCCCGGCATCCTGTACTATATGCCCCAGATGTGGCCCAGCGACGACACAGACGCCGTGGAGCGGCTGGCTATTCAATACGGGGTATCTCTGCTGTATCCGCCCTCCGTTATGGAGCGCCATATCTCGGCGGCGCCCAACCACCAGGTAGCCAGACGGGAACCGCTGGAGACGCGGGCCGCCGTAGCAATGTGGGGAAACCTGGGCCTGGAGCTGAATCTGGTGCGGATGGACAAGGCGGAGAAGGCTGCTCTGGCGGAGGAAATCGCTTTTTATAAAAAGGTCCGCCCACTGGTCCAGTTTGGAGACCTGTACCGGCTCAAAGGGCTGGACGGCGGCAATCAATATGCCTGGATGTTCCAGAGTCAGGACCAGAAAACCGTGCTCGTGAGCTTTGTCCAGATACAGGCCAGCCCCAACACGGTATCCAAACGGCTGCGGCTGCGCCATCTGGACCCGGACGCCTGGTACCGGATCGAGGGCAGCGGGGCGGTGCGCTCCGGGCGGGAGATGATGCATATTGGCCTGGACACCGGCAAGATCCGGACGGACGCATATTCCAGGCGTTGGCTGCTGACGCGGATGGACAGAGCATCGTGCTGACGGAGGATATTATGGGACAAAAATTGATTTTTTTGGATATTGACGGTACGCTGACCGAGCCGGGGAAAATATTCCGCCGGATTCCGCATTGAAAGGAATCCGGCAGGCGCAAAAAGCGGGTCACAAAGTTGTTTTGTGCTCCGGGCGCAACTATGGGATGCTGTCGCCCCTTCTGCCTTACGGCTTTGACGGCGTGGTCAGCTGCGCCGGCGGGTGTATTGAGTATGGCGGAAAGATGATCTACGACTGCCCCATGACCCCGGCGCAGCAGGCAAAGGCGTTGGATGTGTTTCAGCGAAACGGCGTCTACCGCACAATCGGCAGCCGGTACAGGACCTATACGGACGAGGGCTTCAAGGAGTTTCTGGCGGAGAACGCCGGGTCAAAGGCCAACAGCGAGCTGCTGCGCTGGCGGGTGCAGATTGAGAGCGAGCTGGATATTCGCCCGATGGCCGAGTATGACGGGGAGCCCATCTATGGGCTGACGTTCATGAGCCGGGGAAGGGAACGGCTGCGGGAACCGATTGAGGCGCTGCAGGATGAATTCAACTTCTGCATCCAGGACACGGACGCCTGCGGTATTGTCAACGGCGAGCTGATCAACAGGTCCTATCACAAGGGCCTGGCCGTTGAGCGGCTCTGTGAATACCTGAACATTCCGTTGGAGGACGCTGTTGCCTTCGGCGATAGTATGAATGATTTGGAGCTGCTGCAAACCGCAGCCGCTGGCGTGTGTATGGAAAGCGGAAGCCCGCAGCTGAAGGAGATTGCCGATTTCATCTGCCCGCCGGTAACAGAGGACGGACTGTACCGGGGATTTCAAATGCTGGGATTACTGGGGCAGGAGGAATGAGGAGCTGCAGGATATTTTTCAACATGATGCGCTCCAGCAGAGTCTGGAGAACCGATAAAACAATAGGGCCCAGCAGAAAAATTTGTGTAAAAGGAGAGAAGCTGTAGTCAAGGAAACAGGAGCAAATCAGAGGATTTCCCTGGCAGGACACAGCCCGGCATAACT
>JAAWQS010000058.1 GCA_022800665.1 Oscillospiraceae bacterium
GCGAGATTTTGTGTCCATATGGCAGAAGCTGTAGGGAAGGAGAGGTATGGTAGACTACAAGAAAATGTATCTGACGATGTTCAATGCCACCGAGGATGCGATCAACGCTTTGGAGAATGTCAGACAGGCTCTCATCAATGCCCAGCGGGATTGTGAGGAGATGTATGTATCCGCGCCAGAGCAGGACGAAGAGTCAGAGAGCGGTGAATTGACCGTGTTATCTGCTACTTGAATACAGGCTAAAAGGGAGGGTACCGGTTTTTCGCCGGTATCCGCCTTTTCTATCGGGTCAGACCATACATCCGCTCAGGCAGCAAAATTTTCTTCTGATGTCCAAAATGAGCGACTGCCAACGTTATAATAATAGATGGAGATGCAAGGAGGTGATACCTAAATGAAAAAAATTCTGGTATGTTCTATTTCTATATTGTTGGTCATCCTGATCTGGGCGGTTGGCAGCGGGGCGAATACTGACGAGGCCCCCTTTGTTTCTGATATATCAAGGGCCGATGCAATAAAAAACAGTAAAGCATATCGTATATGTCTGACTCTAAAGAACTATGCCAGCATACAGGATGCTGTCATTGACACAGAGGCGGATCCCATTCAAGTGAACATAGTATTATCAGATGCTGATTTACTTCCTCCAGAGGAAAAGGAAGTGATCGAAGACATGATTGATGCAGTGTTCCCGGACGCTATAGTAGATTACGCAGCCCAATAATGGATAGTTTATAGTCTCCGTTTATGTCTGCAAAAGCGGAGCAAAGGGACGCTGTGCGTCGGGGATGACCTGGCGCACAGCGTTTCAGCGTTATCTCCTGGTAGATTCCCGCTCCACCAGGCAGTAACCCAGCCGGATTTCTTTAACCGGCGTATCGGGGTGTCTGATTTGATCCAGCAGGAGGTTAGCCCCGTCTGCGCCGCTCTCCTCGTAGTAGTAGCGGATGGTAGTGATAGGCGGGGTTGTCACGCTGGCCACATCCGAGTGTCCGTGACCGGTGAGGAGCGCCTGCTGCGGGACCTGAATACCGCGGCTTTTGAGGCATTGCAGCGTTCCCACGGCCATTGCGTCGGTAGCGCAGACCACGGCGTCCAGCGGCCCCCAGGCGTCCAGCAGTTCCTCTGCCATCTCCCGTCCGGATCGGATGGAGAAGCCGGAGACGACGGTGTGGTTCTCCGACAGCCCGGCCTCCCTCACCGCGTCGCAGAAGGCCCTCCGCCGGTCCTGCCCCACCGCCCGGTCCTGGTCCACCGCGCCGATGTAGCCCAGTTTTTTGCAGCCTTTGCTGATGACCAGCCGGGTGACATCGTAAAATGCGTTGTAATCGTCGTGATACACGCAGGAGACACCGGCCAGACGCTGGCCGATGAGCACGGTAGGGGTCCGCCGGTTTTTCAGGGCGGCGGTATGGGCGTCGGAGAGCACGGTAGCGATAAGGATCACGCCGTCCACCCGCTGTTCGTCGAAGGCGTCCAGATAATCCAGTTCTTTCTGAGGGGTATTTCTGGTATCGGCCAGCAGGAGCTGGAATCCATTTTCCTCCAGAACGGAGGCGATACCGGTTGTGACGCTGCTGACGGCAAAGGAGTCGATTCTGGGGAGGATAACGCCGATGGTTCTGGTTTTTCGGGTCCGCAGGGCCTGGGCTTGGGCCAGGGGGCGGTATCCGGTTTCCTCGACCACTTTTTGAATAGCGGCTCGTTTTTGTTCGGAGAGGTATCCGTTATTAAGGTATCGGGAGACAGCGGAGGGGGAGACGCCCGCCCGTCTGGCAATTTCAGAAATATTCATGAATAAGACCTCCGTTTGAAATCACTTTCATATTGTACCACACAATGCTTCCGGATTCCAGACCTCTTAGAAAAAATATGCGCAGGCCCTCTTGCTATTTATAGCGGTCTGTGCTAATATGAAATCAATTTCAAAATCAGGAGTGAAGAACCCATGAATACAAAGATGATTTTCCTGGATATTGACGGGACGCTGACCGAGCCTGGGAAAAACGCGCCGCCTGCTTCAGCGCAGGAGGCAGTCCAGCGTGCGCGTGCGCGGGGCCACAAGGTGCTGCTCTGCTCAGGGCGGAACCGCGGTATGCTCTCGCCGCTGCTGCAATACGGCTTCGACGGTTTTGCCGGCAGCGCCGGCGGGTACATAGAGTATGGGGGCCAGGTGGTCTACGACTGTCCGATGACGGCGGAGCAGCAGCGGCGCGTGCTGGCTGGATTTCGGGACAGCGGGGTATTCTGCACCGTAGAGTGTCTGGACCGGACCTATACGGACGATGGTTTCAAAGATTTTCTGCGGGGACAGCGGCATGGCAGCAGTGAGCTTTTACGCTGGCGGGAGCAGCTGGAGAACAGTCTGGGCATTCTGCCTCTGGCGTTGTACCAGGGGGAGCCTGTTTACAAGCTGGTTTTCATGTGTCCGGAGCGGGAGCAGCTGCGGGACTTAGAATCCGCCTTTGGGGAAGAATTCAACTTCTGCATCCAGGATACGAACCAATTTGGCCTGACGAATGGGGAGCTGATTAACAAAAAGTTTGATAAAGGCGCGGCGATCCGGCGTCTGAGCGATCACACGGGCATTCCGATAGCGGACACCATTGCCTTTGGCGACAGCATGAACGACCTGGAGATGATCCAGACAGCGGGACTGGGCATCTGCATGGCCAACGGGAGCGAGACGCTGCGTCTGGCGGCGGACGAGGTATGTCCCTCCGTGTCGGAAGACGGACTTTACCATGCCTTTTCGTGTCATGGTCTGATGTGAAATCAGAAAACACAGGGGAGGAATATCAACATGGCAATGGACTATGCAAAATGCGCCCAAGAGATTTACAGTCATCTTGGGGGCCGGGAGAATCTGGTCAGCGCGGCGCACTGCGCCACCCGTCTGCGGCTGGTCACGGTGGACAACAGCAAGATTGACCAGAAGGCTCTGGAGAATGTGGACGGCGTGAAGGGCGTATTCAGCTCCAACGGGCAGTTACAGCTGATACTCGGCGCCGGCGTGGTCAACAAGGTGTACGACGAATTTCTGGCTGTAACGGGCATGACAGCCGCCACCAAGGACGAGGTCAAGGCCGCCGCCGCGAAAAACCAGCCGCTGCCCCAGCGGATGGTGAAGGCGCTGGGGGACGTATTTGTCCCCATCCTCCCCGCAATTGTGGCCTCTGGACTGATGATGGGGCTGGTAGAGGCGCTGGGCCACGCCATTCCCAGCTTTGCGGCCTCGGACTGGTATGGCTTTCTGGACCTGGTATCCGCCACGGCGTTTGCCTATCTGCCGGTATTGATTGCCATCAGCGCGGCGCGGGTATTCGGCGGCAACATTTTTCTGGGCGGCGTCACCGGCCTGTGCATGATCCACTCCAATCTCATCAATGCCTGGGCGGTGGCGGGGATGGAGACGGTTCCCACGTGGCATCTGCTCTTTTTCGACGTCCCGCAGGTAGGCTACCAGGGCCATGTTATTCCGGTCATCATCGCCATATGGCTGATGTGCTTTCTTGAGAAGCGGCTGCACAAGCTGGTACCGGAGGCCATCGACCTCTTTGTTACGCCGCTGGTGACGGTACTGTCCACCGTCTTTCTGACCTTTACTGTCATCGGGCCGGTATTCTCCACGGCGGAGACATACGTTTTGGACTTTGCCCAGTGGCTGATTACGGTTGGCTTTGGGATTGGCTCTCTGCTGATGGCTGCAATCTATCCTCTCACTGTGGTCTGCGGTCTGCACCACATGTATAATATCATTGAAGCGGGTCTGCTGGCGGAGGGTGGAATGAACATCTGGATGCCCATAGCCTCTGCCGCCAACTTCGCCCAGTGCGGCGCGTGTCTGGCGGTTGCGCTGAAGAGCCGGAACGCGAAGACCAGGACCGTAGCCATACCCTCCGCTTTGTCCGCGGCTCTGGGGATCACGGAGCCGGCGATATTCGGCGTCAATCTCCGCATGGTAAAGCCGCTGGTCTGCGGCATGGCAGGCGGAGCCGTCGGCGGCATGTTCGGGGCTGTGATGGGCATAGGCGCGAATGCGTACGGTGTGACGGGCATACCCGGTTTTCTGATTGTAGACAGCGGCAAGCTTCTGCCCTATGCCCTTTTGCTCCTGATTTCCGGCGGCATTGCCTTTGTCCTGACGTGGCTGGTCTGGAAGGAGGAGGAACCGGCGAAAACAACAGACGTTGTGTGTATTCCCGGCACAGTCTGCGCGCCTGTATCCGGCAGCGTCATTCCTTCTGAGGAGATTCCTGACGAGACCTTTGCCGCTGGCGTTCTGGGGCGGGGCGTAGGCATACAGCCCAGCGAAGGCGTTGTAGTGGCCCCGTTTGACGGCGAGATTGTGACGGCGGCGGACACCATGCACGCGGTGGGTCTGACCTCGCCGGACGGCATAGAGCTGCTGATTCATATTGGCGTGGACACGGTAGCGATGAACGGCGACGGCTTCCAGTGTTTTGTCCAGGAGGGGCAGCAGGTGAAGGCGGGCGACAGACTGATTGCCTTTGACCGTCGGAAGATTGCCGCCGCAGGCCATCCGGACTGCGTTGTCGTGCTGGTGACAGACACAGGCAGTTATGGGGAGCTGACCATCCAGCCCGGTCCGTGCCAGGTACTGACGCCGGTCATTCAGCTCAAGTAGTCCATTTACAGAAAGCGGAGCGCGGCGCGTTCCTGCCGCCCCACAATTCTGCGTTGGAGTTTACAGACTGTTCACGGAAAATTAGCACTCTTGCCACAAGAGCGCTAATTTTCCTCTTTACAATTTAGGGAATCGGGTGTATCCTAACATACGAAAAGAAAAACCATGCCCGAACCGGGCATACTAGCCCAAAGGAGGCGCAGGAAATGAACTTTGAAAAATACACCCAAAACGCGCAGGGGGCGGTATCGGACTGCCAGACCATCGCCATAGAAAACGGACAGCAGCAGCTGGAGGGAGAGCATCTGCATCTGGCGTTGCTGCGCCAGCAGGAGGGACTGGTTCCCCGTCTGCTGACGTATATGGGATTGGACGTAGAGACGCTGGCCGGCGAGGTACAGCGGGAGATTGACCGTCTGCCCAAGGTATCCGGCAGCGGCTCGGAGCAGCTCTATGCCAGCCGCCGGTTTACCCAGCTGCTGCTGGCGGCGGAGAAGAACGCGCAGCAGTTTAAGGACGAATATGTCTCTGTAGAGCATTTGTATCTGGCGTTAGCGGACGAGACAGGGACGCCTAGTGCAAAGATTTTCCGGCAGTACGGCATAGACCGGGAGAAGATTCTGCAGGCGCTCACCCGTGTCCGGGGCAGCCAGCGGGTGACGAGCCAGAACCCGGAGGAGAATTATGAAGCGTTGTCCAAGTATGGCAGGGATCTGGTGGAGATGGCGCGTCAGGGCAAGCTGGACCCGGTCATAGGCCGGGACAGTGAAATCCGCCATACGATACAGATTCTCAGCCGGAAGACGAAAAACAACCCTGTTCTTATTGGCGAACCTGGCGTGGGGAAGACGGCGGTAGTAGAGGGCCTGGCCCAGCGGATACTGAACGGGGACGTGCCGGAGGGATTGAAGGACAAGACCATCTTCGCCCTGGACATGGGCGCGCTGATTGCGGGAGCCAAGTACCGCGGGGAGTTTGAGGAGCGGCTGAAGGCGGTGCTGGGGGAGATTGAGAAGAGCGAGGGGCGCATACTGCTGTTCATCGACGAGCTGCACACCATTGTCGGCGCGGGCCGCACGGAGGGGAGCATGGACGCGGGGAATCTGCTCAAGCCCATGCTGGCCCGCGGGGAGCTGCACTGCATAGGGGCCACGACGCTGGACGAGTACCGGAAATATATTGAGAAGGACGCGGCTTTGGAGCGGCGGTTTCAGAAGGTGCTCATCGACCAGCCCACGGTAGAGGATACGATTTCGATACTGCGCGGACTGAAGGAGCGGTTTGACATACACCACGGCGTACGGATCACAGACGGCGCACTGATTGCCTGCGCCACGCTGTCGGACCGCTATATAACGGACCGTTTTCTGCCGGACAAGGCCATCGACCTGATGGACGAAGCGGCCAGCAAAATCCGCATGGAGATTGACAGTCTGCCGGCGGAGCTGGACGCCATCAGCCGCAAGATCATGCAGCTGGAGATAGAGAAGCAGGCGTTGGGGAAGGAGGAGGACGCCGGTTCCCGGAACCGGCTGGCCCATATAGAGAGCGAGCTGGCGGAGCTGAAGGGAAAGAACGACGCCATGCGGGCGCAGTGGGAGACAGAAAAGCAGTCCATTGCAGGGCTCAAACGCATCAAGCAGCAGATTGAGGACACCCGCCGCCAGATGGAGGAAGCGGAGCGGAGCTATGATCTGGAGAAGATGGCGCAGCTGAAATTTGGGGAACTGCCCGCGTTGGAGAAGCAGCTGGAGGAGGAGCGGCAGCGCGTAGAGCGCGGTAAGGACGAGCATCTTCTGAAGGAGGAGGTCACGGAGGCAGAGATTGCAGGGGTCGTGAGCAAGTGGACGGGCATTCCTGTAAGCAAGCTGGTGGAATCGGAGAAGGAAAAGCTGCTTCGGCTGCCGGAGATTCTGCACCGCCGTGTAGTAGGGCAGGACGAGGCGGTCACAGCGGTCAGCGAGGCGATTCTCCGAGGCCGGGCGGGATTGAAGGATGAGAACCGGCCCATTGGTTCCTTTATATTCCTTGGCCCCACCGGCGTCGGCAAGACAGAGCTGGCGAAGACGCTGGCCCAGGCGTTGTTTGACGACGAGCGGAACATGATCCGTATAGACATGTCGGAGTATATGGAGAAGCACGCCGTATCCCGGCTGGTAGGCGCGCCTCCGGGCTATGTGGGCTACGACGAGGGGGGACAGCTGACGGAGGCGGTCCGCCGCAAGCCCTACAGTGTGATACTATTTGACGAGATTGAGAAAGCCCATCCGGACGTATTCAACATTCTGCTTCAGCTGCTGGACGACGGACGGCTGACGGACAACCAGGGGCGCACGGTAGATTTCAAGAACACCATCGTCATCATGACCAGCAACATCGGCAGCGCCTATCTGACGGAGAACATCCGGCAGGACGGTACGATTGATCCATCGGTAAAGGAGCAGGTACAGGGCGAACTGGGCAAGTATTTCCGGCCTGAGTTCATCAACCGTGTGGACGACATTGTCGTGTTCTCCCCGCTGACAGAGAGCCAGGTAGCCCGTATCGTGGGTATAGCCATGGAGACAATTGTCCGGCGTTTGTCGGATCGAGACATCGCGCTGGAGCTGACGGAGGAAGCCAAGCGGTTCATAGCCCACGCGGGCTACAACGCCTCATTTGGCGCGCGGCCTGTCAAGCGGTATCTGCAAAAGCATGTAGAGACAGAGCTGGCGGCGATGCTGATCCGCGGCGAGGTATCCGACGGACAGTGTGTGGTCATCGACAGCGGCGCAGAGGGACTGACCTTCCGCATTACCGAACCCGTCCAGGCTGTTGGCGTGTAAAGCGTATCCCCCGGACTGTCACAGCAGCAGTCCGGGGGACGTTTTATCATTTTTCCAACCGCCTGAAAGCGGGTATAATCCGGTGCGGTTATTGCAGTAACGCCGCAAGCAGCACGATAACCGTCACGACGATAAAAGACGCTCCGCAGAACTGTGTGAAAGCGATATAGAATGCCGTTGGTTCGCCGCCTTTGACGGAGAAAATATGCTCTATTTTCCAGAAGAGCCTGGGTTTCGCAATCATCAGCATTCCCAGAGCCAGAATCGTAGCTGCTGACAAATACCCCACCAGCTTATCCGTGTTCTTTCGCGCTGCAGGGGCCTCCGCAGAGCTGGGATACACGGGCGACTTTACATGTCTGACAGTTTCATGATTGGGCGAACTGTCAACATACGCCGACTGGGAATCATCTTCCGTATACTGTGCTTCGGGGACTGCAGACCGCACATTTCCTGCCGCCGTAAAGACAGCCAGCATCAGGAACAACAGAACGCACGCCATTACTTTTTTGCACATATTTTCCCGCCGCCTTTCGCATCATCCAAATTTTGCCTGCCCACATTATATCACATTCAATTCCCCCGCGCAAGGATCGGCTGAAAAAAGACGAAAAAAGACGAAAAAAACGCTTGACATTCCCACTATGTCAAGGTGTATTCTACCTACAGGAACCGGTTCCGAACAAAAAACGAGGAGGGATGTCATGCTCACCATCGGCGAATTTTCCCGTCTGAGCCGGGTCACGCCCCGGATGCTGCGCCACTATGACGCCATAGGTCTGCTGCGCCCTGACGCAGTCGGCGGCAATGGGTACCGCTACTACCGGCAGGAGCAGTTATCCAGCTTGGTGCGTATCCAGTGGCTGAAGGGGTGCGGTTTCAGTCTCCAGGAAATCGGGCCGCTGCTGGCTCTGGAGGACAGCCAACTGCTGCCATACCTGCGCCAGCGGCGTCTGACACTCTGTCAGGAGCTGTTGGAGCGGCAGGCTCTTCTGCGCCGTCTGGAGGCCGACATCCTCCGTATGGAAGGAACATCGAATATGGAAAAAACGTATCAAGTGATTGTCATGGAGGACCCGGAGCAGAAGGTATTTTCCATCCGCCGGACCATAGGCGTAGAGCAGTACCACGCGCTGTTCAGCGATCTGCGCCGGGAGGCTGCGGCCCGCGGGCTGACACAGGCGGGGCCCATCCAGATGCTCTACCACGACCAGAGCTTCTGTCCGGAGCATTCTGACGTAGAGGCGCAAATGGTAGTAGCCCAGGATGGTCCCGGCGTCACAGTCAAGCCCCGTTTCACCTGCGCGGCAGTCCAGCACAGGGGCGCCTATGAGAACCTGCACCTGGCATACGAATCGCTGTGCGGCTGGCTGGCGGAGCATACGGAGTACCGGCCCTGCGCCCCGGCGATGGACCGCTATCTGAACGATCCCCACCAGACGGACCCCGAAGCGTTGGAAACGGGGGTGCTTTTCCCCATTGAGCGGGTGTAAGGCAGCAGGGCCTGCGCCGTCATAAGAAAACGCAGCCCCCCGCCGTTCTTGCGACAGCGGGGGGCTGCGTCCATCCAAGCCATACTCATGCTTTTGGCAGCACCTTCTGATACATTCTGCGCATATGCCAGCCCACGGTTTCCCCGACCTCCTTGGAGGCCACCAGTTTATCGGCCAAGGTCAGCACCCAGCCCTCGGAATTGCGGGGCATAGGGGCCAGGGGGAACATGTGGCTGGTGATAGCCGCCTTTTGCCGGTCGTCCAGACCAAAAATACGGTTAGCGCGGTGCGCGGCGTGTGCGCCGTGGATAAAGGCGTGCATGTGGGTCACCCGTTTCCAGCCGGAGTAGTGTTTTGTATAGCGGCGATGGCGTTCGCTTTGCCAGTTGTATCCGAAGAAGTCGTGGAGCAGGGCCGCGCGGGTAACGGCGCGTACCCGATCTTCCCGCATATGGAATTTACGGGCCAGCTGATAGGCGCATTTTGCCGTAGCGACAGAATGCAGGTACAGGGAATTTTCCCCGCCGTGATGCTGCACCGTTTGCAGCTCTGTAAAGAGGGGATGGCTTATGATGTCCTGCGTAATTTCCAGAAAGCTCAATCAAAGGACCTCCGCACAAATGGGATAAGTTGGGAACCAGCCGGCTGGCTCACGGCGAACGCCGGTATCTACATTATACACGCTTGCGGGGCAGAAATGCAAGTGAAAATCGTAGGAAATTTTTATGGAAAAATTTCCGCGGCTGGTGTAAAATTATGGAGGACCAGCCGTCCGGGACAACCGTCCATAGAAAGGAGCAACCCCCATGACCGCAGAAGAACGCCGGGCCGCCATAATAGAGATACTCGCCCAATCCACCCAACCGGTCAGCGCATCGGCGTTGGCGGGCCGATTTGGCGTAAGCCGGCAGCTGATCGTTGGCGACGTTGCGCTGCTGCGGGCCGGGGGCGCGTCCATCACGGCAGCGGCGCGAGGCTACCTGCTGCGTCGGGAGCGTACGGGGCTGCTGCGTCAAGCGGCGTGCCGGCACCGTGCGGAGGACATGGAGCAGGAATTATATATCATGGTAGACAACGGCTGCACGGTGCTGGATGTCATCGTGGAGCACCCTGTCTACGGCCAGCTGACCGGAGCCTTACAACTGGCGAGCCGTTACGATGTGCAGCAGTTCATTCTGCGCGCCAACGCCGCCCAGCCTCTTTCGCTGCTGACGGAGGGAGTCCATCTGCATACGCTGTCCTGTCCTGGGGAGGAGGCTTTCCGGCGGGTAGTGGAGGCGTTGGCCCAAGCTGGCTTTTTGCTGGAGCAGGGGGACTGACGTTCTTTCTCAGCCGGAGAATGCGGGCGGCCTGCGCTGCAGCTGGGATTGCAGGGCATCCTGGAGCACCTGGGAAAAATTGATATCCTGTTCCAGTGCGGCGGTATTCATCCAGGCGGGGATTGTAAGCACCTTCTTCACTGATTTACCGAAATAGGTCTCCGCATATTCTGCGACATCCACGGTAACAACATCCACAAATGCGTCCGAACTCTCAGTCTCTCCAACGATTTCCGCGAGATGAATTTTGTCCGCAGGGGATGGGGGCGGGATCGGCTCTCCGTCCTCCTGTAGCCAGAAGAGATAACCCGCAAGGCAGTCGACAGCCATATTCTGCGCCTCATCCAGCGTACGCCCGCAGGTTGCCAAGTGATTCAAATCGGGAAAGATTACCGAATACCCGCCTTCTTCCTTGATAAAGCAGGCTGGATAAGCAGACAGCATAAACAATACCTCCTGATATACTGGGAAGCGGCAGGGGATTATTTCAGCCCGGCCTGCTTCAGAATCGAGTTTTCCGTACTGCGCGGAATATCCCCGCTATGGAAGGGGATTGTAACCTTTCCAGGCTTAACCGGATGGACATAGTGTCTGTGCGAACCCTCCTGCGACTTAAACCGCCATCCATCCGCCTGGATTATTTTTTCCAATTCTCTCGCTTTTTTCGGCATCAGCAAACCACATTTCTCACTAATACACCCGCAAGACGGCAGCGACCTTACCGATAATCTGAGCGTGGGCGCCATCAATGGGCTGGAAGTCCTCATTTTCCGGGAGAAGCCAGACCCTGCCATTTTGGATGGAGTAGCGTTTCACGGTAGCCTCATCATCGAGCAAAGCGACGACAATCTCACCGGAAGAGGCATTCTTTTGCTGGCGGACAATGACGAAATCATCGGGGAGGATTCCTGCGTTGCGCATCGACTCACCGCGCACGCGCAGGGCAAAGAACTCCTCCTCGCGCCCGCCGCAATCGAAGGTCAGGTAATCCTCAATACACTCCTGGGCAAGGATGGGTGTACCGGCGGCGACGTGGCCGACAACGGGCACTTTATTTTTCTGCGGCTGCTGGGCGAGGGCAATAGCGCGCCCCTTGAAATCACCCTTTTCAATGAGGCCCTGTTCCTGCAAACGTTTCAGGTGGAAGTGAACGGTAGACGGGGATTTCAGGCCCACCGCCTGCCCGATTTCCCGCACCGACGGCGCGTAGCCCTGTTCCGGGATGGCAGTCTGCAAATATTCATAAATCCGTTCGGTCATTGTTGACTTTTTCGGCATATTCCAGTCCTCCTCTTCTGCGCGTTCCGAATCTGGGGCTCAGTATAGCATACCCGAACTGAAAATGCAACATCTGTTTGGAATCCCACGCAAAAAAACAGACAACCGCATCCCCTCTGGGGGAGCGGCTGTCTGTTTTTTCCTGCACTTTATGCGGGCATCCAGTCCGTCAGCCAGCAATTATGAGTAACAGACCACAGACGCTTTTCTACAACACCGTTATTGGTGCGGTAATGCCAAACGGTTTCATTGTTATAAGGTGAAATTTCCGTGGTTGCCGCAGCCACTACAGGGATTACTGGTTCTGTCTCATATATCGCTGACACTGGCGTTGTATACACAGAGCACAAGAGAAGTGCAGCTATTGTAATAATATATCTTTTCATGGTTTACAGATTCCTTTCACAATTTCTAAATCCTTGTAGAGGGGATTGTCTATTTTTGAAAGTGACAATGTTTTACGCACTTTGCCATTCACAATAAGATAATACTTTTCATCAAATGTAAAAATGAACGAGTTATCACAAGTAATTCCGGATTTATCAAGAAACTCTTCTCTGATACCCGTGGGAGAAACTGTTGTAAAAGAACCTGCTTCTTCTGGCGGTGGATTACCAGCTGGATGAAAAATCACGAGATACGACGCCAGAAACAATGCAGCCAGACAACATTTTACTGCTATATGCGTAGGCCGCGGTTTTGCATTCAGCACCTCAATCCGCTGCTTTAGTGTGTTGGTTGAACCCACAGCGGCACTCCACGCTGCGGCAGCCTGTTGGTTCACCAGATGTTTTGCCATGTCCACCAGTAAATTTTTGTAAGCTTCCCGATCCGCATTGTCCATATGTCTTGTCACTTTTGTGTCGCAGCGAATTTCAAGTATAACGTCAATCTCTCTGCGAAATTTGTAGATAATCGGGTTCCACCAGAGGACCGCCGACAGCAACCCAAACAGCAGCTTGATCTGTGAATCATGGGAACGGACATGCTGTGCCTCGTGCTGTAGGAGCATTTTGATCTTTTTGTCCGGCATTTCCAGTGTCGGGAAATAAATTTTATGCAGGAACAGACCGGAGACAAAGGGAGTTGACACATCCGGGGAGACCAGGACCGGACAACGGACTGACAGGCTCTTTGCAAGCCGTTGTATGCGCCTGTCGTCAACAGTTATGTAGCTTCTACAAATTCTATAAGCGTACAAAATTTCGTAGAGGTCGCGTATGATTACAAACACAATACCGGCTCCCCAGACGATCATCAAAAGCCGCCAAATCCATGGGAAAGCCCGAAAAAAATCTTGTACAGTAGGCAAAATGGACCAGGAATCAACGATATAAGAAAAATAGAATTCAAACGGCAGAATCATCCGGAGCAGCACCAGCCCAGACAGAAGCAAGAGACTGGACACCCCATATTTCTCCAGAAATTTAGTACGGCTTCGCAGGGCGATCACAGTGGCTAAGGCAATGCTGCAAAATGTCGCCGCAGTAAAAAAAGAATACCAAGTGATGAAAAATGAATGCCAACTAATCATCCTTTTCCTGCAGCTCCCTCTTTCTCTTTTCCAGCATTTCCTCCAGCTCTGTAACCATCTCCGCCGTCATGTTCTCGCTTTTCAGCAGAGCAGAAAAGTACATGGGAAACACAGACTTTTTAGTAAATACGGACTTTGCATAGTAATCCTCGCCGGATATCAAGGGTGCGTACAGGCGTCCATAGGTTTTGCCTCTTTTAATAAATCCCACTTCCTTAATTGCACCCTTTCCCAGCAGGCCGTTGAGCAGGATATGGATCGTGTTTGCGCTCCAACTGCGTTTCGGGGACAGTTCAATGATTTCGTTGCGCGGCAGTGGACGGTCCGCCAGCCACAGCGTTTCCATTACCTCCAGTTCGCTTTTGGTCAGGTTCATGATATCACCTCCTTCTGTTTATAATTATATTATCCAATTATATTGATTTTTTGCAAAATGTCAAGAGGTATTTGAAATTTTTCTTGACATTTTCTCCTACTGGAATGAATTCTGCCGGGAAACCCCTCAGTCACGCTTCGCGTGCCAGCTCCCCTTTCAGGGGAGCCTTTTTCAGATGCTGCACCCCAAAAGCCTCCCCTGAAAGGGGAGGGGGACCGCTTGCGGTGGAGAGGTTCTCCACTTTGGAATGCTATAAAAATTTTTTTGGAAGCAGTCTTGACAGGTTTATATTTTCAGATTATAATAACACAAACCGAAAGCTGTTGAGCAATCCGATTGGTGGATTATATTACTATGAAAATTCTTTTCGAGATGAATTAGAAGAAAGGAGGTCATCCCCAGGCGAAATATCTCGGAATGGGTTTTAATACATTAGAAAATGAGAATGGAGTTAATATCATGAAAAAGCATTTTTTGGCGGGGCTGTTTGCTGCGATGATGATGGTGTCCATGCTGGTCACTACTGCTTTCGCTACTGGGTCGGCGGCAGAGCCTACTACTGCAAGTGGAAGTGGGGCGGTTGCTGATTTGGATAATATGGAGGTCGGCGATATTGTTTATATTGGCGATATTGCCATTGAACGGGCACCTGATGATGACGAAGGCCCGTCCGATTCTGTCTCCAGGCAGACTACGGAAGGATTTAAGGTGTCCAGTTTTGCTGGAAACCAAAGCCTTGATAAAACCCTTTCCTTGAACTCCACATATAGGTATTGGTTTATTTGGGTTAATAATACTGGCTCAAATGATATTATTGTGACAATTGGAAACGATGAAGAAACGCAGGCAAGGAATTATCATGAGATGACCAAGGGTAAATATTATATTTGGTCTACGAATCGGTGGTCTAATGAATCCCATACTGTTAGCTTTTCCAATGGTGCTGGCATGTATGGTAGCGCTGCGGCAAGACTTTGTTCAACCTTGAAGGAAGCTGAAGCGCATAACGGTTAAGAGTTTCATAAGCTAACCGGCAGCCACTGTAAATTTCCAGTCAATCAAAGATTCTCCGGACTGATATGTCGGTCCGGGGAATTTGGCATTTTCGGGTATTGACATGATAAAGCATTGGATTTATAATCATATAAACCGAAGGATTTTTAACCATTCATAAGGAGGGAGATTAGATTGTTCATAAACATGGAGCCTTCTCTGGGAATGCTCAGGCGGAGCTGCGCAAAGCCGGGCGGTACACTGGACTTCGATAATGTGGCAAACAAGATACAGAACAGCAGTGACTTTGGTAAACATCTGGTACAGATGAGAGACTTGTCACAGCGCAATAGCAGAGCTGGCTCTACGGCAGCAGAAATGATACGAATGCGTCTGCCGCACCAGAATTGCGTCTATACCGGTGGACTGCGAAACTGTGTCAACCAAAATGTCTATGCAGAGTACACGGAGGAGTCAACAGAGGACGATCCCATTGTACGGATCAGCGGAGAAGCGGACGGCGGACCGTTTGACTTTACATGTCATATCAATGACATCGACCCGCGGAATGCCTCGTACGCGGAAATGTCGGCGTTATATGGACATCTGGTAAGGCTGGGGAGGTTCAGCAATACCACCAGTGCAGTGACTCCATATGGGTTTGAGTTCTATGGTTCCCGTGATATGCTGAAGAAGCAGGATTTTATTGCAGCGATTACTGAGGTATCCGAATCAGACCGGATCGGGGTGCAAGTCAGAGCGGATGCAAAATATATGCTCATCGAGTACCAGCAGTTTATGTAGGGGAAGCTGTCAGCCGCAGCCTGACTGAGAGGGCCTGCACCGCAGTTTGTCAAGAAATCCCCGGACTGTCGTCAGTCCGGGGATTTTCGCATTTTCAGGTATTGACACAGGGAAATAGTGGATTTATAATTATATAGACAGAATAAGTTTTAACCATCTGATAGATTGCCTTATTCGAGAAATTTTTCCCATGTGCAATCAGGAGAAGAGGGGGGCAGCTGGCAATGCAGAAAAGGACACAACCGAGCCTCAGACAGCTGGGAATTTTGGGACTATGCTGTTATATGGCTGCTTTAGGCTACATTTTGTTTTATCGAACAGGGTATAGGCCAACGAATGCGTTCTCCTACTGGGATTATGTCAAACGCAATATTCAGCTGATACCATTTCATACAGTCAAAGAGATGACCGCTCTGATGATAAACAGCGAGGCGTCTGTGAACGCAAGAGTCTTAGCGGCGATCAACATTATCGGGAACATTTTGATTATGCTCCCGGCGGGGCTGTTCTTACCGATTGTTTTTAAGCGGTTCCACAAATTCAGCGTTTATGCGCTTTGGATGCTGGTGTTTATCACCTGCATAGAGATATTGCAAGTATTGACGGCCTGCGGTTCATTTGACATGGATGATATATTGCTGAATTATGTGGGAGCAATGCTGGGATTCCTGGTATTTGGTACAGTAGGTAAACTTGTGATGAGGCGCACATACGGAGAATGAAAATGTGTCGCATTAGATTCCCCGGACTGCCGTTGTGGTAGTTCGGGGAATCTAGCATTTTCGGGTATTGACACGATTAGACACAGGAATAGGCCCTCTCCGTCACGGCTGACGCCGTGCCACCTCCCCCTAAAGTGGGAGGCAAGCTGTGATGCACTGCGGCAGTGTTTCCAGAACTGCTCAGCAGTAGTTCTTGGCTCCCCCTTTAGGGGGAGCTGTCAGCCGCAGGCTGACTGAGAGGGCTTACACTGCAGTTTGTAAGAATTTTGTTGCTGCCGGGAAGCGACCCCTCAGTCACGCTTCGCGCGCCAGCTCCCCTTTCAGGGGAGCCTTTGGGGGACACTGCACTCCAAAAGCCTCCCCTGAAAGGGGAGGGGGGACCGCTTGCGGTGGAGAGGTTCCCCGGCTGATGAAAAATCTTACTGTTTGCAGGTATAACTGACGGACGCGATATACCGGCGGACCCGTCCAAGCACAACAAAACCCCCGGCGGGCCTAAAGCCTGCCGGGGGTAAGCTTGTCCAAAGAGGAGAGGGATTTACCGCACGACCTTATCGCCGTAGCGAGCGACCATAGCGGCGACCTGAGCACGGGTAGCGGTACCCTGGGGATCGATCTGACCGTTGATACCGTTGAGGATGCCGTTGCCGACAGCCCAGCGGACGGCGGTCACAGCGTACTCACTGACAGCCGCGCTATCGCTGAACTTGTCCAAATCACCGTTTCCGGTGGGCTTGCCGGCATTACGCCAAAGCATGGTAGCCAACTGCTCGCGGGTGATATCGCCCATGGGGTTGCTGCCGTCTGTCACGCCCTGCTCCTTGCACCACAGCATACCCTTTTCATACCAGGTAGAGCCGGGGTTGATATCGGTACGGACATTGTTCATACGGGCAAGGATGGTCCAGATCATGCCGCGGCTGGTGGTGGTATTGGGAGAGAACTGGGAGTCGGACACGCCGCTCATCAGGTAGTGCTTCCAGACGTACTCGACATTGTTATAGAACCAGTCGGGGCCTTTCACATCGGTAAAGGGCATTGCGGCGGGATTGAGCACGATGCCGGAGATACCGGGGGTACCGAGGCCGGTAAAGACCTCGCCGTCAGGCCGCTGCGCCGTATGCTCCGTGCCGGGGAGGGAGACGCTGGGGGTTTCGACCACAGCGAAGGTAGCGGAAACAGTGACCTTGCGGCTGGGCATAGAGAAGGTAAAGCGGCTGTCGTTCAAATCCTTCACAGTCACTTCACGGTCGCGGACGTCCGTAACGGTAACGGTTTCGACCTTGTAACCGTCGGCGGGGTGGACAGTGAGAGTCACACGCTCGCCAGCCGCGGCATAGCGGGTGTTGGGAATCACTTCGCCGTTGTCGGCCTTCTCCACAGCGATATAGTAGGTATCTGGATCGTACTGATTCAGCCGGATGCTCTGGGTAAACTCCACATACTGACCGTTATAAACGATCTTAACCGTATACTTATATATATCGCCGGATACATGTTCAGTGACAGGAAGACTTACCGCAACGTTTGCGCCTGCATACTCTTCAATCAGGTCCTGAAGATATTCCGGCAGAATTACCGCAGACACTTCCCGGTCTGCATAGTCAGGGAGTTTCGCCAGGACATTGTCGCAAGCGGCCTTCAAATCGGGGTCGGGGGCCGTCACATCAGTGTGCTCGCAGGTGCGCTCATACTTGCCGTCTTTCCATACAAAAGAATGGTAGTGGTCCTCTGCGGGGGGAGTGGTGGAGTCGTCTCCTTCTGCGGCCAGAGCCAAACCGGGCAGCAGCGTCAGCGTCAAGCAGAGCGCCAGGAGAACTGCCAAAAATCTTTTTTTCATACCTTCCTTTTAACCTCCTAAATTAAAAAATAAGTATCGCGGTTCCGGAACGGAAACAGGATGGAAGGAAGGAGTACCGCCGCCCCGTGCTGCCGCCGAAGACACAAAATGCGGGCAGCGCAATTTTGCGTCTTCTTCCTATAGTACCTTACTTTGAGAAAGAATGCAAGTGTTTTTCTGCTAAAAATCGAGGGGGAGAAAATTTTGTAAAAAAGATATTGACAAACGGGGAGCGGTGTGCTATGATAGGCAAGCTGATAATTTGCTGCTGGGGAACGACAAGCGCGGACAATTGGCCCATACGCGGGTGTAGCACAATGGCCAGGGCACCAGCCTTCCAAGCTGGGGATGCGAGTTCGATTCTCGTCACCCGCTCCAAATACGCGCCAGTAGCTCAGTTGGATAGAGCAACTGCCTTCTAAGCAGTAGGCCAGGGGTTCGAATCCCTTCTGGCGTGCCAATTTCGTCCTGGCGGCTTGCCATCTGTAAACGTTGATGTGGTGGGTATAGCTCAGTTGGTTAGAGCACCGGATTGTGGTTCCGGGTGTCGAGGGTTCGAGTCCCTTTACCCACCCCAAACAGGACAAGGGATTGGGAGAAGCTTCCAATCCCTTGTCTTCCCACTCCAAACGCCCAATACTGGGGTGTAGCCAAGTGGTAAGGCACGGGACTTTGACTCCCGCATCCGCTGGTTCGAGTCCAGCCATCCCAGCCATTTGACTCGTTAGCTCAGTCGGCAGAGCAACTG
>JAAWQS010000059.1 GCA_022800665.1 Oscillospiraceae bacterium
TGCCGAAATTTCTTCGTAATAGCAGATTGCGCAAAACTCCCGTTCGACGAAATCTGATGATCCTGCAAGGTGTAGCGCGCACCCGTCAACGGCGGTCCGCCTCTATAGATTTCCAGCCCGTCGAACTGCGCAGTGGTCATATAGCTTACCTCTGCCCGAGTGTATCGCCAATCCCTGCCGAATTGTACCAAAAACCGGTCCTTGTGCCGGCCGCACCACTCGTCCACATCGGCGCGGAATTGGACCGCCTTGATCTGACCATACACATTCTCATTCTCGGTCTTGCACCAGTTCTCGAACAGAAGCATCATAAGTTCGACGCTGTGCCTGCGCAGGGGGATCTCATTGAAATAGCACTCCAGGAACCTGTAAACAGGCTTGTTCTCATAGACAACGGCATCTTTATTTATTTCCAGGACGCTCAAATCCTCCGGATCGTAGTCGTCCACAAAATCCATTGTTAAAATCAGCGCCAGCATGTACTCCGCAACATCCTCGTCCACGACGTAATCGCTCTTGATTTTGCTGTTCATGTTTCCGCCCTGCCGGCTGAAATCCTGCTCGTAGCGAAGATGGATGGAGTGCTCGAACATGGCCGCGTCTTTGGCCTCAAAAGTCGATGCGCCGTTCTGCATATGCAGCAGGACACCACGGAAGGCAAAGTCGAACTGAGGCTTGTACTTGACGTTGTGGCGCACAAGCTGGCGGCGGGCAAAATTCTTGATCGCGCCGGGATGTGGGATCTTCCCTGCTTCCGCCAGCTCGTCGGAACATATCAGGAGCGCGCTGCGGATGTCTTCCCCCATTGAAAAATCCGCGCCCCACTTGTCGATGGGGACTCCCAGAATGCGTCTTCCGTTGGTGAAATCATGGAAAATGGGCTGGCTGGTGCGCACCGCGTACTCCGGGTTAGATGCGTGTTCGATGATGAACTTTATCAGGTCCGCGGCGGTACTCTTGCCGTTATGGCCTGCCGCCTGACCGGCGATATTATCGAAGAAAACGATGTTGCCCTCTCTGCCGCTATAATTCCGGACCGCCAGCTGGTACATATACAGCAGGATCCGCAGGCTGCAAGCCTCGATGGAACGGTCCGTGATCACGGCTCTTGCCGCCGTGCCCGCCCGGGCATTGGCCTGGTTCATGACCATCGCTCGCATCTCACCGGCAAGCTCCTGTGCGCGGGGGGTATTGCCCGCGAAAAGCTGCGCCAGCCCCAGCACAGGATCCCATTTGGCGGGGACATTAAGCAGGGCATCCGGGTTGTAATTGGTGTCCAGCTTATAGGTAAACGGGATTTCTCCATATTTCCCCAGGAAGGCGGGATCAGTATACTCCGTGAAAGTATGGTCCCGCCCATCATAAACGCCGTTGCGGCAAGGGACGAGGCGGTTGTCGAACCCGTCGAACAGGATCTTGGACGGCCCACCCGTTGCATTCTTTAAGCGGTCCCGCAGCGAAAGCAAGATTTCTTGTTTTGTACCCGCGCTAACGTTGCCGCCTAAATTGGCTATAACAGAACCAATCGTTCCGTAATTTTTGTCAAGGCTTGTAATATTTATGATTTCCCAGATACCTGTCCGGATGCCCTTGTCATAATGCCGGACAATCAATCGCTCATCCGAAGAACCTCCGGATTTCAGGATTCGGAGTTCACCCGTTGAAAGCAGCATGTCGACGATGAGGTCCTTCGGCAAACAGCCATGGACGCTACTGCTGGAGCAGGATGGAATCAGCGAGGGATCGGGGTCCAGATAAACGCGCGGCGCCTGATCCCGCAAATGGGCGAGCGTTTCACGGATGGCTTTATCAGGCAGATCATACTGATATTCCCGTATAATCTTGGTGATCTCCGTTTCGTCTGTGTTGTAAATAATCTTTCCTGCCGAATCCGTCTGGCGAATTGCCAGGGTGCCGCGGTCACTGGACATCCGGCAGGAGAGAAACACGACAGAATAGAGGTACACTATGATAGTTGCGATGATATTGGGGGATAACTCTACGATAAATCTCCACTTCTGCCCAGAGGGTTTCTGGTTGTTCTCAACCTCAATATCGCGATTAATCAAGGCTATGATATCGGCTTGGATTTGTGGTGGATCAGGAACAGTGTTGTATGAGAGTTGCTGCTGAATCTGTTGCGAATATTTAACGGTAACATATTTTATGGTTTCAGATCTTGTTTTAGCCATAGACTCTACACCCCTTTCAGCGAAGGTATTTGGGGGATGCCGGCATCTGGGGGCGACATTCCGCTAGTGCGTCCCCAAATATTCCGTCATCCATCAGTGTTGCTCCACGCTCAGGCCGTACTCTGCCCAGAACTCTTCTGGCGTCGGCACCCAGGCCATAGGCAACAGGCGGCGGATCATAATAACCATCTCTTCATAAGTGATCCACTGCTGGCGCACGATCTTACCCTTAGCCACCCAGGTCCTGAGCGTCTCGTAGGTATACGGCTTCATGGCTCCGAGGCTGCCCTGTGCAACGGTACAGCCATAGGAGGCAATCTGCGGCGTGCCGTCCGCGTCCCAGTCAACGGCGAAAATCAAACCCGGACCTACGTACTGGCGGGGTGTACCGTCCGTTACCGCCATCAGTCCACCGCCGACCTTGCGCCAGGCTGGTGTACCCGGCTTAAATACGTGCTCCTGGAACGGCGGGTGGCGGTTCGCCGCGCAGTAACCGCGGGGATTGCTGATCGGCGCTGCCAACTTTGGCACATTGCTCATCATCGTTTTCTCCTTCCCCAAAATGGGCAAAATAAATCGGCAACAAACAGCACAAGGACAGCGCGCCCATAAAGAACGCGTATCCTATGTTGTTCATTACCGTCCTAACGGATTTTAAGGACACATCACCTCAAGATGTATCGCTTAGTCCGCCGCCATCCGCCCCATTCTTGGGGTTCCGGCCTTATCCAATTTCATGCGGGGAATGCCTATCCAAGTGGATATGTCCCCATCCAGCATCAGTAATGGCATCCCATTTATGTCCCTTGCCAAACTGCTCTGCATGTTGCAATTATAGCGCATTTTCAGTGTTATTGCAACCTTTATTTTGCCAATAGGTTAGATGCCATTGGCAAAATGACTACATAGCGCAGCAACGTCCAGTACGTGATTTATCCATATCCGCACATATAATTTTTTGATATCGTCTCTGAAATTTTGTATAATTTCACAATTTGCCGCCTCTCCGGGAGGCCCGTTCCGACATTGGGAATTCCCCGAAAATCCCATTTTCCCATATTTTTATGAGCCTATAATGTATTGCTCCGGTAAGCGTTTAGACATTCTATCTTCAAAATAAAAAAATTTGAGAGCTTTTATTATCAACGGGATTTTGGGATTTTGGGAAAACAGCGTGCTAGACGCTCTAGCCCTTATCCCAGTCCTGTTATTGTTTTGGGATTTTGGGAAAACCACGCTGACTCATGCCTACACTTCGCACTGTGCTTCAGGCGGATCTACGCCCTGTCCGCGTCTCTCCAGGTATGCGAGGCAAATAGGGTCCGCGCAAAACACCCCAGCCCGGGTACAGCCTTGACTTTGATACCGAATGTGAAAAACATCTATATCCTGATGGTTAGTGGCAGAAATCTCTCTGTCAATCCTTACAGGATGTGTGTGTGGGGGGGGCGGGATTGCACGTGATAGCAGAACGATCCACAATTTCCAATCAATACAAGGAGGAAGTAAGTATGCTTAACCACATTGCCCTTATGGGCCGCCTCGTCCGCGACCCCGAACTCCGCCACACCCAGTCCGGCCTCCCCGTCACAACATTCTCGATCGCCTGCGAGCGCGACTTTAAGGACGCCGACGGCGAAAAGCCCGTCGACTTTCTCGACATCGTAGCCTGGCGGCAGACCGCCGAGTTCGTCAGCAAGTATTTCACCAAGGGCCGTATGGCCGTGATCGACGGACGTCTCCAGCTCCGCGACTGGACGGACCGGGACGGCAATAAGCGCCGCAGCACCGAGATTGTGGCAAACAGCGTCAACTTCGGGGATTCCAAGCCCCAGGACCAGGCAGCCCCTGCTTCCGGCTACGCCCCCGCCGGCGCCCCGGCTGGCGGGGGCAGCAGCTATGCGGTTCTGGAGGACGACGGCGATCTGCCGTTCTGATTGCATACACGGCAACTTTCAGGTGGGAGGGATTACGACACACCTCCCGCCTTTTTCGCGCCCAAAATCCAAGAAAAGGAGGTTTTGACCATGTGCTTCACCCGTTTCACCGTCATCCAGAACGGTTGGACCATCGGTGGCTTCACCGCCAAAGAGATGGCTGTCAGCACAGCCAAACAGCACGCCGTGGATACCGGGAAGCCCGTCACCGTCGTGGCGCATGTCGCCGGCGGCGGCTCCCGGGAAGCCATCTTCAACTCGGACGGCACCAACGAGAAGATCTGGAACATCGACAAGGGCCGGCCGCTGGTCCCGTCCTTCGGGCAGGTCTATCTCAATAGGGGCGGTGGGGAATACCGCTGCATCGACCGGAGGCCGATGACCGGCACTACATATTACAATCAGGCCGGAGGCTCCAGCGACACGATTGCCCGTTTCCGCAACGTCAAGAGCGGCTGGACCTTCACCGCCAAGGGCATCATTCAGTACATCGACGGGACCATCGAATGGGACCACAGCAGCGATGGGTACTTCAATGACAAGGAGGGCTACTGAACCATGACTGACAGAATCCTTTTCCGTGCCCGTGCCTGGGAGAACACCATCAGCATCCAGACCTACACCCCGCGCATGAAGTCCCCACAGCGGTTCTACATCACTTACAGCGAGCTGGACCGCCTGCAGAGCGAGGGCAGCATCATCAGCAACGACATCCATTCTTTCGTAGTACTCCGCCTGGACGAGCGGCGCGACCGGATCACGTTCGAGTTCACTTGGCTGTCCGGGCGCAGCTTTGACCGCGTGGAGGGCCATGAGCAAACCGTCCATCTCCGCTGGTCAAAGTTCCGTGACTATCTGGACACCGTGCGCCAGCCCGACTGCCCGGAGGAAGATAAAATTTTCCGGGCCCTCTCCCTGGACATACACAGGGGCCGTCCCCGGCTGGTGTTCAACGGCAACAGGGCGAACCTGAAAGCCGCCATCGGCGATCCGCTGGTACGCCGCAAGCTGGGCAAGGCACTAATGGCTAATTTTAACTATCCTGATGCCGACGAGATCCATCTGTATAACGACTTTGTACCGTATTCGTTCTTCTTCCGGGAATACCGGAACGGTCGTCCCTGCCTGTGCGGCGGGCTGATCCTCCACGGCCAGGAGGACATGAGCAAGGCATACTACGGAATCCATACATGAACAGGAGGCTGATGGTCCGCGAGGCGATGGGCCATCCGTGGAAGGAAAAACAGATGAAGATCAGGAATATGCGCGGCTATGAGACCTGCGTCCACAGCAGGAAACGCAAGCAAGCCCCCTGGCGGGTCACCGGCGGCTGTGAGAATCGGGCGTGTCTGTTCACCGGACGGCACTACGAACTGCCCAATTCCACCATCTGCATGACCTGCCCGTTTTACTGCGAGGGCAAAAGCGGTCCTGGCAGAGGGAGGGACGGATAATGGATCTCCACATGAGGGAATTTGACGGGACCACCTTCGGAATGTCCGTAGAGGCATCGTCCCCGGCGTTCAGGCGGATGAAGAAAAACGCTTTCACCGGAGAAATCATGCGTTGCAGAGGCTTGTTCAAGCAGACTGTCCGCTGTGTCCGGGCCGCCGATGTGGCCGCCGTCATGGGCGATGCGGGCTGGCTGGTCAGAGAATTGCAGTGTATGGAGACGGTCCGCTGGGGAAATGGCGGAACAGAATACTACATCATTTATGAGAAAGAAGGCAGTGAAAATGACCTATCCTGAACTGAAAAGAACCTTCCAGGAGCTGAAGCGCACGTCCCCCAGGGAGGACCTGACGGCCCATATCATCTTCACGGAGGACAGCTTCGCCGAGACTTATCCCCTGCTGGGCCGGACCTATCTCATAAGCAGCGACAATAACACGGTCATCCCCCTGCGCTCCAGCCTGCCGGAAAAGTGCTTTGCTGCCCTGGAGACCACCGGAGAGACTATCATCATCCACCGGGGCGTTAAGGGCTGCACGCCCACGGGGCAGCGCCCGGAGGGCGTCAGCGGCCAGGAGGGGGCAGACAAGCTCAACGAACAGATCGGTGTTACCAGGGCCCAGGCCGCCGCCATGCTGGCCGGGTCCATGTTCGGCTGGGCGTGTCCCGGCGCGGACCCCGCCAACTACGACGCGCAGGGGCAACCGGTGCGTAAAGCAAAGGAGGAACCACAATGAACCAATACGAAGACCTGAAACAGCGCCAGCAGCAGGAGTTCAGCGCCTTTCCCATGCAGTTCGCCTTCTCAGACAGCCAGTTCGCCGAGGGCATGGCCGCGCTGGGCCTGAAGCCCACGGACACGGATAAAATCTATAAGGCCCCCGGCGGCGGATTCTACCGGCGCGAGGACGGCCCCAGGCTCTATGACATGATGGGCAGGTTTGATCGGGAATTGCAGGAGGCCATCGCTGAGGACGAGACCGGCGACGGGTTTATATTTGAAATGTTCCTGTACGAGCTGGGGAACCACGAGTACGACGTCACCATGGAACTCAACGAGACGCTTGACGCGCTGGGCTACACGATGGAGGACATCCAGGCCGACCCCCGTCTTTGCCATGGCCTGGAACGTGCCCGGCTGGAGATTCTGGGGGCTGCATCATGAGATATACCGAGCATGGCCTGCAAATCCCGATGGACGAGCTGCGCCGGATGCTGGATTACGCCGAGAACCGCGCCAGGCACGACAGCATGGAATCCTGCGTCTATATCAGCCCAGGCGACCGTCCGCGTATCTTCCAATATTGCTGCTACGCCGAGTGCGATCCCATTGACCATACATATGCAGCGAGGTTAGGAGGGCAGAGAAAGGACGATACCAATGGAGAACAGCATCGTTAAGAGGATCGACGACCTGGGGCGAATCACGGTCCCCCGTGAATTTCGGATGAAATTCAGTATCCACGAGTATGACCCGATTGTGATGAAGCTGACCGAGAACGGCATCCTCATCAAGCCATACCGAAAGACGGAGGGCCTGAAGCCATATTTGCACACCCTGAGAGGTGCGATCAGCGAACTGGAGTGGCTGACAGAAAAGGACAAGGAACGGCTTTTAGAGATAGAGGCCGCGTTTGAGACAGAAATCAAGACTTTTGAGGAGAACCATTATGAATAAAGCGCGCAGAAAGAGCATCCAGGAGGACGTCATTACCAGCCTGGGTGAGCTGGCGGAGGGATAGATGGCGTCATCTATATGTGCGACCAGCCCTCCGCACTGGTACTACACGGACGCGGAGATAGACGCCGCCAACGACACGGACCTGCCGGACCTGCTGGCGTACCTGGGCTATCAGGTCCGGCGCATCAGCAGCTACTACACCACCCGGGAGATGGACAGCCTGCGCATCAGGGACCGGCGCACCTGGTATCGTTACTCGGAATCCGTTGGCGGGGACGCCATCGAGTTCCTCCGGCACTTCCATGATATGTCGTTCCCCGAAGCTGTCCGCTTCCTTTTGAAATTCAACGGCTATCCTGTGGGTTCTCCCGATCTCCCGCCCCTGCGAAAAACCAGGCCGCCTCCCCAGCGGGAGCGGCCTGTCTTCATCCTTCCACCGGCAAACGGGAACAACGACCGCGTATATGCCTACCTGCGCGGGCGGGGCATCGCTCCCGGCGTCATTGACGGTTTTATTGCCGCCGGCCTGCTCTACGAGGACGGGGAGTACCACAACTGCGTGTTCGTGGGGCGCGACAGCGCCGGAAAACCGGTATTCGCCGCCAAGCGGGGGACTTACGACAGCATCCCTTTCAAGCGCGACGTGGCCGGGAGCGATAAGAAAACCGCCTTCCGTCTGCCCTGTAACCCCGTGCTGGATTGGGTGGCAGTGTTCGAGGCCCCCATCGACCTCATGAGCTGGCTCACGCTCTACGGCCAGTCCAATGCCGTGGCCCTCTGCGGCCTGCATGACAGTCCCCTGGAAACGTATCTCCATGACAATCCGCATATCCGGCAGATCACCCTCTGTCTGGACGCCGATGGCCCGGGGCGCGAGGCCGCAGCACGGCTCGGGGAGAAGTACCGGGCCCGTGGCTATATGACAGCAGAGAAGCTGCCCCCATCGGGAAAGGACTGGAACGAATATCTACAAAAAGGGAGGAGAAGAAGTGATAAAACCAGCTGAAATCATGGCTATCTGCAACCAAAAAGGCGGCGTTGGCAAGACCGTTACGACGGTCAGCCTGGGAATTGGTCTTGCGCGTGAGGGTAAGCGCGTTCTCCTGGCTGATATTGACGCGCAGGGGTCCTTGACTGCCAGCCTGGGATACCAGCACCCGGATCAGATTGAGAAAACCCTTGCCACCGTGATGGGCCGCATCATCACAGACGAGCCCTTGATCCCCGGCGAGGGTATCATCCGCCACGAGGAGGGTATCGACCTTCTTCCCGCCAACATCGAGCTGTCCGGCCTGGAGGTCACTTTGGTAAACACCATGAGCCGGGAAACCATCCTGCGGGAGTATCTGAACAGCGTCCGTGACCAGTACGATGTGATCCTGCTGGACTGCTGCCCGTCCCTGGGGATGCTGACCATCAACGCCCTGGCCGCTGCTGATGAAGTGCTGGTGCCGATGCAGGCGCATTACCTTTCCTTGAAAGGCTTTGAGCAGCTTATCAGGACCATATCGAACGTAAAGCGGAAAATCAATCCCGGACTGGACATCGCGGGCATCCTTATCACCATGGCCGATATGCGGACGAACTATTCCCGTGAGATCGTAAACCTGCTCCGAACTGCCTACGGAAATGATGTACGCATCTTCGACAGCATCATTCCACTGTCCATCCGGGCGGCGGAAACCAGCGCCGAGGGCCGGAGCATCTACCTTCACGACCCCGCCGGTAAAGTCGCCGCTGCCTACGCGGCCCTTACGCGGGAGGTCATGGCGTTATGAAAAGCAGCGCCAGAAAAATCCAGGTGAGCGGCTTTAACGATCTGTTTCAGGCCGGTGCCGACGTCGGGCCGGACGCTGAACGGATACAGGAGGTTCCGCTGACGGAGCTGCACCCCTTCAAGGACCACCCCTTCCAGGTGCGGGATGACGAGGCGATGCGGAAAACGGCGGAGAGCATCGCCCGGAGCGGCGTCCTGTCCCCCAGCATCGTCCGGCCACGGCCAGAGGGCGGTTATGAGATCGTAGCGGGCCACCGGCGCAAGCGCGGGAGCGAGTTGGCGGGCAGGGACACCATGCCCGTGCTGGTTCGCAATCTGGACGATGACGAAGCCGTCATCGTCATGGTCGATTCTAACCTCCAGCGCGAGAAAATCCTGCCCAGTGAAAAGGCTTTTGCGTACAAGATGAAGGTAGATGCGCTGAAACACCAGGGAGCGCGTCATGACCGAACTTCGGCACGCGGCGTGCCGAAGTTGCAGGCAAGAGAACAGGTTGCATTGGACGCTGGGGAAAAATCACATATGGCTGTTACACGCTATATTTCTTTGACAAAACTGATCCCGCCCCTGTTGGCTCTGGTAGACGAGGACAAGTTGGCGGTTAGCGCCGCCGCTGACTACATTTCCATTCTGACGGAGCAGGAACAAACAGACTTTATAGCGGTAATGAACAAGCTGGATGTGATCCCAACAAAAAGCCAGATGGCGAAAATCAAGCAATACAGCAAGGACGGCACCCTGACCGCCGCCGTGATGGATGCTGTCCTGTCCGAACAAAAGCCCGCGCCTGTGCAGGTGACACTGAAAAAAGAACGTTTGGAGCAGTATTTCCCCGCGACCTATTCCACCCGGCAAATGGAGGAAGTCATTTTCTCCCTGCTGGAAACGTGGAGCGATCAGCATAAATAGCAGGAAGGGGGAGACATAACGTTATGCTTTAGATGGAGGGATTCTAATGGACAAGCTGAAGCAGGCTATATTTGAAATTCTGGACACGCTGCTGGGCTATGAGCGCCAGGAGGACGGCACGTTTTCTTGCGAGATCTACGCCGATTACCGGGACGAGATGGGCAACAAGACGGCCATCGGGATCTTGCAGTCAGAGGACCCCATGCAAGCCTTCTGGGAGCAGCTGGACGAGTGGTACATGGACTACCAGGGTCAGTTGGAAGGCGAGTTGGAGGATGAAATCAAATCCAAGCTGCTCGCCGGCCCATACGCGAACGGCATTTCCGGCGAGGACTACGACCGGATCCATGACATCATCCAGGAGCTGGTCTGGTTCAAGCTGCCGGAGGAACATTTCCTCCGGCAGTCGTTCTACGTCGACATCATGGTGGACACCGGCGACGGCAATTACGATTATACGCTCAACAGCACCTACCCCTGCTGGTACGGAAATTACAAAACTCCTATCGACAGTAAAGCCGGCATCGCGTGGCTGGCTAAGACTCAGGGGTACACCAGGGGCAGATTGAAAAAGGCCCTGCAACAAGGCGACATGTCTGATCCCAAGGGCTTTTTGCAGTCCATGCAGGTGGAGCTTGCCAACCTGTCCTCAGCCATGAGCACGGTGACGTTCCTGGTGGAACTGACGCTGGAGCAGCTCATCGAGCTGAACCGGCTGATCCGATTACAGGACCGGGACGGCCATTTCTACGACAGCCGGAAGAACCCTTACTGCGGCTATATCATCATCGACAAGAACACCGAAACCGGCCTGTACGACCCCTGGAATGGCGGCGGGAGCGTGTTCGAGATCCAGCTGGAGAAGGACGTGAAATTACCCATCAAATACATTCGCTCCGCTCTTCCGGACGGCGGCGACGGTCATCCGATAGATTCTGTCTACGGCATGTGCGGCTCTGCCTGGACGCGCGGCGGCATCAAGACTATCCACGCCCCGGTGAAGCTGACGGCGTGATACCGTGCCGTTAGCGGAAGCTCGGTTGCCCATGGGCCAGGAAACCCCAAAACAATAAAATAGAGGAAAGGCAAAATGATGTTGAAAAAATTGACTACGGAGCAAAAGATGGACTACCTCGCACATCAGCGCCGAATTTTGCACAAGCTCCGCCAGGAAATGGAATATACGAGGAACCCCAGCGCGGTACAACAGTACATCGACTTTGCTCGGCTGTCCATCATCTGTGCTAAACGCGGTTATATGTACTCAAACTGACATCCGTCAGATGTAACTGCCGATATGTGACGGGGATGAAGAAAAAATAAGACACGCGCCCGGATAGCCGCCCAGCCAATTTCCGGGAAACCACCCCATTTCTCATCCCCGTCCCTATCCTCCTGCCGCACCGCGGATGAGGCCCCTCCCCATTGCTGCCGCGCATGGGAACGGGGGAGGGCGATGTCCCGGAGTGACTTGAGATAAAATACTGGAGGTTAACCATTATGTGGGAAATCAACTGCACTGGCGATTATGGCTTAAGCGATTGCCTGTTCGTCACGGAAGATACCCTCGATTACGTGGATTCCTGGTTCGCACCTGCCGGTAGGAGCGGGCAGGATGAGTAAATCCAAGAAAGGAGGCTGTGACTGATGCCCACGAAAGCCGATACCTATCGCCAGATGGCGGACCATGCCACGGCGAACTTGACCGCCCAGGTCATAGACTGGTCCAAGTTTCTGCTCACGGCGGGCCAATTTCACAAATATAACTTTTTGGACCAGGTCATGATCTACACCCAGCGCCCCACCGCCACCGCCTGCGCCGAGTTCGACCTCTGGTCCCGCCGCATGGGCCGACGCATCCGGCGCGGTTCCAAGGGCATCGCCCTGCTCCGCTACCGCGATGGAAGAGTCTTCCTCCGCTACGTGTTCGACGTGGCCGACACGGAGCGCCGGGAGAACGGCCGGGACCCCATGCTCTGGCAGTACCGGGACGAGTACGAGCCAGCCGTCACAGCCCGGCTGGCCGAGTGCTTCAAGGTCCCCGGCAACGACGGCCTGGACAAGCAGTTCATCACCCTGGCTGTCCGGTTCACGGATGAACACTGGCACGACTTCAAAGACGATATCATGCTCTCCGTCCACGACAGCCAACTGGACGATCTGGACGAGGACAACGTGGCCCTGCGCTTCAGAAACGCCGCCACCGTCAGTCTGGCCTTTTTGCTATTGGGCCGCTGCGGGTTCGACCTGGATGAATATTTCACCCCGGAGGACTTCGCCTGCATCAGGGATTTCAATACCCGGGACACCGTCCTGGCCCTGGGCAACGCCGTCAGCGAGAGCGCAGGCGTCATCCTGCGGCAGGTGGAGTATGCCATCAAACGGCAGCTGTGCGCTCCCCCGAAAAAACCGATCCCTGAAAGCACACCGGCGGCGGGCACTGAAAAGTCCGCCGCCGGTCCCGTTTCTGTGCCTGAATCGGAGGCACCCCCTATAGCCGTCTCAGAGCCGCCGCAGGAGGTCCCGGAGCGGCAGGAAGCCTCCCAGACGGAGGCGCCTGTTCTTGACCCCTTACAGGCCCAGCAAGGGCAATCTGCCTCGCCCACCCCGAAAGCGATGCCTGAAGACCCGACAGCAGATGCCGAAAAGCCTGCTGCCATACTTGTTTCCACGCCTGAATCGGAGGCACCCCCTATAGTGCCCTCAGAGCCGCCCCAGGAGGCCCCGGAGCAGCTTTCCATACTGGGACGCCCTCAAATGGAGATGCCCCTTCCTGAGCCTGTAAATGCCGGACAGGAGCTATCCACCAAACCGGCCCCTGCCGCCGCCAACTTCCGCATCACCGATGATGACCCCGGCAGCTTCGGCCCCAAGGGCAGGTTCTGCCTGAACGTCGAGGCCATCCGGACGCTCAAGGCCATCGAATCGGAAAAGCGCGGCCCGGTAGGCGCCGAGCAGGAGGTGATGTCCCGCTACACCGGCTGGGGCGCCATCCCGGAGGCGTTTGACCCGGGCAAGCCCGAATGGGCCGAGGAATACACCGAGCTGAAAGCCCTGCTAACTGAGGAGGAATACGCCTCCGCCCGGGCCAGCACCCTGAACGCGCATTTCACGACGCCCACGGTCATCCGCGCGATTTACGCCGCCCTGGGCAGCATGGGCTTCCAGTCTGGCAACATCCTGGAGCCGTCCTGCGGCGTAGGGAACTTCTTCGGCTGCCTGCCGGAATCCATGTCCGCATCCAGGCTGTACGGCGTGGAGTTGGACGGCATCTCCGGGCGCATCGCCAAGCAGCTCTACCCCAAGGCCAACATCACCGTGGCTGGCTTCGAGACCACCAGCCGGAACGACTTCTACGACGCCGCCGTGGGCAACGTCCCCTTTGGCGACTACGGCGTCAGCGACCCCTCCTACGACAAGTATCATTTCAGCATCCATAACTACTTCCTCTGCAAGACGCTGGACCAGCTGCGGCCCGGCGGCGTCATGGCCGTCGTCACCAGCCGCTTCACCATGGATTCCAAGGATTCCACCGCCCGGAAGTATTTAGCCGAACGCGCCGACCTGCTGGGGGCAATTCGATTGCCCAACAACGCCTTCAAAGCCAACGCCGGTACGGATGTCGTCTCCGACATCCTGTTTCTCCAGAAGCTGGACGAGCCAAACCCGGCGCTACCGGACTGGGTCAGCACCACGGAGAACCAGGACGGCTACCCGGTCAACTGCTATTTTAACGACTACCCCGAAATGGTCCTGGGCTGCCCCGGCGTCAAAAGCACCCGCTACGGCCATGATTACACCGTCTATCCCTCTCCCGGCGCGGACCTGGCGCAGCAGCTCCATGACGCCGTGTCCCGTATCCGAGGCACGTACCGCAAGGCCGTTTCCACGGAGCCGGACGATGAATCCGCCGGCACTATCCCTGCCGACCCCGACGTGAAGAACTTCTCCTACACGCTGGTCAATGGCGAGGTCTATTTCCGGGAGAACAGCGTCATGGTGCGACCCAAGCTGAATGCAAAGGCCAGGGCCCGTGTGAAGGGCATGGTGCAGCTCCGTGACTGCCTCCAGGAATTGATCGCCGCCCAGATGGAGTCGGACGCCCCCCTGAAAGGCCATCAGCAGCGTTTGAACGCCCTCTATGACGGCTTCACGGCCCGCTACGGCCTGATCAACAGCCGGGGCAACCGCCTGGCTTTCAGCCGGGACAACTCCTACTACCTGCTGTGTTCCCTGGAAATCCTGGATGACGACGGCAATTTGAAACGCAAGGCGGATTTGTTCACCAAGCGCACCATCCAGCACCACGAGGCCGTGACCAGCGTAGACACGGCGGTGGAGGCTCTGGCGGTATCTATCGGTGAGCGGGCCTGTGTGGATTTGGGCTTTATGGCCTCCCTCATGGGCGACCGGAGCCCGGCTGGCAGCGGCGACAAAATCCCGCAGATCGTGGAGGATTTGAAGGGGATCATTTTCAAAGACCCGGCCACCGGCCCCTTTGACATTGACGGTGACGCCGTGTCCTGGTATAAGGGCTGGCAGACGGCGGACGAATACCTGTCCGGTGATGTCCGCGCAAAGCTGGCCAAGGCCCGCGCCGCCGCCGAAGAATACCCGGAGTTCGCCGTCAACGCGGAGGCGCTGGAGCAGGTGCAGCCCAAGGACCTGACCGCCGCCGAGATCAGTGTGCGGATCGGCGCGCCATGGGTCAAGCCGGAGTATTACCGGCAATTTCTTTTTGAGCTGCTCCAAGTGCCGGAATATCTGCATGAAAAGATAGATGTTTTCTACAACAAAGTCACTGGCGAATGGAATGTGAAGGGCAAGAGCGTGGACAAGCGGGACAATGCCCGCATCCATGCCACCTATGGCACCAAGCGCAGAAGCGCCTATGTCATTTTTGAGAACCTTTTGAACCAGCGGGATTCGCGGGTTTATGATGAGGGCGCTGAAGGAAAGCGTGTTCTCAATCCCAAGCACACCGCCATTGCCCAGCAGAAAGCGGAGGCCATTGACCAGGCGTTCCGGGACTGGATTTTCAAAGACCCGGAGCGCCGCGCCGACCTGTGCGCCACTTATAACCGAATTTTTAACTCCAAGCGGCCCCGCGAATACAACGGCGACCACATCACCTTCGCCGGGATGAACCCGGAGTACAAGCTGGAACCCCACCAGCGCAACGCCGTGGCCCGGATGCTCTACGGTGGCAACTCCCTTCTGGCCCACTGTGTCGGCGCTGGCAAGACCTTTGAAATGACCGCCGCGGCCATGGAGAGCAAACGGCTGGGCCTGTGTCAGAAATCCCTTTTTGTGGTCCCCAACCATTTAACCGAGCAATGGGGCAGCGACTTCTTGACCCTCTACCCCGGCGCCAAGGTGCTTGTGGCGACCAAAAAGGACTTTAAGCCCAAGAACCGCAAGAAGTTCTGTGCCCGCATTGCCACCGGGGACTATGACGCCGTTATCATCGGCCATTCTCAATTTGAGATGATCCCCCTCTCCCCAGAGCGGCAGGCGCGGGTAATCGAGGATCAAATCAGCGAGATCATGGACGCTATCAGGGAAGCCAAGGAGCAAAATGAAGAAAATTGGTCCATCAAGCAGATGGAGGGGACAAGAAAAGACCTGGAGGCGAAGCTGAAAAAGCTCACCGACAAGAAGAAGGACGACACCGTTACCTTTGAGGAATTAGGTATTGACCGCCTGTTTGTGGATGAGGCTCATTACTATAAAAACCTCTTTTTACACACAAAAATGCGGAATGTGGCAGGTATCGCCCAAACTGAGGCGCAGAAATCCAGCGATATGTTTGGTAAATGCCGCTATCTGGATGAGCTGACAGGCGGCAGAGGCGTGACCTTTGCCACTGGAACCCCCGTCAGCAATTCGATGGTCGAACTCTATACCATGATGCGCTATCTGCAATTTGATATGCTGGAGGAGGCGGGACTGAGCCACTTTGACGATTGGGCAGCGATGTTCGGTGAGAAAGTGTCCGCGGTAGAACTGAAGCCGGAGGGCACGGGATTCCGCTCCAAAACGCGGTTTGCCCGGTTCTATAACCTCCCGGAACTGATGAATCTCTGGAAAGAGGCCGCCGACATTCAGACGGCGGAGATGTTGAAACTCCCCGTGCCGGAGGCCGAGTACATCACCGTTACCACCGAACCCAGTGCGGCGCAGAAGGAAATGGTGCAATCCCTGGCGGAGCGGGCCGAGGCTGTCCGCAAGGGTGATGTGAAGCCCAATGTGGACAATATGCTCAAAATTACCAGCGATGGGCGCAAGCTGGCCCTTGACCAGCGCATTATGAACCCCCTGCTGGGGGACGATCCCAACAGCAAGGTCAACGCCTGTGTCAAAAATGTATTTGAGATTTGGCAGGAAAGCACACCTACCAGGGGCGCACAGCTTGTGTTCTGCGACCTTTCCACGCCCAAGGGACGGTCTGAGAGCAAAAAGCCCCGCAAGTCCAAGATACGGGAAATCATTGATAAAGTGATGGGGCAGAACCCGGACGAGGTAGAGGAAGATGCCGAGGGCGTCAAGCTGGAAATGGGCGTATATGACGATATTCGGGCAAAACTGATTGCCAAAGGAGTGCCAGTGGAAGAAATCGCATTTATTCACGACGCCCATACCGAAGCACAAAAGGCGGAACTGTTCGCCAAGGTGCGCTCCGGCCAGGTGCGCGTTCTGCTGGGCAGTACGCAGAAGATGGGCGCCGGGACCAACGTGCAAAAGCGTCTGGTGGCCTCCCATGACCTTGACTGTCCGTGGCGCCCCGCTGATTTGGAGCAGCGGGCCGGACGGATCGTGAGGCGCGGCAATGACAATAAGAAGGTCAGGATATTCCGCTATGTCACCAAGGGCACCTTTGACGCCTATAATTGGGGGCTGGTGGAGAACAAGCAGAAATTCATCGGCCAGATCATGACCGGGAAATCCCCGGCGCGCTCCATCGAGGATGTGGACGCCACCGCCCTCTCTTATGCCGAGGTCAAAATGCTGGCTACCGGCGATCCCCGAATCAAGGAGAAGATGGAGCTGGATATTGAGGTTGCCAAGCTGAAAATGCTGAGAGCAAACCACATGGTGCAGAAATATGAAATGGAGGATATGGTAATCAAGCACTACCCTCAGAAGATGGCGGAGGCCAGAATGTTCATCCGGGCATTGACGGAGGATATGCAAATTCGGGATATGCACCCGGTAAGGGACGACGCCTTTTCTATGACCGTCCGCGGAAAAACATACACAGAGCGCAAAGTGGCAGGCGAGGCCATCCTTGCCGCCTGCAAGAGTATGACCGAACCGGATAAGCCCCTTGATTTGGGCCAGTTCCGGGGCTTCCCCATGCAGGTTCAGCTAAAGGGTGAAAAGTTTGTTGTGACAATGAAGCAGAATCTCACCTATACGGCGGAACTGGCAGATGAAATTTTGGGGAACGTGACCCGCATCAATAATGCGTTGGAGAAGATCACGGAAAGTCTGGAAAAGCAGCAGCGGGGCCTGGTCACATTGGAGGGCAATCTGGAAAACGCCAGGGAAGAAGCGGCGCGGCCCTTCCCCCAGGAGGAAGAACTGGCGGCAAAGTCGGCCCGGCTTTCCGAACTGAACGCTGAACTGGACAATGCCGAGAGCGGGAAGGACAAAGAGCAGGGAGATGGCAAGGAACCGCCGCAGGAGCCGTCTGCGCCGCCCGTACCGGGAGGCGATAAACCGTCTATCCGGGCGGCGTTGAGAAGCTACACGCCGCCTGCGCCGGTAGCTGCTGGCACCGAGAAAAGCCATTATCGGGGGGATGTGCTGTGAGGAAGAACGAGGGCCGCACGGTGGGCCTGTTTACCAAGGTGTCCCCGGAGGAAAAGGAGGTGATCGACCAGAAAATGGCCCTGCTGGGCACGTCCAACCTGCGGGGGTATCTGCGGAAGATGGCGGTGGACGGGTATATCGTCCAGTTGAATATGGAGTGTGTAAAGGAACTGGTGAGACTGCTCCGCTCCATCTCCAGCAATGTGAACCAGATCACCCGCCGATGCAACGAGACACGCAACCTCTATGCCCAGGATGTGGAGGATTTGCGGCAGGGCTATGACCGGGTATGGCATGAGGTATATGACCTGATACAGAAATTCGAGGGTCTTTGACACGGAGGGGCGGCGGGAGCGTATCTTTTACGCTTCCGCCGCCCATTTTTTATTTGAAAACCTGTTTGCAAAATGCGCTTCCTATGCTATGATAGAAACAACTATTTAGTTTTGATGTTTTTGGATATAATTTCTAATAAGATTTTTCTCTCAATCATACATCAAAAAGGAGCATGAACCATGGATGAGCAAAATGTAAAGCGCA
>JAAWQS010000060.1 GCA_022800665.1 Oscillospiraceae bacterium
GTCTTACCAGTTATGGTCTGGATGACCATAGCGGCGCAGGTAGGTCCGCACCCGGCGGAACCCACGGTGCTGCTCTCCCCCGGTACGCGGTAGGGCTTGTCCTTCCAGCGGGGGTCATTCTGGAGGTACGAGACCGGCTGTTTATTCATTCTGGACACCCTCCGCGGCGTTCTTCACGCTCTCAGCATCCACCTTACCCTCAGCCATGATGTAGGCCACCACGGATGCCACAGACACCACCGCGCCTGCTACGGCGCTGATTGTATTCTCGTCCAAACCGAAGACCATCGCCAGGCCGGTAACAATCCCCGCCGTAGCAGCCCACAGCTTTCTGCTGCTGAGTTTGCGTTTCCAACCGAAATAATTCATGTCTCCACCTTTCTTTCCAAATCATCAATTCTGTGGTTAGCCACTTTAATTTTTTCTTCCTGCAGTTCAGTCCGTTCCTCCAGGCGGTAGGTACGCTCAATCAAATTATTGTGCTTTGCCACCTGTTTTTCCAGCTGCTCCACCCTGTATGTGGTCAGCTTGCTGCTGACCAGCACGCCCAGGATAGAACCCAGCCCGGACCCGGCCAGGCCGATCAGGGCCACGATAATAGAATCACCCATATTGTCACCTCGCTTCCCATGGAACCGCCGGACCGGCAATAAATATGTTCGCTGCATTTGTGGAAGAATTCTCATTTTTATAGAAGGCCCCGCCCACCACATCGTACATGCCGGCCACGCCGGACGGGTCGATGCACGGCACAAAATCCAGGATCAGCCTTCCGTCTGCGTCCCACATTTTGAGCGCATAAACCCGTATAGCTTTTGCGAAATTTTCATTCGCTTTCGAGTTGTTCGAGGTGTTGTTCGCCCCGAACAGGTAGTTATTAGCGGTCCGCCAGTTGGTACCGACGGTGGCGGTTTTCGTTGTGCCGTTGATTACGATGGTCTTTGTATCTTTCTCGAAGACCGCGTCATAAATAACGCCAGCGCTGTAATCGACCACATTGATGGTTGTGATCCCGGACTGCCAGCAGACCTTTCCGCTGTGCATGAATACGTTGGAATTTCGCACCACACTTCCTGCGCCGGAAAGGGTGTTGTACCCGTACACGGCATAATATTTGGTGTCGGCAGCGGGCGCGGCCTGCTGGCTGGAAAACTTGATTTCAAACTTGACGGCGGTCTTCTTTTCCGGCATTTTAATGAACGGCATATAGGACCTGGTACTGCTGGTACCGTTCTGGATGTATTCCACCGCCGTATATCCAGCGGGCAGTCCGCCTGGATTTGCTTCAAAAACAACGGAATTTCCAACGAAAGCTTTTTTAATTTCAGCCGCACCGGCATACAGGGCGGCTATTTTTTGTGTTCCGAGTTTAAGCATGGCTTACTCCTCAATGAGATAGAGGGTAGACGGGCTTTTGACCCCCAAAGCGTCATACTCCGCCTGTGTCAGCACGCGCACAGCCTGGATATCGCCTGCTGGTACCGCGCCCACCTGGACTGCGGTGTAGTCGCCGGACTGCGGTGTAACCGCGCCGGAGCGGCCCTTGAAGGAGGTAACGCCCCTCTCCGGCGGCGTGCTCCACTGGGTATCATAATTGGCATCTGTTTTTTTCACCAGTATCTGCCCTGCCGCGCCGCCCGCCGGGACGCCGGGACCGGCAGGACCCTGTTCTCCCTGCGGCCCTGCGGGGCCTGCCGGACCGGCGCTGCCTGCGGGGCCTTGGGGACCCTGCTCCCCCTGTGGACCCGCCTCGCCTTGAGGGCCGGGTAATCCCTGGGGGCCAGCCGTTCCCTGTGGACCCGGCCCGCCCTGTGGACCGGCCGCGCCCTGGGGGCCTGGAGGCCCCTGGAGCGGCCCCACGTTCTGCCACTGCCGTTTATCCTCCGACCACAGATAAATCCGGTTATCCTCCGCCGTACCGACGGCATACGCATCGCCTGTGGACCCGGCGGGATGGGCGGCGGCCAGCTCCGCCAGGGTATCGAACCGGCCTCTGACGGTAAAGGAGGTTCCGTCCCTGCCGTCCACGCCGTCCCTGCCCTTCGGGATACCGAAAGCCAGCCGCACCACGCCGCCTACAGTAGATTTTTCCACTGTTGCCGCGCTCTCAGAATCCAATGTACCGGCGGTCACGGACATATTTTCGACAGCGTTTCTGGCAGCGTCCGCCCGGTCCGCGCTGGCGGCGGCATCTGCCGCAGCGGTACCGATCTGCCCTGCAGCGTCCAGGGCGTTGCCGGCGGCCTCCTGAGCGGCCTCCACATACTGCTCCACGGACGCCTGGGCGAACTTTTTGAGCAGCCGTCCGGATACCTTCACCGCCCCGCCCTGCTGTTCCGCCGCCAGCAGCGAGTCGTCGTAGAGGTCCGCTGCGGCGGGCAGTTCTCCGATTCTCTTGTCAGCCATTGTCCTCATCCTCCTTTTCCGTCTCTGCCAGCTTGAATGCCGTGCGCAGATGTTCCCGGGCCGCGGCCATGACCTCCACGCCCTCCCCGCTGACGGGAATTGCGGATAAAAGCTTAAACGCCAGGCCCAACTCTTCTTGCATTTTTGTCATACTACCGCCTCCTCCAATTGCTTGACACGCAGTTTCAATTTCTGTATCTGGCCGATGCACAGGGCAATAAACTGTTCGTAACGCAGCGAGTAGCTTCCCGTCTCGCCGTCCGGCGCGACAAGCCCCGAAAAATCGTCCGCTGTCAGACCGCTCCTGTGCAGAGCGGCCTCCACATCTTGTGCGCCGAGGCCGGTGCATATCTGCTTCTCCCCGCTGTCCTTCAGGGTGTAGCAGATGGGGCGAAGGGCATCGAAGAAAGCGTCGTAGCGGCTTAGATCGTAGGCGACATTTTCTTTCAGGCGCAGGTCGGACACGATGACCGGCGCGCTCTGCAGATAGATGTTGTTCCACGGTCCCGGACGGTATTGCCCTGTAGGCGTACCCAGGTTATACTTTGTCAGGTTTCCCGCGTGGGGATCGGGGACAAGATTGCCGCGCAGATGCACGAACGCGCCCCAGCTGTCGCTGACATGACCGATCAGATCAATCACTGCGTAGTCCACATAGTTGCTGTTTTTGTTGAGCAGACTGATATCCGTAGCGCTCAGTTTGAATATCTCAGTCTCCATTTCCAACAGTCCGCCTGCGTTATACAGCGGCTTGATCGTACCGGCCAAAGCGCCGTCGGTGGTTAAAATCTCCACGGCGCCGCCCTTCAGTTTGGAGGCCATAATGGTTTCGCTGTAGATTTTTTCCCCGTCAATATAGGTCTTGCCGCCGTATGTACACGACCAGTCCTGAATGGTACTGTTGGCGGCGTTTGCCGCCGAAAGCGCGCTGGAAGCGTTGGAGCTGGCGGAATTGATTTTCCCCTGGGTATCGGACGCCAAATCCGAAAAGGAGATAAAACCGGTCAGCTTGAGCGTTTCCGCTTTGATCTGCCCGCCGTCGATCATGACCTTGGACCCTTTGGAGTTAGTGATCGTCACGCCATCCGGGGAAATGCGCAGCGTCTGGCCCAGTCCCTTTTCCACATCCTGCACCGTGGCCGTAATATCCTTTACGGTCTGTGTGATAGACGAAAAACTTCCCTCAACGCTTTGGACGCGGGTAGAAATTTCGTCAATCCCCACACGCAGCTGAGAAATACGTCCGTCAGCCGCCAGAATCTCCAGACGGATTTCCTCCGCCGTCTTGGTGATTCTGGACCGCGTCTCTGCGATTTTCCGGTTAAATTCCTGGGTCATGGGACCGCCGGTGGGGTATTCGTCTTCCAGCTCCGCTTCCCCTGGCGCGGACGCGCTGGGGAACCCGCTGCCGTCGTCGGCCACGCGGGATATGACGGAGTACACGCCGCTGGCGGTGATACCGTCTCCCAGCTCCATTGACGGATCGATGTTGATGTCGGAGGCGTCGTACATCTGGTACCGGAACCCCCGGACCTCTGCTAGAATGCCGTTGACAATCGCCTGGGTTGCGTGGGGACAGTCGGCAATCAGTTCAAAACCGGAGTCGTCCCCGGCGGTCAGGATGTTCTCGTCATCCAGTTTCAGCGTCACCCTTGAAATAGGCCGCTGGATGCCGTTGTTCTCAAAGCCGGTCAAATCCAGGCCCACATAAAATTTATCCGACAAGGATTCGCACACCTCCAAACGTGATTGGATCGCCGTACTCCGTCACCAGATAGTTGGTTTCCGGCGGCGCGGACAGCAGCGGTACCAGCAGCAGTTTCCCCTCGTCGGTGACAATCCAGTTCCCGCCGTGAGCTGCGGCGATAAACCGCAGCTCATCCCGGAGGGTGTAGTCGTTGGCGGGGTAGTCGATGGTACAGGCGGGGTTGAGTTGGGTGCGGGGGTCGATCTGCACCTGCATGATCCGGGCGATTTCCTTTACCGCATTGGGGGCGGTCATGGGGAAAACCAGGTACTGGTCCGGCGTCCACACCCACTCGGCTTTCCGCATAGCGTCAAAGGCTTCAATGGTCCACTGCCCGTCCTCCTCACTGCGCCGGTTCGTAAAGAAGACGCCCTTCGGCAGCCACTCCGATACCTGACTGCCGTTGCGCAGACGGATAAACCGCTTAATCGTCGCGGCGCGGGGGACGTTGTCCGTATAGAGCTTCAGAGTAAGTTTGGCAGTAGCGGCGTTGCCGATACCGAATTTCTCATACAGCCCTGCATCCACGGAGTGCTCCACCTCATGCTCCGGTCCGTAGGTCACGCCGTTGATGTCGAACAAATGCTCTGCTTTAGTTCCTCTGGTCCGCCGCAGCGATTTCCAGAGGCTGCTGGTTGTCTGTGCCATATCACACCTCAATTATGGTAAAGGACGCGCCTTCCCAGACCTCGTGTCCATCTGTAATCACGGCGGCTTTGGGCGCGAAGGCGGAGCAATAGAACTCCTTGCTGAAACTGCCGCCTACGCCGTACCCCGAAGCCTGGAAGGTCTGCTGCATAAGCGCAGCCTCAATTGCGGCCAGGACATCCGCCGGCGTCTCGCCAAGCTCAAAGGCAAGGGTAAGCTTGTCTGTAATCTTGTCAACACGGGCCTTGCCGTCTTTGGTACGTCCTGTTTTATCGCTGTGCAGCGCGTTTTTGGTCCAGGCGTACCCCCTGGCCTTGATGTACGGCGTCACATTCACGCCGCCTACAGTCAGTACGTTTTTCATGCTTCACCTCACACCAAAAGGACCGGTCTCCCGGCGGACCTGGTCATGTCGTTGATATGCGTCACAGTATTTCTGGCGATTACCTTACCGTCGAGGACGCTCTCGACGGTAATATGGACATCTCCGCCCATCCCGCTGCGGTCCAAAACATTTTGCAGAGCCTTCTCAATGGTAGCCAGAGGGGCCTCGATATTGACGCCGCTTCTCTGGTCGCCCAGGATTGCTGCGAACTGCTGGTTAGGGGGAATGACCGCGCCGTTGGCCAGCTTCGGCAGGCGAAAGTCCCTGGCCTCCTCTAAGATTGCCGCTGCCGGGCTGTATGCGCGGCTTTTCCGGCTGCTGCCCGCGGCATTGGAGACAGAGGAGCGGGCATTGCTGCTGGAGAACGCGCTGGTAATGGAGCTCCAGACCTTGGAGGCCCACCCAGAGATACGGCTGAAGATACCGCTCAGGCCGTTGAGGATTCCGTCCACCATATTGCTGCCGAGAGAGGCCCAGTCTTTTCCTCTCAGCTCCTCCATGGCCTCCGAGACCTTGGCGCACATAGTTGACTTTACTTCGCTGAAGCCCTGAAAGACTTTATCCCGGATACCCCCCACTTTTTCGTAAATAGTTTCCCGGATATTGCTCCATGTGGCGGCGGTGTCGGATTTTACGCTGGACCACGCCTCGGACACAGTCTGCCGGATACCCCCCAGCTTTTCGCTGAAGAACGCGACAATTCCGTTCCAGTTCTCGGAGATTCCCTGCAGGAGTCCGGCGATCAGGTTCTGCCCGATTTCTGCAAAAACCGTAGAGGGGGAGTGGATGCCGAAAAGGTTTTTGACGCCGTTGACGACAGGGTCCACGATGCGCTCTTTGAGCCAGGCGCCGATGGACGCGATTTTCTCCAGCATACCTTTCATCAGTCCCTCCACCACACGTACGCCGACCTCAGCGATATCGTCCCAGCTGATAAGCTTGAGCTTTGCGGACATCGTCTCGCCCATAAGCTCGCCCCATCTGGTAAGCAGGCCGCTCCAGTCGATATTTTCCAGCAGGGTCACAATAGACTGTCCGATTTCGTTCCAATCCAAGGTCCGCATCAGCTCCAGCGCGAAGTCGAGGGCCGCTTTCAGTCCGTCGCTGATGGTCCGACCGGCCTCAGCCCAGTCCACGGAGCGGAAGAACTCGTTGATTTTCTCTGCGATACCGCGGGCGATTTCCTGGATATGGGGTGTAACCGTATCCAGGAATCCCCGCACGGCCTGGATAGCCGCGCCGATTGCGGCGGCGATGATTTCCGCCAGTGCGCCCAGCGCGCCCACCCAGTCGATACCCATAAGGAAGCTGCCCACATCCGCGCCGATCTGGTACCAATTGATTCCCGCGATGATATCCCGCAGGAAGGCGACGGCTCGGATAAAGACGTTACCCAGCGTCTGCCCCAAGCCCTGCCAGTCAATCAGACCGAAGGAGCTGTTGACGGCGGTATAAATTTTTCTGGCGATATCGCCCCACTGCAAACCGTCAACGAACCCGTCCGCCATCTGTTTCAGCGCTGTCAGCGCGGCGGCAATAGCGGCCAGCGCGCCGGTAATCACGCCGTACCAGTCCACGTTGTTGAGGAACCTGGCGATCTGGACGCCGATTTCCGCCCACTGGATTCTCTCAATGGTATTTTTCATCTCATCGAAGAAGCCCTTAACGATATTTCCGGCGGCCTGCGCCAGCAGGGGCATATCCAGACCGAGGAGGAACCCGGCCAGCATTTCCAGGGAGATTTTGAACCCGGCCCAGAGCAGCCTGCCGAAGTCGTACCAGTCGATTTCGGAGAGCAGCCCGTTGACGAACGCAGCCAGTTTCCGGCCCAGATTGATCCAGTCGAATTGATAGAGGAATTCGGTCAGGAACTGGAGGGCCAGGTTCAGACCGGCGCCCAGGGTTTTCCCCAGCTGGTACCAGTCGATCCAGTTGACCAGCTTATTGAACGCATCGGCCAAATCTCTGCCCAGCCTCTCCACTTTTTCCAGCACACCAGGGAAGGTAAACATATCGTAGAGTTTTTTAGAGAAAGCGTTGAGCCAGTCCGCGAATTTCCGGAACGCGGCCTCCAGCTTTGGGATTCCGGCCAGCAGCTTGTCGAGGAATGCGCTGAAGGCTTCGCCCCAGGAATCGAAGGGGAATTCATCGTATTCGTAGCTGAAATCCGGCATTTCCACCGCGGTGCCGCCCCCGCCGCCCCCGCTGCTGCCCTGGTCTGGGAAGCTGAGGATATTGAACTCATCGAAGGCAGCGACAGCGGTTTCAACCTCTTTGGCGGCATTTTTCGCCGCGCCGCCTATGGCGTCCACGGCATGGGCCTGCTGATAGAGGGACTCTGCATTTTTCTGCGCTTTTTTCGCGGTTGTGCCGAAGAGGGACGCTGTAAATTGGGACACAGCGGCGATCACGCTGGAGAGCGCATGCAGCAGGGAGGTTAGCGCGGGGAGTACGGCCTCATACACGGGCTGGAAGGCGGTGAGGAGCACGCCCCGAATCTGGGCCAACGCCCCTACGAACTGCTGATTGACTATGAGATAAGCGCTCATTTCCTGGCGCAGCAGGGAGACGCCCCGGTAGATGACAGAGAAGACCACAGCCCGTTTGATGGTGTTTCCCAGCCGTTCCATCTTATCCCGCAGGGAACCTGCGGCGAGAGAAACGCCATTCAAATTCCGCACCAGGGGCAGGAAATTTTTTCCTGCGATCCAGGCGTGTTTTGCCAGAGCTGCCCCGCGTTTTGCGACAGCGGCCAGGGCATTACCCACAGCGGCGGCATTTTTCTTCACCTTGGCGATCATATTTTCCCAGGCGTTGCCGGCTGCATCCGCAGCCTCCCGCAGCCCGTCTCTGAGGCTATCCAGCTGTTTCTGCCAACCGCCGGCCAGTGCGGAGATACCGGAGCCGTTTCCGGCGAAGGACGCGCCGATTTTCTCCAGGGAATCCATCAGTTCCGCGCTTTTTATGTTTCCCTCTCCGGTCTCCTGCAGTTGTTTTTGATACTGCTTCAGCTGGGCGGTCAAAGCGGCAATTTTGCTGACATTATCGTCATACTCCTGGAACCCCAAGCCCATCCCGGCGTTTTCCAAGGTCTTCTGACGTTCTTTCAGACTGGCCAGGGCATGGCTCAGCTCCACGATTTTCTGATTGCCCACCTCGGCGGAGCGGTTCATCTCCACCAATTCGTCTCTGGCATCTGTCATAGCATCGGCGGCTTGCTGGGCCTCAGTTCTCTGGACCTCCAGATCTGCTTTCAGCCCGGCAATTTTGCTGTCATAGGTCTCCACGCTGGCGGAAATCTTCTCGTACTCCCTGCGCAGCGCGTCCACGCTCTCCTTCTGGCGGTCCAGGTCCAGCTGTACGAGGGGGATTTTGGCCTCGGCCTCCAGCCGTGCGCTCTGGGGGAGCTTCTGGTTGTCCGCGATTTTCTGCAGCTCCAGCAGTTCTTTTTTGAGGGACTGGGCCTTTGCGGTTTCCTCCTCGAAAGCGGAGCGCTTCACCTGCGCGGCGGTCAGGGCCTCCCCGCGTTTTTTCTGCAAATCCTCCAAGAGCTTTTCAGAGCTTCTGACCTCTTTTTCCAAGCTGCTGGAGATTTCCTTCAGGCCCTTTGTGAGTCCGTCTCGATTGATTTGCGTATCAATTCTGATGACGCCGTCATAGCCAAGAGCCAAGCAGTATCACCTCCTTTCTAATGAAGAATGTTTATTTTTTGACTCGTTCCAGAACGGACTGGATTTCGGCCTGTTCCTCTCTGGTGTACTGCTCAGCCAGGGCGAACCGCTTTTGCATTCTGCGGAACTCGGCGCGTTTTTTCTCACAGATGCTGGCGGCGTCGGTGGTCCGGATATCGATCACGCTGGTAAAGGCGGTTCCGGCCAGATCGCCCAACATAGGGACGAACTGGAACCAGTGGAGGCGTTCCCGGCTGATATCCCGACCGAACACCTTCTGGAAAGCGGAGACGATCCGCGGCGCGTCCTGCTCGAAGGAGAACACGGCGTCCTGTGGGCCGTCGGACTCCTCGTTTGCAGGATTTCCGCAGGCGAGGAACCAGCGCAGCCCCTCCACGGCGGTCTGGAAGTCCGGTACGCCGTTTCCGTAGAGGAGGCCCAGCGCGACGGCGGTTTTATCGCAGTCATCCAACTCCGGGTCGGCGATGCAGAGCTGAATCTGCACGCCGATCCGGAAATCAGTTCGAATCAGCCAGCCGTTGTAATCCTCTGGGAGTCTGTCCAGGAGGGGGTTAAACATTGGCGGTTCTGGCTGCGCTGTAGCGGCCCAGCTTTTCGGCGCGTTCCCGGTTGTAGGCTTCGAAGTAGGGGAGGAGCTGGGAGAAGAAGTCGTCGAAGAGCTCGATTCCCGGTACGATCTCACCAAAGACCTTTCTGCAAGTATCTGCGCCAAAGAGCGCGTCGACCTCCCGCATCACGTCCTCGTGGAACTCTCTGTACATAGCGGCAGCGGTCCGCGCGGCGTCTCCGGCCTCGCAGTGTTCCCGGATTTCGTTTTCCTGGGCCTGCGCGTCCTCCGCCCGTTTCTGGATATGGTCGAGCATGGTAAAGAAGCGGTCGGGGAAGCTGTTGTCGCTGAAATTGAGGGTAATGCAGTCCCCCTGGTCGTTGACCTCGATTTTTTTAATGGAGGCAGATACGCGGATACCGGCCATACTCATCCCTCCTCTCCGGCGTTTCCGCGGGGCGTAAACGCCTTGGTATCGGGGTTAAAGGTACCCTCGACGCCCTCGCCGCGCCAGTTGATGGTGTAGGAGATTGCCAGCGGATCGGAGGCGGCGCCGCCATAGCTGTCAATCTGGATAGAGACGGGCTGCTTCGCGGCGGGATAACCGCCGCTGGATGCGCCTTCAAAGATATCGGTCATAACGATATCGGTGTGTGCGCCGCTTCCGATGGGGAGGCGTTTGCGCAGTCCATTGATGAACTCGAAGGCGGCGTCCCCCTTGACGACCTGGGCGGTAACGGGAGCGTTGGGCTGATAACCGGTCAGCTCCGTGTTGGCGGTATCCTGATGGATAAACTGTTCGGTGCTGGTCTGGGGGTTATAGGAGATGGACAATTCCGTAACGCCGTCGCCGACGAGGGCGTAGGTACCGGTGTTTTCGCCGGGGGCGGTGTTGACAAAGAGTAAAAATGCGCTTCTTTTCTCAGACATAGTAAAAAATCCTTTCAGTAGAATAAGTGATAGGGATTGGCCTGATAGGACAGGACCATAAGGATCTGATAATCCTCGCTGCCGTCCTCATACCGTGCGGTCAGGACGGCTGGGGAGGACCGTTCCACCTGGATTGCGCGCAGCCCGCGGCCCATTTTAGGCAGGGACTGACTCTGCTCGGCCCATGCGGCGATTGCGCTGAGGGTATCCAACGCATTGAGCCGGTCCTCGGAGCTGGCGGCGGCGGTACGGTACTGCAAAGAGAACTGGAACTGGGCCTCATAAGCGCCGCTGATAAAGGTTTTGGTTTTAACGGGGGCTGCGGCGGAGAACAGCCCCATGCTGGTGCAGCTGGACAGGTACTCTGCCTCGATCCGGCCCACATATTTGGGCAGGAGGCCGCAGGAATTGAACCACTTGAGCAGCGCGCGAGCGGCTCTGACGGACTCTGCGCCGGAGACGGCGTTATTCACTGGACTCATCCTCCGCCTCCCGCCCGCATCCGCACGCCTCTGACCCAATCCTGACCGCACCTTGCCTTAGCCGCCTCGAACCAGAGCCTCTGCGCGTCTGGATGATTACCGGAGCCTTTATGTATTTTGCGGTAGTACACCGGTGCGGCGTAGTGTGCGGACCACAGTACCGCACCGCCGCCGGGGGCGGACTGACCGCTGCGCAGCAGCTTACCGGTTCTGATGGGGACAAAGGGGGCGGCGTCCTGAAGGACGCGGTCATCGAGCCACAGCTGGGCCTGATGGAACTGTTTTTGAAACCGTCTGCAATGAGGGGACCAGGCAAAACCTCCGGACATATTATTTACCTCCAATCTGCCAATGGCGCATATTTCTGCTGCCAAAGTCCCTCGTAAAGACGGAGCTGACGCGGAACGCATCCTGAAAGCGGTCATGGATTTCGGCGAAGGACAAATCCGGCGCCACGACTTTGCCTCTGACGAAGAAGCAGTCCACGCAGGAGCGGGTATTTTTGGGACCCACGGTCCAGAAGCCGTTCCGGTTATCCAACCGGTCGAAATCCCCTGGGGGACAAAACTGCTGGACCTGACCGCCGGCTGCATCCACAGCCACGCAGTCAAAGGGGATGAACAGGAGCGCATTGCCGTCGCGGACCACTCCGTTTTTGCTGACGCTGCCTTCTTGGCCGGTTTCCAGGAACACGCCGTCGAGGAAGGTCATCCGAACCGTCCCATCTGGACAGACGTTGTAGACCGTCACTGCATTTGGTGCAAACATAGGAATGACCTCACACAAAACAGGCTCTGCAGGGCCGGCACGGCGGAGAGGAACCTGACCGCAGCCTCTTTTTTCTTTCTCTCCAGGTAACCGGCCGCCTGGCTGTCGAGGGCGCGGCTGCCATAGCTGACGGAATACCCGCCCACGGACTCGCTGACGATATTATTTTCACCGGAGAAGACGCGCTGTTCCATCCGCTCCTCGTTTAAGAGGACTTCAACTACAGCGCACACGGCGAACCGGAGCAAATCCCAGTCCTGTTCGGGGACTGACCCGCATTTTCCTCTGCACAGTTCTTCCACGAACTCCCCGGCTCTTGCGGCGAGTCTGGGGAATCGAACCGGCTCCAGCTCCCGTCCCAGAAACACATTGGCGTAGAAATCGTAATCAACAGGGGGCGTCATGGGCACACCTTCAGCACAGCGACCTCATCCATCCGCTCAAAGGAGGGCAGCACGATTTCGGAGGCAAAGGCAGTGATGTTCACCGGGTGTTCCCCGACAACTCTGGAGATAGCCACGCCGGTGTTGACGACAGCCACGTCGGCATTCTGAGCCGCCGAGAGGTCGGCCTCCTCCGGGGTTGTTCCGTACCAGGTTGCGCCCAGTGCGCCGTCGGGAATCAGGCAGACATAGCCATCGGGGACAAAGGCTCTGGCGGTACGGCTCTCATCCCGGTACATCCGGTCATAGAGGGCGACCTGGAGGCGGGAGGTATTTTTGACCACAGCGCGCACCTCGTCGTCGGAGAGGAAGGCTCTGGCCGCGCCGCTGGCGGAGAGGAACCGCTCTTTGAGGGCGTCGGTTTTAGCCATCAGATTAAAGGTGTTGGTGTTCATAATGGCGGTAGTGATTTCGGAACCGGTGCGGGTACGGACGGCGTCCATAGCGGTTTTGAAGTTCAGGAAGGGGTCCGCGGCGGCGGCATTGGACCACGCCGCATCGCTTTCCAGGGCGAAGTAATTGCTGCTTTTCCAGGTTCCGTCCGCGTCGTACTGGTAGGTATAATCGGCGCCGTTGGCTTTTATGGAGATTCCCATATTGCCGTCCGCGGGGAAGAGGAGCTGACAGATCATGCGTTCCGGGACGACGTTTGCGGCAGCGATCAGGTCGTACACGCCGTCAAAGATATGTTCCATCATGGCCTGCGCATAGGGGTCGCTGGCGTTAGCGGCGCGGAGCAGCTCCTGACGGTCCCGTTCGGTTAGCCGGAATCCCTCCCGGAAGAAGGGCATTTCCGCCTCCAGCTGATCGAATCCGATGGGGTTGCGGAGGGGGGCGTGGGCATCGAAGGGGGAGGGGGCGAGGGACACGGGCAGGCCGCCGGAGCCTTTCAGCCACGTCAGGTCAAGTCCGGCTTTTTTCCGCGGAGGGAAGAGGCCCGCGCCCAGGTAGGGAGACTGGGCGGCGGATACTTCTGCCCAGTTAGCGGCTATGGCATCGGCGGTAAAAAATTCTTTCAGATTCATACAGGTACCTCCATAGAATTAAGAATTGCTGACATCGGACGCGCCCACATTTTCCCGGAAGACGATATTGGGCAGGATTTCGCTCATTGTCTGGGCATCGGCCTGTGCGCCGTTGGCGCGGCACTTGGACCAGTCCACCACGCCATGCACCAGCATCGCGGCGTTGGGATTAACGCCGGGGTCCGCATCATAGAGGAGGATACCGGCGGCGCCAGTCCCGGCGGGCACAGGGGTCCCATCGTTTTTGATGGGCATACCGGCTCTGACAGCGGTACTGCCGGCCACCGCCACCGGTACGGCCAGGAAGTGGTCCGAGGCCAGGATTTCGCATCGTTTCCCCACGGGAGTATTTTTGAGTTTCATGCAATAATCTCCTTATAAAAAGTTTTTCAAAATCTCGCCGGATGACCGCATCGCGGCGGCTCTCTCCGCGCCCATAGCTCTGGCCTGGGCGACATGGTCTGCGGGTCTGCCGGCCAGACCGGCGGGAGCGACGAACCTGGGTAAACGTCTTTCCGAATCGAACGCGCCCGGGTCAGCCTCTCTCTGGGCCTGGACGAACGCCTCCAGCCCTTCCAGCCTTCCTTCTTTCAGCTCCAGGTTTTCGGCCTCCAGCCTGGCGATAAAATCCCGTTCAGCGGCCTTTGAGCTGAATTTAAGGCCCAATTCGCCCACGGCGCAGCGCACTGCGCCGGCGTATTCGTTCCGGGCCAGGGCCTCTCTGGCCTCCCGGCAGCTTGTTTCAGCGGAATCCGCCCGCTGGCATTCCCGTTCCACCTCCTTTCCATGTTCCTCCAGGATTCTGCGGCTGACATTCTCATCCAGCCCCAGACTATCCAAAAATTCCCAATCCATTTCAAGCTCCTTTCTGTATATTGAGAAACAGGTAAACCTGTATACTCCGTTCACATCACCGCGTCCTTGGCGGTCTGCTCATCCTCGCCGAACCATTTCATCCGGAACTCCCAATTTCGCAGCAGTCCCTTTTCCACCAATTCAGCGTCCAGGCTTTTGTCCAGCCGCCGCACATCGGGGTCGTCCAGCACGCCGTCGCCCCAGGAGAACTTAGCGGCGTAATCCCCTTCCGGGGCCAGTCCGGCCAGATCGCACCAGGCGTCCATGGCAAGCAGCAGGTCTTCCAGCGTAGACTGGAAAGCCTTCTGGATACCGCGCACGGCCACATACTGCCTGTGTTTTGCGGCGAGGACTTCTGTAGCGGTTTTCTCCACGCTCTGGGGGTCTGAGATAGTCCCGTAGGCCAGGCCCACCTGGAATTCGATTCTCTGTAAAATTCTCTGGAAGCCCCCGTAGAGGGGAGCGTCCCGGAACTCAGGACTGAACACATCGAAAAAGTTTCCGTCTTTGGAGAAGGGACCGACCACAAAGATTTCGTCGTTGAACTGTCCCGCATCCACGCCGTCCACATAGATTCTTCTTTTCCCGCTCTCGTACTCCCAACGAATCATTCTCCACTGCTCGTCGGCCTGCCGGATCAATTCAGCCGCTGCGCCGGCGTATACCGACGCGCCCAGTCTGGAGCCCGGCTCTTCGGCATTAGCTTCCGGCGGCTTAAAGCAGGCGAACAGGGGGCCTTGCAATCCCTGAATCACGGTTTCCGGCGCCAGCCCGGCCCATTCCGGCACGCACTCCAGTGGAGCTGGCTGTCCTGGGAAGCCGTCCGGCGAGCAGTAAAAGGCTTTGTTTCGGATCACGTACATTCCATCGCGGTCTGGAGGGAAGTCGTGGAATTCCAGGCGTACGAACCACTGTTTACCCTCCTGAACCGGCGCGGAGCGGAACGCGCCGCCTATAGCTCTGCCCTCTCCGTCGAACCTGGTTGGTGTAAAATCGGACACATCCACCAGCAGCCGTCCGTTTTCGAGGCAGGGTTTCAGAGCGATTCCCCCCAGACACAGGCCCAATTCCAGGCACCGGAGGAAATTTTTTTCAGCGGCCAGCATCTGCCGGTTCAGGAAGGCGGCTCTTTCGCCGCCGGACAGGGACAATCGAAATTCGGTGAGCGTCTGTCTGGCCAGCTCCCGTCCGACCGCGCCCGGCAAACCCAGGGGCCGCACCTCGCAGTTCTCCCAGGGCGGGTGATTGACGTACATATCCCACCACAGCCTCCGGTTTTTTGCGTCCAGCGGGGAGGCGGCCGCCGCCGCGCCGAACTCTCTCTCCAGGATTTCCCCGGCGAGCCTGTCCCGCCCGCCGAAGAAACCTCTAGCCCAATTAATCAAACCCATCTGCAACTCCTTTTCAGCAAGTATAGTCAATTCATTCTGTTCATTCCGCCGTACTGGACTGGGGGTGCGGATTTATGCAGCCGCCGGAATCTGACCATCACGGTAGCGGCGAAATAGCGCATCTGGTCCATTGCGTGGTCGAACTCTTTGATGACAGCGTCTTCGGGAGCGTCCACATCCCAGCGGTAGGACTGGAACTCCTCCAGGGTTCCCCGGCAGCTGCGGTGGAAGAGGAGCGCGTTTTCCTGCAGGAGCGCGCCGGTCAGACGGATACCGTCCAGGACTCTGTTGTCGGCGTCCCATACGGCGAACCTGCCATACCGGCGGACCGTCTCCTTAAAGCTGGCGGCGGAGGGGTCCACGATCATCCTTTCCACCTGCACGCCGGCGGCCAACGCTTCGATTTCCCTGTAATGTTCCTCATCGGTTCTGCGCCGTCCGGATTTTCTGCTGTCGTAGTAGTATTCCCTCATCATCCAGGCCCGGTCCTTCCACACGCACCATAGACCCGCTGCGGTAGGGTTCACGGTACCGTAGTCCACCGCGATATACCACCTGCCCATCCGTCTGGCCTCATCCGGCAGCTGGTCCACCACAAGGCGGTCCAGCTGTTCCTGTACCATGGGGTAGACAAGCCCCTCGGCGGCGGTCCACCGGCCCAGGATATAGCGGTCATAGAACACGGACCCGGCGTACTCTTTTTTGAGGCTTTCCCGGAAGGACACGGGGAGGAAGGGATTGTCGTCGATGGTATAGGTCTGGCAGAAGATATCCGCGCCGCTGTCCAGGAACTGCTTCAGCCAGTGGCCTGGATGTTGAGGGTTAAAGGTGCCGTCGAAGCAGGAGTATTCCCTGTCCAAGCGGCTTTTGAGCAGCTGGAAGACCTCGCCGGCCCAGTCTGCGACCTCGTCGCCGTAGCAGTATTTAATGGAAGCGCCCCGAATTTTCGCCACCTGGGAGGCCATCCCTGCGCCCAGGGCATAGCACTTTTCGCCGAAGAGGTATACGGTGTTGCTGCCGTCGATGCGGCCCACCAGGTCCTCGCCATAGACGCATCGCATCGGCTCCAGTATATTTCGTTCCACAGTGGCCTTGGTCACGCCCAGGATGACCACCAGGCCGTCTTTTCCGGCTCTCTCCCGGATTCTCATAGGGATTGTCCACCGGTAATCGAGGAAGGTTTTACCGCTTCTGGTTGCGCCGCCCTTAAAATTCCAGCGCCGGCGGGCGCACCGGACGAACTCACTCTGTTTCCTGCTCAGCTTCATGTTTGAAGTCTCCCAGCATCTCGTCCAGCTTCAGCAGGGACAGCTTACCGGCATCGGGTTTATCCTGCCATTTCTCCGGCATTCTGTTTTTCAGCCAAAAGATCTGGGCGGACAGATCTGCGGGCACATGGACCTGATCCACGCCCTGGGCCAGCTCTTCGAACTCGCACACTTTTTTACCGTCCTCATACTCGACCCGTCTCAGCTTATAGGACTTAGCCACATCGACGGTATACCCGGTAGCTTTTTTGAGCAAAGCGTTTTCGATCTTGGAATCGGCCCTGCTGGCTGCGGTTTTTTCACTCGCCATCATCATCGCTCCTTTCCGCCAGGCACTGCGCGTGGCAGACCTGACCATTTGAAAAACCGGTTTCTTCCTCCGAACCGATTTCATAGCAGCACAGGGCGCACACGACGCCGCTCTCCGGAGCAGGACGGAAACCGCCGCCCGGCTCATAGCGGTCATAGCGTGGGATCACTCTCAAAGAACTCGCTCCTCTCTGCTTGGTGATTGACTATGTGAGTATTATAACTCGCTTCGTATACTTTGTCAAGAGTTTTTTTGAAAAAAGATTGACGATGTGAGTTAAGGAGGTTATAATACATATGAAAGGAGGAATGAACCATGGAGCAAAGGATAAAAACCATACGCAAGAGCAACAATTTAACGCAGACGGAGTTTGGCAAACGCATTGGCGTCAAGGGCAACACCGTCACCAACTACGAGACGGGCCTGCGGATACCGTCGGAGGCAGTCATTCTGGCGATCTGCCGGGAATTCGACGTATCGGAGAGATGGCTGCGGACGGGCGAGGGGGTCATGCTGGTGGAGCGTAGCGCGGACGAGAAGCTCGCCGCGTTTCTGGGAGATGTCCTCAGCCGCGGCCCGGAGGATTTCCGGCGGCGTTGTCTGGAGACGCTGTCCCGACTGAAGCCGGAGGAGTGGTATGTGCTGGAGCATATGATTGAGAAAACCGGCAGCAAAAAGGGCAGCAAAAAAACCGGCCCCAAGGGGGCCGGCTGAGGTGCAGACATAGTGGGAGTGGAATGAGGACCGTGTCTGCATGCTGGGGCGGGTTATTGCACGATATGTAGGACGAACTGATAGACTGTGCGGATTCTCCGCACGTCTGTCGTCTGGAGGGCATTGACAATGCAGCCGATTAAGAACTGCATTTCCTCCTGAACCGAATCCTGATGATCCAAAACCAAATCGCTCCTTTCCTCATTCACATCCTTGGTACGGCATTATTATAATACAATCGTTCTATTAAGTCAATATGTAATTTTAGAGATTTTGCGTGTAAAATTTCAGCAAAACTAAACAAACCGGCAGAGAGGGGGGAGACAGCATGAAGGGCAGCGAGGCAAGGAACCGGCGTATTGTAGTTATCGTAGTGATTGCGCTGCTGGTAGTGGCAGCGGAAGCGGGCGCGCTGTACAAGATGGTCAGCATGATACTGCGAGGGGAGAGCCCCCGGCAGGTGCAGGCGCAGAGCAGCGCGGAGC
>JAAWQS010000061.1 GCA_022800665.1 Oscillospiraceae bacterium
GCGGTCTATTTGTAGTTCCCCTCACCGCCCTTTCTCTGCCTGTTAATAATCTGTTGTCAAGTCCTTTTTAGGGCTTGACTTTTTATTCGCAGGCTTCCATGATTTTTGTTTCGCAACTTAATCATAGTCGTTTCCCCTGTGTTGCCATGGGCTTGTTCCGTTTTTACCACCCACTCTTTCTACCGATGAGCCCTTTATTTTGTCTTAGTATTCAGATGTCAGAGAATGCGCAGGTACAGTTTCAACAACCGTTCCATCAGGTGCAGATACCTCAGCTGTGGCGTAAACACGGTATGTATATCCCGATGAGACATACCACTCCTTGTCCAAGGCAACAACTCCGGTGTTAGATGCGCTCCAACTTTTTATTGTATGCCAGGATTGGCCATTAGTGCTACGCTGGAGTTCAACGGTTAAATCGGCACCATGAGAAGAATCCCTAAGTTCTACTTGGCCAACACACTTCGCATACCCATCATCAGAAGAAATGCTTAAATTTACACGGAAACCTCTGACCTGTGTATACCGCGGTTAGATGTCCACGGCAACTGCTGTGGGCACAAGCAAAAAAATCATCAGCACAAAGCAGAAAGCATGAGTTAATATGTTGCTTTTCATTAGTTGTCCTCCTAATAGAAAATCCTTTTTGGGCTTCCCTATTAGGAGACACATAAAATAGAATGTTGCAACCAATTATTTTACATATTGCATAACTTCTGCATATTCCCATACTGTTTCTTCATCTAAGCCGTCGCAAGAAACCATAACAAAATTGTTATTGTCCGTATCTGCCCAAGTGATGTCGATTCCGATTCCTTTTTTAACGCGCAGGCCACTATAGCTGTGGACAGAAATATTTTTCACCTCTTCGGCGTTTTCTGTGTCTACATTAAGTACTGATCCTTGCGCCGGCATAACAGAAAATCCGATTGTTTTGTTACCATTGATATATCGGATAAGAGCAGATGCACTAGTGTTTGACTCGTACTCCAGCTCAAAATCGTCCGGTATTTCTGGCAGGCAATAGCCCCGCAAACTTCCATCTTCGTTTAGGACCGAAGATACCCGATCATTTCTTTGTGAGCTGTTATTTGCTCCACCTAGTGTCAAGCTCGCCGCTTTGTCGGAGAATTCAATTAATAGATTAAGAATCCTAATCCGCACTTCTGGAAAAGCTGCATACTTTATTTTGCGGCGTTTCCCCTTAGCAAGTGTCCGATCAATCGTCTTGATGCACCGTCTGTCCAGCTCATCAGAAATTCCTATGTCTGGGTCTAGTGGTGCATCCTGGCAGGAATAAGACTATACAACAACGAGCAAATTTGCTATACGCAATCAAAAGAGTATAGGAGGATACAAATATGCCGCGTTACATTGTTACCTTGACAGAAGAGGAACGTCAGGAATTGCAATCCTTGAAGCCCGCAGGTTAGCGGAACGTTTTGAGTGGCATTACACACCAAAACATGGGAGTTGGCTCGATATGGCTGAGATAGAGATCGATCATGTGCCGTCAGGCTCTGGGAAAGCCGCTTCCAAATCTGTAAAGTTTCAAACATCAGGTTCGTGCCTGGACAATCAAACGTAATACAGAATGCGTTAAAATCAGATGGCAGTTTAAAACCCATGATGCTCGCATCAAGCTAGCCAGACTGTATCCAACTTTAGTTTAGAAACTGTTTGGATGTACCACTACGCTCAATAAGTACGCATAGAGCTTTCCGCATTGTGTCCTGGCTGGTGCTGGCCTCCCTCACAAGAGCAGAAGCGGGGGAAAGTTTACTTCCCATTGGAATAGTCCTATTTATGATTTTGCAAAGCAGTTCATTTGCCAGCTTGTGATATATCCGTTCACTTACAGAAATGTCCCAACCCATAATAACCTCCTGCACGGCAACCGCTACTTTTTACGGTTTTTCCATGCCTTGTAGATTGCACTGGCAACAGGCAGCAGAACGCAGATGATTACAAACCATTGCGGAAAATGCGGCATTGTTCTCCCTCCTTTCTCATACCAATTTGAAAAATGCAGCCAATACACAAATACCAGCGACCAAAAGTGAAGCGATGATCCGGGAAGCAGAAAAACTATACAGTTTTTCCGGGTATTTCACATCATAGCGCACTGTAACCGAATCCCCGATCTGCGATGTCATTGATACTTGAATACGATTTTTTGAACGATAGGTTTTTCCGTCCACAGTGTATGTGAGTTCGGCCCACTTTGAATTATGAGCTTTTTCCATTTCTGCATTTGGCATTTTGATAGATGATATAGTCCCAATGGTTTGCCCTGTTTTCCCGCGCTTCAACAAAAGCAGTAGCGCATTAACCAAAGCAAAGCAGACAGCGACAGCGGCGATAACGTAAAGAAGAGTAGCATCTTTTCCCATACTCAATTCCTTTCGTTTTATGCTAAATCCACTTTGTTGTAAAACTTTATGGACAAGCAGGCGGATATGATAAGAAAGACTACCCCCGCTAAAATCATGCCGCCATATACAAAAATCGGCGGGGCCATAAGCAGGGTGTCAAAATTCATTCCATCCATTTTGAGTAGTGCCGCTGTGAGAACAGGGGAGGCCATGATGATGACAACAAAGGCAAATTTTGTTTTTTCATAGCCCAGCTTATACTGCGTCGGCAGGTAAAGACCAACAACGATGGCCGTTATTAGGAACATCAGCGCCAGCGCATCCAGGCGCAGCGTCCCTAACTGCGTAGCTACTATTGTTTCAATTCCGAAAATCAGGCAACAGATCGCATAGATAAGCATACAGAAAATGTACTTTGACAGAACAAGAAGCCTCCGGGGGTATGGAGCGGCGCATAGCAGGGCGGACGCTTTCGGGCATTGATACTCTTTGAGCGAAACATACTGCAACAGCATGAATACTGCGAAAATGACGGAAAGGATAAATCCCATTACCCCGCCGTACTCCGGCGCTCTCCAGAGCATAACCGGCGGAATTGCGATAGCCGCTACCAGCATAATCAACACATATTTCTTTACAATCAGGAAGTCCTTTTTCACCAGATGGAGCAGCATTATTTGTTCCCCCTTTCAATATTTCCCAGCATAATATCCTCAATCGTGGGGCGCTCAATCATCGCATCCGGGAGCAAACGCTGTACTTCTGCTACTTGCTTTGTAATACCCGTAAATCCAAAAGCTGTCTCGGAAATGTTCAGAAACAGCTTACGCAAATCTGGGGTGAGCGCCCGAACATCACCTTTGACAATCCGATATGTGTCCAGCAGAGCATCCTTTTCCTCCTGGAACACGATGCTCCCATTGTCAATCATGATAAGCATATCCGCAATTTTATCAAGGTCAGATGTGATGTGCGTTGAAAAGAATACGCCCTTGCCGCCCTTGCTCATGTAGTCCGTCAGGATTTTCAAAAGCTGACTTCTAACCAGGGGGTCAAGGCCGCTGGTGGGTTCGTCCATAATCAGCAGCTCGGCCTCGTGGGAGAGTGCCAGAGCAAGCGCATATTTCATCCTCATGCCCTTGGAGAGCGTATTGATTTTTTGCTTGGGGTCAAGGGAAAACATATCCATGTACTGCTTGAAATCACGTTCCGACCATGCGGTATAGGCGGGAGCAATAATGCTTTTCATTTCGGACAGGGTAAGTTCTTCATAAAAACATCCATCATCCAAAACAATGCCAAGTCGGTCTTTGATCTGCTTCTCGTTCTGCTCCATATCCAGCCCAAAAAACCGGATTGTTCCAGCCTCTTTATCCGTAAGCCGCAGGAGCGTCCGCAGGGTAGTGGTCTTGCCCGCGCCATTGACGCCAATAAAGCCCGTTATACAACCCTCCGGCAGAGAAAAGGCAACGTCTTTCAACGCGAAATTGCCGTAGCTTTTCCTCAACCCGGACACTTCCAAAATGTTGTCCATGTCAATTCTCCTCGTACAAAATATTCATCATTTCGTTTAGTTCCTCTTTGCTGATTTTGAGAGTTTTGGCAATCTGAATCATGTCCAGCATTTTTGCCTCGACCAATCGGCGTTTGGAATCCCGCAGTAATTCTAAGTTGCTGGCGGTTACGGAGGTTCCGATACCCACTTGGCTTGAAACAAAGCCCTCTTTCTCCAATTCCTCATAGACCCGCCGGATTGTCAGCACACTGACTTTCAAATCGTTGGCAAACGCTCTGATAGACGGCAGCGGGTCGCCCTCTACCAGTTCTTCTTTGAGAATTGCATCTTTGATCTGGTCTTTGATTTGCTGATAGAGCGGGGTGTCGGAAGTATTGGAAATCAGTATTTTCAAATTCTGCCCTCCTTTCGGCGTGATGTATCAACATACACACTATAACATTTATGCACTTAATTGTCAATAGGAAAGCAAAAAGTCACATCTTTTATTTTTCAAAAAATCCCTACTTGCACATGGCGCCTTAAGTGATAGGGTAAAAGCGCTCTTGAAAAGGAGTGAGAAGAGTGTCACGGAATGGGAAATCACGGAAGCGGACACCATGGGATGGAGAGGAAAAACGGACGCCAACACAGGAGTTTTTGAGAATGCACTATAAAGCGCACTATGTTGCCTTGATGAAAGTTCCCATCTGGAACAAGTCAAGCAGTATATCCAGCGGCGGCAGGCTCTGATTATGCGGGATGGAGCCACGATCATAGGGGCCGCTGCGTTTTCCTATCAGACAGGAAGTATCGACTTTCTAGCGGTGCATCCGCAATACCGCCATTACGGAGCGGCAAAGGCTTTTCTTGATTTTGTGATGTGCAATCTATTTGCGGGCCGTGAAATCAGTATCACAGCCTTTCGAGAGGGGGACAATGACCGCAACAGGCGGAAACGCCATTGTATCCAGAAAAATGGGAGCAGGCGAAAGTCAGGAGGCAAAAGAAGACTTTACGCTGCTCATTATAACAGGCGCTGCGATTGGTTTCCTCATTCTCTTGTGCGGGACGATTTGGATTGACCCAATCATTTATGCCCTTGGCGCCAGCGACCTGCTCTTTCCCTATTGCAAAGGCTACCTTATGACGCTGCTCCTATTTGTTCCGGCCAACGTGCTGCAAACTCTGTTTTCAAACCTGTTCGTAACCGCCGGAAAGCCGGGATTTGGCTTTGGCCTGTCTGTTCTGGCCGGTGTTGCGAACATCATTTTGGACTATATTTTTATTGCGCTGTGCAACCTGGACATCCAGGGAGCCGCCTTGGGGACCGGCTTTGGCTATCCGTTTCCTACGGTCGTTGGACCTATTTATTTTGCACGAAGCAAAGGAACGCTATCCTTTACAAAGCCTGAATTAAAATGGGCAGTTATCAAAGAAAGCTGTTTCAATGGATCGTCTGAAATGGTGGGCCAACTGGCAACGGCTATCACCACATTCCTGTTCAACAACACAATGATGGATTTGCTGGGTGAAGACGGCGTTGCCGCAATCACCATCATCATTTACGCTTAATTTTTGCTGAATACTCTGTATATCGGTTTCTCTATCGGCATCGCCGTACCGCCTCCGGAAAAACTTGGAAATGGTATTTTCGAAAAAAAAGGTCAGACTAAAGTCACGGACCGGGCAACACCCGGAATTGGTTGAACGGAGGCAAAACCATGCAGAAACGATTGGGACGGCAGACGGTCGTCCTGGAACGGCCTGGCGTCATCCTCTCCCATGCAGCCGTGGGCGGAAAGCAGGAGGGCGAGGGACCTCTGGCCGCCTATTTTGACCACCTGTGGGGGGACAGCTTTTTCGGAGAGAAAACGTGGGAAAAGGCGGAGAGCGCGATGCAGAAAACCGCTCTGAGCAAGGCTCTGGAAAAGGCCACCCTGTCGCCGGAGGACCTGGACTATATTCTGGCTGGAGACCTGCTGAATCAATGCATCGGCACATCCTTTGGCCTGCGGGATTTCGGCATTCCCTTCTATGGACTGTACGGCGCGTGTTCCACCATGGGCGAGTCCATGGCGTTAGGGTCCCTGCTGATCTCCGGCGGCATTGCGCAGAAGGTGGGGGCCATGACCTCCAGCCACTTCTGTACCGCAGAGCGGCAGTACCGGATGCCGGTCCCCTATGGAAACCAGCGCACGCCCACCGCCCAGTGGACGGCAACAGCGTCGGGCTGCCTGATCCTGGGTGCGGAGGGGGAGGGTACCCGGATTACCACCGTTACCTGTGGGAAAATTGTGGACAAGGGGATCACGGATGTCAACAACATGGGCGCGGCAATGGCTCCCGCCGCCTACGACACCCTTGCCGCTCACTTTGCCGCCACCGGCACCGGACCGCAGGATTACGACCTGGTGATTACCGGAGACCTGGGGATGCTGGGCCACCAGATTGTGACGGACCTCTTTGCACGGGACGGCGTGGATATGTCCCAAAATTATCAGGACTGCGGAATGCTGCTCTACGACATCCAGAAGCAGGACATGCACGCCGGGGCCAGCGGCTGCGGCTGCGCGGCGTCCGTCCTGTGCGGGTATCTGCTGCGGGAGATGGCGGAGGGAAAGTGGCATAAGGTGCTCTTTGCGCCAACCGGGGCGCTGCTCTCGCCTACGTCCTCTTTCCAGGGGGAGAGCATTCCGGCCATCTGCCACGCCGTGACCTTGGAGGCGTAACCACTTTTTGACAAAGAAAAGGCGGGACCCCAGGCCCCGCCGGGGAGGAAGTATGTATGCAGTATCTGAACGCATTCCTGTGCGGAGGCATCCTCTGTGCCATCGGACAGATTTTCATAGACAAAACCCAGCTGACCCCTGCCCGTATTCTGACGGGGTATGTGGTGACAGGCGTATTTTTGGAGGCCATCGGTGTATACGGACCCGTTGCGGACTGGGGCGGTGCGGGAGCGACGGTGCCACTGACGGGCTTTGGTTCTAATCTGGCAAAGGGCGTTGCAAAGGCGGTGGGCGAGAAGGGCTGGCTGGGCGTGATGACCGGCGGGCTGACCGCCACTGCGGGCGGTATCGCAGCCGCAGCGCTCTTTGGTTTCCTGGCGGCAATTCTGTTCAGACCGGGCGATAAGCGGTCCTGAGAGGCTGGAAACAGGAAAGGGCCGACTAGAAAGTCGGCCCTTTTTTTGTAGAACTATAAAGTTCTATAAATTCAGTTAAAAAAACACAACACACAGTTTTTCCAACTTGACAAGTTGTTGCGGATACGCTATCATATAATAATAGATATGTTGTCATATGATTTTCTATTTGTCAAGCATTAAAAGTAAATTATTGGAAAATATTTTTGAAGAGGAGGGGTTCTATCATGCGTTTGACTAGAACGTTTTTACTATGTGTTGTCGTGCTTCTTTTTACTTCGTGCGCCTCAAACAGCAATGTAACAAATTCCCCTAAAACAGATTTCATTTCTATAACCGCTATAGAGGACGTGCCAGCATTTGATGAATTCTCTAATTTGCCAATTGATGAAAAACATCGTATCAAGATGGGAATAGAGGATATCCCTATTACTGCATCCTGCAATACCTACTACAACGATTTGATTCAGGATTTTTTACAGGACACGGATGAAGAGAATGTGTTTACTGTGCGCGGCGTTACAGTAGAGCAGGATAATTTGTCTTTGGTTTCAGGAAAAAACAACAAATCTTTATATAATTTGATATTAAATATCAAATTGGAGATGGACACGGTCAAAGTCTATGATACTTACGATCAGCTTGCGAAGGATACTATTGCCCAGATTGTGGAATATTTAGCTGGAGACACCTTCTACGCATTAAAAGTGAAGCGGTGTACAATTTTAATCTACGATCTCACTGGCAATTTGGTCAGGACAGCTGAACGCAATAGTTCTATTACTGATGAATCCATATTCCGGGAGCAGTCAGAGACTGAATATGCCGCTCAAAGCATAGCTTACGATTATGCTGTGAAAAACTCAGAATTTGTTCTGGAAAAATTCGGCGCATTGCCCGATACCAAAGAGTTATATGTGGAGTATTATGTAAAGGACAGTTATTTTGGGAATAAAGAGGATGAAATCAACAAAGGTATTGAGAATCTTGAAAATATTGCTGACAGCATACAGGATTACTTGCTACAAACAAATCAGGTAGATACCTATGTGAAGGAGAACAGTTCGAAGATTCTGACAATCTCTTTCCGGAATGGTGTTATGGAGGATTCGTATAAGGTCTTTAATTTCAAGCTATAGGAATAAATTGAGTATAGGGCAGAGTGACCGAAATGTACAAATCATTCACCGGAATTCCCATGTTCATTCCGCCGCGCTCAGGCTATAATGAGGAATAAGACATGAAAGCAGGAGGCTTTCCCTTAAAAATATATTTTTGTAAAAGGAGACCGTAGATATGTCTATTCTAGTCAGCGGCGGCGCCGGATACATCGGCAGTCACACCTGTGTGGAACTCCTCCAGGCGGGATATGACATCGTAGTGGCGGACAACCTCAGCAATTCCAGCGAGGAGGCCCTCCGCCGGGTGGAGAAGATCACCGGCAAGACCGTCCCCTTCGTCAAGACTGAGCTGTGCAATCCCCATGAGGTGGAGGCCCTTTTTGCCCAGCATCCGGATATCGAAGCAGTGATTCACTTTGCCGGTCTGAAGGCGGTGGGCGAGAGCGTGTCGAAGCCCCTGGAGTATTACAGCAACAACCTGAGCAGTACTTTTATGCTCCTGCAGGCTATGCGCCGCCACAATGTGAAGAACTTCGTCTTCTCCTCCTCCGCTACCGTCTACGGCGATCCCGCCACCGTACCCATCCGGGAGGACTTCCCCACCGGCGGCACAACCAATCCCTACGGTACCACCAAGCTCTTTATTGAGCGCATCCTCATCGACTGCTGCAAGGCCGATCCCAGCCTGAACGTGGCCCTGCTGCGCTACTTTAACCCCATCGGCGCCCACGACAGCGGACTCATCGGCGAGGACCCCAACGGTATCCCCAACAATCTGGTCCCCTACATCGCCCAGGTCGCGGTGGGCAAGCTGGAGAAGCTGCATGTTTTCGGCAATGACTACAACACCCCGGACGGCACCGGCGTGCGGGATTACATCCATGTGGTGGACTTGGCCCAGGGCCATCTGGCGGCGCTGAAAAAGCTGGAGACCAACTGCGGTCTTCTCATCTGCAACCTGGGTACCGGCAAGGGCTACAGCGTGATGGATATTCTCCACGCCTATGAAAAAGCCTGCGGCAAGACGCTGCCCTACACGGTGGACCCCCGCCGTCCCGGCGATATCGCCGCCTGTTACGCCGACCCGGCCAAGGCCAGAGACGTACTGGGCTGGTCCGCCAAGTACGGCATTGAGGAGATGTGCGCCTCCTCCTGGAAGTGGCAGTCTATGAACCCCAACGGCTATCACAAATAAATCGGGTCCCTCTGCAAAATTCCAGCCAAAAATGTTGACAATTCCGCCGTTCTCCTGTAGAATAGGTGGCGCAAGCAGGACAGACAGCCGCGTGGCCGGGGAAAACCCGGTCATGAGGAAAGTCCGGGCTCCACAGGGCAAGGATAACGGGTAACGCCCGCCGAAGGCGACTTCAGGAAAAGTGCAACAGAAATAAACCGCCGCGCCGTCCGGTGCGGTAAGGATGGAAAGGCGAGGTAAGAGCTCACCCGCCGGCTGGAGACTGTCCGGCGCTGTAAACTCTATCCGGAGCAACACCGTGGGAGAACGTAAGGCCGGCCCGGCTGTTCTCAAGGAGGTGGCTGGAGCGGTCTGGCAACGGGCCGCCTAGATAGATGGCTGTCAAATACAGAACCCGGCTTACAGTCCTGGTTGCACCTGTAACGGAGAGGCTGTCTCTGATTGATTCTTGGAATCAAAAGGAGACAGCCTCTCCATTCTGCTGCCCTGCACCCTGCCTTCTTCCCCCAGCGGAAGGACAATTTGTTGGATCGTCAAATTTCTCCTTGACAAATACCCCCGAAGGGTATATAGTATATCCAGACACTCCCCAATACCCCCAGGAGGTATATCAGTGGAAAATTCCTGCAATTGTCAGAAAACCAGAGCGCGCAGCGAGGACGAGCTTAAAAAGCTGTACAACAGGCTCAGCCGCATCGAAGGCCAGGTGCGGGGCCTGCGGGAAATGCTGCAAAAGGACGTGTACTGCCCGGATATTCTCATCCAGGTTTCTGCCGTCAATGCCGCCCTGAACAGCTTCAGCCGGGAACTGCTCAGCGAACACCTGCGCACCTGCGTGGCCGACGGCCTGCGCCAAGGGAACGGTCAGGTGATCGACGAGCTGGCGGAGGTGCTCCGAAAGCTGATGAAATAACGGTCGGGATTCCCCACTCCCGGCGGGAATCCTGCCCATCAATCCATCCCAGAAAGTCAGGTGCTTTTAATGAAACAGACCTTTAACGTTACAGGAATGACCTGTTCGGCCTGCTCCGCCCATGTGGAAAAGGCCGTCAGCAAAACCCCCGGCGTGTCCGCAGTGAATGTCAACCTGCTGTCCAACAACATGCAGGTCACATACGACGAGGGGGCGGTGTCGGCGGACGAGATCATCGGCGCGGTCACGGCCTCCGGCTACGGCGCCTCCCTCCCCCAGAAAGCGGCGCAGTCCCAGACAGCATCCAAAGAGGACGTCATGTCCGAGGAGCTGGCCTGGATGAAGCGGCGGCTGGTGTGGTCCTTCGTTTTCCTGATCCCCCTGTTCTATATCTCCATGGGCCATATGATGGGCGCACCGATTCCAGGTTTCCTCACGGGTATGGAAAATGCACTCTCCTTCGCTTTTATTCAATTTTTGCTGACCCTGCCCATCATGTACCTCAACGATAAGTATTACAAGACCGGTTTCAAAACCCTCCTCCGCGGCGCGCCCAATATGGACTCCCTTATTGCCGTGGGTTCCATCGCCGCCGTTATTTACGGCGTGTTCGCCATCTTCCAGATCGGCTATGGTCTGGGGCATGGCGACATGGACCTGGTGGAGCAGTACCATATGGACCTCTACTTTGAGTCCGCCGGTATGATTCTCACCCTGATTACCCTGGGCAAATTTCTGGAGACCCGCTCCAAGGGCAAGACCAGCGAGGCGATTACCCGTCTGATGGATTTGGCTCCCAAGACAGCCAGCGTGCTCCGCAACGGCGTGGAGGTGGAGATCCCAGTGGAGGAGGTCCGGGTGGGCGACAGAATCGCCGTCCGGCCAGGCCAGGCCATCCCTGTAGACGGCGTGATCGTCGAGGGGGCATCTGCCGTGGACGAGAGCGCCCTCACCGGCGAGAGCCTCCCGGTAGACAAGACCGTGGGCGACAAAGTCGCTGCCGCATCTATCAACAAATCCGGCGCGTTCATTTTTGAGGCCCTGCGGGTGGGCGAGGATACCACGCTTGCCCAGATGATCCGGCTGGTGGAGGAGGCGTCCTCCTCCAAGGCCCCCATTGCCAAGCTGGCCGACAAAGTGGCGGGCGTCTTCGTTCCTGTGGTGATGGTGATTGCCGCCGTTACTGCAATTGTCTGGCTCGCTGCTACTGGAAGCGTCACCCGCGCCCTCACCGGCGGCGTAGCTGTGCTGGTCATCTCCTGTCCCTGCGCCCTGGGTCTGGCCACGCCTGTGGCCATTATGGTGGGAACCGGAAAAGGTGCGGAAAACGGTATCCTGGTCAAGTCCGCCGAGGCCCTGGAAACCCTGCACACCATTGACACCGTGGTGCTGGATAAAACCGGTACGCTTACCCAGGGCAAACCCCAGGTAACGGATATTCTGCCCGCCTCCGGTCTCACAGAGAGCGCCCTGCTGGGCCTTGCCGCCTGCATGGAGGCTCCCTCCGAACATCCTCTGGGTACGGCTATTGTGGAGGCCGCCGTCAGCCGCGGCCTGCCCCAATCCCCTGTACAGGATTTCCAGGCCGTCCATGGCCGGGGCCTGCGGGCTTCCCTGGGAGGACATGTCTGTCTGGCCGGAAACCGGGCTATGATGGAGGAAGCGGGTATTGACCTGCTGCCTTGGCTGGACCGGACGGAGGAATTGGCTTCCCAGGGGAAAACGCCCCTCTTCTTTGCCAAGGGGGCGTCCCTGCTGGGCGTGATTGCCGTGGCGGACACCCCGAAACCTACCAGCCGGGCTGCAGTTAACGCATTCCAGGAGCTGGGCATCAATGTCATTATGCTCACCGGCGACAACTACCGCACCGCCGATGCCATCGGTGAACAGCTGGGCGTATCAGAGGTCATGGCGGAGGTCATGCCCCAGGACAAGGAACGGAAGATCGCACAGCTCCAGGAGGAGGGCCGAAAGGTCGCCATGGTGGGCGACGGCATCAACGACGCCCCCGCCCTGGCACGGGCCGACGTGGGTCTGGCCATCGGTGCGGGAACAGATGTGGCAATTGAGTCGGCAGACATCGTGCTGATGAAAAGCGACCTGATGGACGCCGCCGCCGCTGTGGAACTGAGCCGGGCTACCATCCGCAATATTAAACAGAATCTGTTCTGGGCGTTCTTTTACAACTCCCTGGGCATTCCCCTGGCAGCAGGTGTATTTGCACCCATACTCCACTGGCAGCTCAACCCCATGTTTGCTGCCGCCGCCATGAGCTTGAGCAGTGTGTGCGTGGTATCCAACGCCCTGCGGCTGCGGTTCTTCAAGAGCCGCTTTCAATCCGGCCCCGAAACCAAAACGTCCGAAATCCCGGAGCCCATGGCAGACCAGCTTGAGGCTCTGGAGACCGGCGCGCCTGTCTTCCCGGAGGAGGCCGCTGCGGAAAATTATCAGGAAAACAAATCAATGCAAGGAGGAACTATTGCTATGGAAAAGACACTGACAATCGAGGGCATGATGTGCGCCCACTGCTCTGGCCGTGTGGAAAAGGCCCTCAACGACCTGCCCGGCGTAACCGCTACAGTGAATCTGGAGGCCGGTACCGCTACGGTTAAGGGCGATGCAGACGATGCCGTCCTGACTAAAGCCGTAACCGATGCGGGGTATACCGTTACTGGTATTGCATAATGTCTTGGGACTGCACAGGCAGAGCGGTGATGTAAAAAATGCGAGGACCGGCATGGCTTAACGCTATGCCGGTCCTCATTTTATGGCGCCCAAATTCAGCGAACTCTTGTAAAAGGTTGCGGGAAGCTATAAAGAGCTAGCGCCGTTACAGCTCCATTTCATGTTTTTTCTTTGTGGTGCCCTTGGCGGCTTTGGGGCGGTCGCCTCCCTCTTGGGCGACGCCGTTTCTTTCAATGCGCCGTGATACGCTTCCAGCACTTTCTTACATCTACATAGGACCTACTCCGCAACCACGAAACCAATGAAAGGCAAGCATTCCGAGTGAAAAAAGTGGTATAATAGGTGCAAGCAAAAAATAGCGGGAAAGGCGAAAAGGCTTGCATTTGAGGGGGCAGGGCAGATGTACAAGGACAGCAGTGAGCTTCAAATTGAGGATTTTGTGTTTCCGTATGGAAGATTGGACCCTGAAAACGATTGGGTCAAACTGGCGGCAATGGTCCCCTGGGAGACGGCGGAGGAGCGGTACGCAACGCAGTTTGTGGATAACGGTCATCCGGCCCATCCCTGCCGGATGGCGTTGAGCGCTATGGACACTGGCCAGAGCACATTCTGGCGGACAAGCTTTACCGGAACCGGCAGACATTGGCTTTCTGCGTGAACTGCTAGGTCTGCGTTGGAGCGATCTGGACCTGGAGGGCAGAACCGTGACGATCTCACAGGGCCTCGTATCTTTCTACGATGATGAACTGGGCCAATGGACAACTTCGGCGGATGGCCTGAAAAACAGGTACCGCCACCGCATGATTCCCTTAGTCAACAATGAACTGATTGAACGGCTCAGAACAAAGCCCCGCGAGATCATCCCAAGCGGGATGAAGAATACCGTTCAGACAGAATGCGTCTTTCATAGTCCCTTTGGGAAGCCCTACCAGCCTAATAACTGGGCTAATCGTGTCTACCGCCCATTCATGAAAGACCTTCTTGCAGCTCACCCGGAACTGCCGGAACTATCTGCCCACGAGCTGCGTCACACACGGGCAACTTTATGGGTTGCACAGGGCATAGACCCTCTTATGGTCATCCGGCTGCTGGGCCACTGCGATATGAAGATGCTGACCAGGATCTATGGCCACACCACCGTTGAAACGCTAAGGAAAGCTCTGACCGACACAAATACAGTTCTTTTATAATGAAAAATCAACCAGGAGGACAGGTAATTTGAAGAATTATCTAATATATCCACTTGATAAATTAGCTAATTTGCGATATACTAAGCGTAGCGAGGAGGTGTTGCTATGATTGGCGCGACTGCAACTGCAACAGAGATGCAGAATAATTTTGGAAAATATCTGAGCCTTGTCATGTCCGGGCAGGAAATCATCGTAACCAAGAATGGCCGGGAGGTAGGACGCTTTATCCCGAAGGATGCAGCGGTTTCCTATCTGACAGATTCCCTGACAGGTATTTTGAAAGGTGACTGTGACCTCGACCAGGCGAGAGCGGAAAGGCTGTATGAAAAGTATGAAACTGCTGATTGACGCAAATATACTGTTGGATGTCCTTCAGAACCGGGAACCGTTTGTTGGAGCGTCATCGGTTATCTGGAAGCTCTGCGAAACGGAGAAAGCGGTGGGTTATGCTGCGGTACTGACTTTTGCGAATCTGGTTTATGTCATGCGAAAGCAACTTGATCTAGGGAAGATTTCGGAAGTTCTGCGCCAATTGTCCCTGATCTTTTCGCTGGTGGAACTCACGCCTGTCGATCTTGCCCACGCTGCGGAATTGCAATGGGATGATTTTGAAGATGCTGTGCAGAGTGTTACCGCAGAAAAGGTATGTGCGGACTATATCATCACCAGAAATATTCGGGATTTTGCCAAGAGCAAGGTGACAGCGGTTACTCCCTCTGAGCTTTTGGCACGGATTTGAGGGCTAAAGTTCAAACTGGTGCAAACAAAAACTTTTTGCCTTCATAAAAAATAGCGGGAGGACAGAAAAATCAGCTGCCCTCCCGCTGTCGTATCGGTGTCGTACACGCACCTTGTTTTCTTTTTTGTGTCGTAATCGTGTCGTATATCCCCGGAATTTTCTTTTTCCAGGACAAAGCAAAAGCCCCAGAACCATTGCGGCTCTAGGGCTTTCATTGAACCGCGCCTACACTATAGATGCCAAGCAGACTTTTTAACTATTCCTTGCACTAATGCTTTAGTGTAAGGGACAAAACCTTAGGACGGGCACCTTTGTTATACCTAAAGCCCAAAGCGTGTCGGATGATCTCCGGCAAATAGTATTTATCGCCATCGCGTTTTAAATACCCTTCTGAAATCATGCTTTTTTCCTCGATACTACTTAATTGCGTATGTCCTGGATCGAGGGGCAACACCTTGTCATCAGGAGGCAGTTGCTCAAGTCTTTCAAAAATTGGCTTTAATGCAGTATATTCCTGTTTAACTTCTTCCATTTTCTCAGTAGAACAAGTGGATACTGCTGCCCGGATTTCTGCTGGCATTAAATATCGATCATTGTACGTGGGGCGCTTATTATTGGGTTTAGTCGCATATTTTAAAAAACGGATAATATCTCGAGCCTGTAGCTGTCCATTGAAATCTGACAACGCTGCTAAAATCCATCTTGACGAATATGCTTCATTAGAAGACGGTTTCCCCAACTTTAATCCCCATAGCCGGACTAAGTTTTCTTCAATCACATCTTGTGATGCACTATCAATCTCTTTGGGGCCTTTATAAAATCCATCAATAGCCTGATTGACAAGCCATACCGCCAATCTTAGTGCTTCGTTGGAGGACCACTTTAATTCCGCCTGCCGGTATGTTTGCTCAAACTGTTTGAAGTTAACAGGAATTGATGCTTGAGCCATGTCACGTCTTAAAAAGATAATAATCCCTAAATTGCGATATTTAGCAATAATTTGGGTTACTATATCCTGACAGAGAAATCTTATCGCTTTCTTCTCCTCATCAAATTTTGAGACTTGGTTGAGAATATCTTCTAAACCATCGATCAGAAATATTACTTTCTTTCCGCATGTTTCTAATGCTTGGTCAGCCTCATCCAAAGTGTTCCAAGCTGGATTGACAGAAGATGCTATCAAATTCTCCCAAAACTCCATCCAGTCAGAACATTTTGCTTTTTTTTGTTCCAATTTCTGCCCATTATCTAAAAAGACACTGTCTTCAACATGAGCACACGAAATATTTTGATTTATATTTTGTATACAGGCTTTTAATACATCAATCAGCTCACTTGAATTTTTAGTCGCAATAATAGGGAGAAAATAGCAATCTGGCATATTTGCAGGGAGATTATTTAGCGTTTCACAAAAGTGGTTCCAATCCAATGTTTCGACCATTTTTTTGTATAGAAAAGTCTTCCCTGCACCCTTTGCACCCATGATGACAGTGGCCGGAAGGGTGTCGCTGTACTTCCTACTCAAGTATTTCAGAGATTCTGTCATAAGAACTTCAAATTTGTTACTGCTTTCCGCCGTTAACTGTAGTCCAGCAAGCTCATGGATACGTTTTAGGGCATCGTTTCTCTCATTTTCGTCGACACTACTTTGTGAGACATTTGTTTCTGCATTGTAATTCTGACGGATTAATTTCTGTAATTTTAGATATAAATCTCTTCCAGTCAAATTGTTAAGAATCTGCTTCATAGAAACAAGATGAATCAGTTCGCTGGCAAAAGGCAACTCCGTTATTACATTGTCGATATATGAAGCGCTTTCCTCAACAAATGGGGCCTGTTCGTAATATTGGAGTAGCTCACTGAGCATTTCATTTTTTTCACTATCAGTCAGAGCCTCTGGAATCATATTCAGGAACACTTCCGGAAGCATAGTATCTTCCTTAATTGAAAGTCCCCGCATTAAATATTTTAGAATGATTTCTGTGCCTTTAATCGACTGAGTCGAGGTTGATGTGACCAAATATTTTTTAACCCTAGGATCTAGTAGAAGAGTAGAAGAAAATTCGCTGATACCGGCTCGTAAATCTACAAGCGCTGCCGAAAGTTTTAGGCGATCACATATTTTAGAAATAACAGTAGCTAGGGCATATTCCTTACTTCGCCCATTTATAATACTGTCTGGCGTGGCATATAAATCGAGCAATTGTTCCTCGTATCGATACGTTGGAATAAAAACATGCTCAATAGTTCGGGTCGGCGTTTCAATTGCAATCGTCGTATTCTTGATTTTTGAGCATGCTAATTCAACAATTTGCTCCATATCCGTGTTATCTTGAATCAGTGTGAGCAAATCAAGGTAGCTGAACGTATCGTCACCCAAGCAATCTTGCAACCACGTTAGGCCTGGAGCCTCAATGTCAGACTCCACTATCAAAAGTCTAGCGGAGTCTGTTTCTTCAAATACTGTTGACCATGCTTTAGCATATGCGATAAGAGACAATGTCCGACCAACACCTCCCTTATAGGAATGAAATGCTACCAAGGGCTTGGGCAACACAGGAGGTTCTTGGTATGGATAGGATGTAGTTCTGTACAGAATGTTTCGAAATAGAGGAAGTATAGGTTTTTCTTGGCAAGATTGAGTTTCTTCCTCATAAATCGGCAGGCCAACATTTCCAATGTCTAGTTTGATTTGTTTTTCGTCCTTATCAAAATGATTCCCCAAAAGGCTATTCAGAGTCTGATCAGCTGAGTGCCTCATTGATTCCTTTCTGTATACAGTTATTGCGGATGGATAGACTTCAATTAAATCAAAATCCTCTTTCCACAGTTGCTGATTCATAAGACAATGTCGCTCTACATCTTTCCATGAATAAAACTGCATGAACTACACCTGCTCTCTTAACCAATCTGCAATATTTGCCAACTGGATATCATATTGTTGTATATATTGTTGATGCTCCTTGATGGGTGGAATCGAATATCTGCATAACTGATGGTATGTTGTTGGATTTACAAAATCCCCGTGGACCGTTTGAATTTGAGCAGGGAAATCAATTTTCAAGGATATGAGAAATAACAGAGGGATCAAGGAGGCAGTTAAACATAATTTGGGAAAGGGGACGTTTAGAATTAGAAGCG
>JAAWQS010000062.1 GCA_022800665.1 Oscillospiraceae bacterium
CAAATGTTCCTCCACCAGCCGATACCGGGTGATGGTATTCTCCCGATACTGCGGCGGTTTCATGCAAATCCAGATGGAGTAGACCTTCTTGATTTTCTCGTAGTGGGGACCGGTGAACTCCCGGCCATACTGGGAGGAAATCATCCGGCAACAGTAGTATATGCCGCGCTTTATCAGCGGATAGCCGGGATAAAAATCGTTCTGCGCCTCCACGTTGATGATGAGGGCAATTTGTTCCTCGGAGCCGGGGACGATGGCACGAAAGCGAATGTCATAGGTGACTGTCCCCTCATGCACAGATTTGTCCTCGGTGTCCATACCGCTGATGACTGTGCCGCCCTCGTCCGGCAGCACCGGGACGGCGGACACCTGGGGTTGTCCCTCTATGTACTTCTCGGCAATGTCGTTGACATCACACTCTTTGTATTCTTCCAGGCAGGACTTCATAATCCGCGCCAGGATTGCCTTCTCAGACAGGACACGCTTGCAGGCAGCATCGTAGCCCGCACTGTCGTCTGTGACGTGCAACCCCTGGGAAATTGTCGTTTCCCCGTCCACCGTCCTCACCTTCTTTCACTTTATTCTACCACAGCTTTGCCAGAGCGTCCACTACTTTTTTGAATTGGCGGCGCGGAACCGGGAGAGGAAGCAAAACAAGTTGCGTATGCGCTGGGTGAGGGAGGCACAGCGGGCCGCAAAAGAGGCCGAGAAAGTTTCACTTCCGGCTGGTTGATATGTTTGCGTCGGTATGCTATACTTTGAAATTGAAAGATTAACTATTAAATGTCAAGCCCTAAAAAGAAAGATGGTGGGAAAAGTTAGACGGTTCCAAAAGGGCATAGCAAAGCAGAGGTCCAGGAGGACCCCGGATGGCTATTGAGGAAAATCAAGCAGCGGGACAGTAAGGCAGCCTGGACTTTTCCAGAGCAAAGATGAGCCGCACCAGCTTCTTGGCGGCATGGGATAAGGCAACGTTATAATGTTTACCTTCAGCCCGTTTCTTAGCCAGGTAGGCGGCAAATGCAGGGTCCCAGTGGCAGACGTATTTGGCGGCGTTATAGAGGGCGTAGCGAAGATAGCGGGAGCCGCGCTTCTCCATGTGAGGATAGACCGATATTATAAAGTAAAAAAGGTGGAGCGGGTGGACCTGGATTTTATTGCAAAAGTGTGCTTTGTGTTAGACTGTCAAGTCGAGGATTTATTGGAATATGAAAAGCCATGATCGTAACTTGACATTACTGTAGGTTCGCACCGCGCTATACCTCCCCCGCCCAACCGCAGTTTTCCGCGCAGAAAAAATTCGTCAAATTACACAAAGACGGTTTCCGCCTCTTTCCTTCGTTCCCTCAGATGCCGATATAACAGAAAAAGGAAGGGAGGGAATCTATGAAGGATATGAGCGTACAGGCCGTCGCCGCCGCCTCCCAGCAGGACAGCTCCGTACAGAAGCCGCCGGAGGACGTCGCGCCGCCCCAGGAAGATGCGGAGGTCATCCCCACTCTGGCCGATTACGCAGAGGAGGAGTCAAAAAGCCTGGCGGAAATGATTAAGGACGCCCAGGAAAAGGCGGAGGCCAACCGTAATAATCTGAAGGTCAAAAACAACACCCGCTACGGCGACGCGCCCCTGGAGGCATACGCCCGCCTGGCACGGGCCAAAAGCGTCTCGGAGGTCAACGCCGCCGCAGGCTATGCCCGCCGCCGTATGGCGCAGCTGAAGGGCGCGCTGCATGTGGACAGCGACAACGCCGCTAAAATCAAGGCCGCGATCAGCCAGCTGCAAAAGGCGGTGAACCGCGGCGCAAAAAAGAAACGGGACCTGACCAGAGAGCAGCAGGAGGCAAAGCGGAAAGCGCAATCGGAAGAGGAGGAGCAGCGCAAGCAGCTGGAACTGCGCCGCCGTCAGGCACAGCGGACCATCCGGGAGGCCGGATATCTGCGGGAGGCCCATATTTCCGACCAGCTGGCTACCCAGATTACCGTCACCCAGATGGAACTGCGCCAGCAGGCACAGTCCATGGCCGCTCCGCCGACCGCTTCCTACCTGGACGCCGCCGCACAGCAGTATGTGGCGGCGGCCGCCGCCGCAGCAGCCCCGGCGCCAACGGAAGCAATCTGCGTTCAGGGATAACCGAATATGGCTCAAAAGCTCCTGCCGGACAGCCCGGCAGGAGCTTTTTTTCACGCCCGCAGCAGTACCGGCTGGAGCTGACGGCCCTCCAGGGCCGCTTGAACCGTGCCGCTGATGAGGGAGAAATCCGCCATCAGGGAACAGGGCTTTTTTTCCGGATCGTCCTGCCCGAAGGGGACGAAATAGTAATTCTTCCGCACCAGCAGTTCCCCCAGATTCCTGGCCGCACCGCTCAGACCGTCGTTGGACGCCACGGCGATTACCACTGGCCTGTCGTTGCGCAGATGGGCCTTCGCCGCCATGGTCACGGCGGTGTCGGTGATGCCGTTGGCCAGCTTGCCCAGGGTGTTGCCTGTGCAGGGCGCGATGACCAGTACATCCAGCAGCTTTTTCGGCCCGATTGGCTCCGCATCCCGGATGCTGCCGATGGCCGTATGTCCTGTCAGACGCTCCAGCGAGGCCAGAAACGCCTCCGCCGTTCCAAACCGTGTGTCCGTGGACCGGCAGGCCCCAGACACGATGGGCAGAACGCTCTCATACTCCCCGCACAGCTTTTCCAGCTCCGCCAGTACCCTGGCGTGGGTGCAGAAAGAGCCGCATATCGCAAATCCCACTCGTTCTTTTCTCAAATGGGCTCACCTCGTTCTTCCAATATGTGATAGATGCTGTCCCGGATTGCGGCGGCGGCGGTGCGGGGAGCCACCCGGCCCGGCAGTCCCAGTGCGCTCTGGACACGGCGGCCCAGGTCTTTGGCCGCCTCCTGGTCCACCCCGCCGGGGGCGGACGCCAGATCCAGCAGGAGACAGTCCTCCCGCACCTGCCGCAGCAGGGCAGCATCGAAGAGCAGAGCGGGGACGGTGTTGAAGATCAGGTCGAATTTTTCCAGATTCCCGGACAGCTCCCCGGTGTGCAGACGCCCGTACCCCCACACAGCGGCCCAGGCCAAATCGCTGTACCGCCGGGCGGATACCGTCACATGCGCCCCCAGAGCCTGCAGACGCTGGGCCAGCAGACGTCCAATGCGTCCGCAGCCAGTCACCAGGCACTCGCTGGCGTGGATGGTCCGGTCCGTGCGCTCCATGGCCATCTGAATGGCCCCCTCCGCCGTGGGGAGGGCATTGGCAATCTGTGTCTCCTCACGGTCGTAGTAGTCCGCCAGCGTCAGTCCGAAATCCGCCATCAGCCGGGGCGACAGCTCGCCGGTCAGACCCCCCAGCAGCAGCTGGTCGTAGCGCAGCCGCGGCCACAGCTGCTCCGCCTCCAGACGGGTGTCCGTCAGCGGCAGCGTCAGCTGTCCGCCCCGGCACACCGGCAGCGGCAGAATCAGCAGTCGGGCCTCCAACGCCTGGCTCAGCGGCACGGCGTTGGGCGCGCCGCCCTGCTCCAGACCCCAGGTCGCAACATCAAAGCCGTCCTCCAGCAGCAGCCGGGCCAGCCAGACCTGCCGCAGATCGCCGCCCAGTACGGCGGCTGTTCGTTTCATTACGCATCCCCCCTCTGCAACAGTCTATGCGCCCCCGCGGCAGGTGGTTCCGGAGGCCGCCGGAACCCTGGGCCTGGGATTGCGGTACAATTTACAGTTTGTTCAAATTGATGGAGAAAAATCATATTGACAGAACCCGGCAATGGTGATACACTGCCTTTAGCACTCAGGGAGATGGAGTGCTAAAGGAGTGGCGGTATGGAACTCACACCACGAAAAAGGCAGATATTGAAGGTCGTTACCGAGCGGTATATTGATTCCGCTGAGCCGGTCAGCTCCAAGTTTCTGGCCCAGGCCATGGGCGGAAATATCAGCTCCGCTACCATCCGCAACGAGCTGGCGGAGCTGACGGAGCTGGGCTACCTGGAACAGCCCCATACCTCCGCCGGACGGGTCCCCTCCCCGCAGGGCTACCGGCTCTACGTCAACGAGCTGATGGAGCAGAAGGCCCTCACCGACCAGGAGGCCGCGGAGATCAACGCCGCCCTCGGCGGCAAGATGCGGGAGCTGGACAGCGTGATCGCCCAGGCGGGCCAGGTGGTCTCCTCCATCGTCAGCTACCCCGCCTACGCGGCGGCGGTGGGGAAGAGCGCCGTTACCATCCAGCGTTACGACCTCCTGCCGGTGGATGAAAACAGCTTTATCGCCGTGGTCATGACCACCGACAGCCGGGTGAAAAGCCAGCTCCTTCACAGCAGCATCCCCGTCACCCCGGATGAACTGCCCGCCTTGGCCAACCTGCTCAACAGCCATTTTACCGGCATCGCCAGCGAGGAGATGGGCCGGAAGCTGATGAGCCTGGCCGGACAGCTGGGGGCGGAGCTGTTCATGCCCCTGAGCCTTGCCATTGAATACGCCGGCGACGTGGCCGACCGCGTTGCCCGCAACCAGGTGTACACCACCGGCCAGGCTCAGCTGCTGCGCCAGCCGGAATTCCAGGACCTGGCGAAAGCTAACGGTCTAATGGGCCTGCTCACAGACCAGAAGGATAATCTGCCGGTTTTGGATGAAAATACGTCTATGCAGATTCTCATCGGACCGGAGAACGTCAACGAGGCCCTGCGGGACGCCAGCGTCGTTGTCGCCAGCTACGACATCGGCGGCAATATGCGGGGATTGATCGGCGTGGTGGGTCCTACGAGAATGGATTACGCCGCCGTAGCGGCCCGGCTGAGCTATTTTGCAGAAAGCCTTACCAAAATGTTTGGTCAAAATAATCAGTTGCCCCCAAAGGAGGATGACATATCGTGAGTAAGAACAAAAAAGAGAAGCCCGCTCCCATGGACGAGGAAAAAAAGGAGCCTATGGAGCAGGAGGGCGGACAGCCTGCGAAGGAGGCCCCGGAAACCCCGGAGACCCCGGAGACCCCGGAGACCTTCACCGTCACCAGGGAGCAGATGGAAAAAATGGAGGCCCTGGCCGCACAGCAGGCCGCGCTGAACGACAAATACCTCCGCCTGGCCGCAGAGTACGACAACTACCGCAAGCGCACCGCGCGGGAAAAAGAGAGCACGTACCAGGACGCCAAGATGGACACCATCAAGAGCTTCCTGGAGGTATACGACAACCTGGAGCGGGCCGCACAGCAGGCGGGCGACGAGGAGAACGTCCACAAAAAGGGCATGGTGATGATCTTCCGCCAGCTGGAAGCCGTGCTGGAGAAGATGGGCGTCACCGCAGAGGACCCCACCGGGCTGGCTTTCGACCCCCTCAAGCACAGCGCCGTGATGCACGTGGACGACGAAAATTTCGGCGAGGGTATTGTGTCCCAGGTGTTCCAGAAGGGCTTCCTTCTGGGGGAAAAAGTGATCCGGTTTGCCTCCGTGCAGGTGGCAAATTGAGGATATAGATGAACTGTGTTAAAAATTTATTTTCGATATATAGGAGGACAAGAATATGTCTAAAGTGATCGGTATTGATTTGGGTACCACCAATTCCTGCGTAGCAGTGATGGAGGGCGGCGAGTCCGTCGTCATCACCAACGCCGAGGGCAACCGCACCACCCCGTCCGTCGTGGCCTTCTCCAAGACCGGCGAGCGCATGGTGGGTCAGGTCGCCAAGCGGCAGGCGATCACCAACCCTGACCGCACCATTGCATCCATCAAGCGGGAGATGGGCAGCGACCACCGGGTGGGCGTGGACGGCAAGAACTACACCCCCCAGGAGATCAGCGCCATGATCCTGCAGAAGCTGAAAGCCGACGCGGAAGCCTATCTGGGCTCCACCGTCACCGAGGCGGTCATCACCGTCCCCGCCTACTTCACCGACTCCCAGCGTCAGGCCACCAAGGACGCCGGTAAGATTGCCGGTCTGGAGGTCAAGCGCATTATCAACGAGCCTACCGCCGCGGCCCTGGCCTACGGTCTGGACAAGGAGAGCGACCAGAAAATTATGGTCTACGACCTGGGCGGCGGCACCTTCGACGTGTCCGTGCTGGAGATCGGCGACGGCGTCATTGAGGTTCTGGCTACCGCGGGCAACAACCGTCTGGGCGGCGACGACTTTGACGAGTGCATCATGAAATACCTGGTGGCCGAGTTCAAGAAGGCGGAGGGCATCGACCTGAGCGGCGATAAGGTGGCTATGCAGCGGCTGAAGGAGGCCGCCGAGAAAGCAAAGATCGAGCTGTCCGGCGTCGCCACCACCACCATCAACCTGCCCTATATCACCGCCGACGCCAGCGGCCCGAAGCACTTGGACGTGACCCTCAGCCGGGCTAAGTTCAACGAGCTGACCGCCCATCTGGTGGAGGCCACCATGGGCCCTGTGCGTCAGGCTATGAGCGACGCGGGTCTGGGCGGCAGCGAGATTTCCAAGGTGCTGCTGGTGGGCGGCTCCAGCCGGATTCCCGCCGTGCAGGACGCGGTGAAGAACATCACCGGCAAAGAGGGCTTCAAGGGCATCAACCCCGACGAGTGCGTGGCCGTGGGCGCGGCGATTCAGGCCGGTGTGCTCACCGGCGATGTGAAGGGCCTGCTGCTGCTGGACGTCACCCCCCTGAGCCTGGGCATCGAGACCATGGGCGGCGTCTGCACCCGCCTCATTGAGCGCAACACCACCATCCCCGCCAGAAAGAGCCAGATTTTTTCCACCGCCGCGGACAACCAGACCAGCGTGGAAGTAAACGTACTCCAGGGCGAGCGGGAGATGGCAGCGGCCAACAAGAGCCTGGGCCGGTTCCATCTGGACGGCATCGCGCCGGCCCGCCGGGGCGTCCCCCAGATCGAAGTGACCTTCGACATCGACGCCAACGGCATCGTCAACGTCTCCGCCAAGGACCTGGGTACCGGCAAGGAGCAGCACATCACCATCACCTCCTCCACCAATATGTCCAAGGAGGATATTGAGAAGGCCGTCAAGGAGGCGGAGCAGTATGCCGCCGAGGACGCCAAGATGAAGGAGGCCGTGGAGACCCGCAACAACGGCGATCAGATGGTCTATCAGGCGGAGAAGTTCCTCAGCGAGAACGGCGACAAGATCCCGGAGGACGAGAAGGCCAAGGTGCAGCCCGCTGTCGAGCGTCTGAAAGAGGCCCTCAAGGGCGAGGACACCGCGGCCATCAAAGCGGCTACCGACGAGCTGCAGCAGGCATTCTTCGCCGTCAGCGAGAAGATGTACCAGCAGGCCGGCGGTCCCCAGGGCGACCCCAACATGGGCGGTCAGGCAGGCCAGGCCGCTGATGGCCAGCCGTTCTACGACGCCGACTATAAGGTGGTCGATGACGATGACGCCAACAAATAATAGCACCCATGCGGGGCCGCTGGCAGGCGGCTCCGCTTACCCCTGTATTTTCCCGCCTCTGCTGGCACAGCGGACGCGGGGCGGAGAGGAGGAGCAAAGGCGCGGCTTTGCGACCATGTATGGCAGAACAGAAGCGTGATTATTATGAAGTGCTGGGCGTCCAGAAGGGCGCGGCAGAGGCGGAGATCAAAAAGGCATACCGGAAGCTCGCCAAGGAGAACCACCCGGACCTCCACCCGGACGACAAGGCGGCGGAGGCCCGGTTCAAGGAGATCAACGAGGCATATGAGGTGCTCAGCGACAGCGGCAAGCGGTCCCGGTACGATCAGTTCGGCTTCGCCGGGGTGGACCCCAACTACGGCGGGGGCGGCTTTGGCGGCGGCTTCGACGGCGGCTTCGACTTCGGAGACCTGGGCGATATCTTCGGCAGCTTTTTCGGCGGCGGCTTCGGCGGCGGTACCCGGACCCGCAGCGGCCCCCAGCGGGGCGAGAGCCTGCGCACCCGGCTGACCATTACATTTGAAGAGGCGGCTTTCGGCTGCGAGAAGGACGTGAGCCTGGACCGGGTGGAGGAGTGCGGCGAGTGCCACGGCTCCGGCGCGGCCCCCGGTACCAGTCCGGAAACCTGCTCCAACTGCGGCGGTACCGGCCAGGTCCAGCAGCGCCGCCAGACCCCTATGGGCGTGTTTGCCACTACCAGCGCATGCCCGCGCTGCGGCGGCAGGGGCAAGATCATCAGTTCCCCCTGCAAGAGCTGCGGCGGTACCGGTCAGGTGCGCCAGCGCAAGACCCTGAAGGTCACAATTCCCGCGGGCATCGACAACGGTCAGATCGTGTCCCTCCGGGGACAGGGCAACGCGGGCAAAAGCGGCGGCCCTGCCGGCGATCTGCAGATTGTGATTACCGTACAGCCCCACCCGCTGTTCACACGGGAGGGCAACAATGTCTATTGCGACGCCCCCATTACCTTTACTCAGGCGGCGCTGGGCGGCGAGCTGGAGATCCCCACCATTGACGGCAAGGTGAAGTACGATATCCCTGAGGGGACCCAGACCGGCGCCACCTTCCGCCTGCGGGGGAAGGGCATCCCCAATGTGAGTGGCCGGGGGCGGGGCGACCAGTTCGTTACCGTCAACATCGAGACCCCCCGGAACCTCAACCGGGAACAGAAGGAGGCCCTGCGGAAATTCAGCGAATCTCTGAAAGAGAAGAATTACGAGGAAAAGAAGGGCTTCTTTAACAAGAAGACGAAGAAATAGACGCCAGAAAAAACAGAGGGGAGAGACAGAAGAATGAAAATTGCAATGGCTTCGGACCACGGCGCATTGGACCTGAAAAACGAGATCAAGGCGTGGCTGACCGAACAGGGTCACGAGGTCACGGACTTCGGCACCAATACCCCCGACAGCTGCGACTACGCGGACTTTGTGGAACCAGCCTGCCGGGCTGTGGCGGAGGGAAAGGCCGACCGGGGCATTGTCATGTGCACCACCGGCATCGGCGCGTCCATCACCGCCAACAAGGTCCGGGGCATCCGCTGCGCCCTGTGCAGCGAGCCCTGGAGCGCAGAGATGACCCGGCGGCACAATAACGCCAACGTGCTGGCCATCGGCGCTGCCGTGGTGGGGCCGCTGCTGGCCCGGCAGATCACCGCCGCCTTCCTGACCCACGAGTTCGAGGGCGGACGGCACCAGCGCAGAATTGATAAGATCGCGGCGGTGGAGGACCGGCGGTAACAGACAAAAAGAAAAATGAGGTTATCTCTGATAGCCTCATTTTTTGTTTGTTTCCTTTTTTGTGCTCCGGTTCTGCGTTATAATAGACCTATCAAAGACGGGAGGCGGGTTATGAGCAGCTATACAAAGGCGTTGGCCCTGTGGCGGCGCAAAGGGATTCGGACGGACGCGGAGCTGGCGGAGGCCCTCAGCAGCCATAGCATTGCGTTTGCGTTCCACTCCGGGAAAATTGAGAACGACCGCATTACCTTCCACGACACGCGGGAGATTTTTGAACACGACGGCGTGACCTCCTACACCGGCGACCTGCGCACGCTGTTTGAAATCCGAAACGCGCGGGAGGCATATGAGCTGTTCCTCCAGGCGTTCCGGGACCGGAGGCCGCTGGATGAGACGCTGATCCAGGATTTCCAGCGGCGGCTGACCTACGGCACGTACGATTCCCGGCGTTGGCAGCTGGGAGAGCGGCCTGGGGCGTACAAACGCCGGGACTATGTGACCGGACGGGGGGAGGTGGGCGCGGCTCCGGAGGATGTGGCGGAGGAGATGGCGGAGCTGCTGGCGGAGCTGGAGGACGCCGGTCCGGAACAGAGCCTGACGGCGGCGGCTTACTTCCACGCCAAGTTTGAGAACATACACCCCTTTGCGGACGGCAACGGGCGGACCGGGCGGCTGGCGATGAACTACCTGCTGGCGCTCCGGGACCATCCCCCGATTATCATTCACGAGGAGGACCGCCGGGACTACTATGGGGCGTTGGAAGCCTGGGACGAGGCCCAGACGCTGGAGCCGCTGCGGGCCTTCCTGCAGGCCCAGCTGGAAAAAACCTGGGCAAAGCAGATTGCGCGGGAGGAAAAGAAAATCGGGAGGTAAAACCTCCCGAAACGCATAAGGATGCCCCGCAGCAGCCGTGTGAGCCCGCTATAACCTGCACATAGAAAGCAGGTGGGTTGCCTGCAGCGTCCTTTACTACTTCCAACTTCCAACCGCAGAAGGCAGCCGGGAGGCCTGCAAACCAGACGCTGAACCAGCATCCCGAATAACGAAATGTGGGTTAAAAAAGACTCATCACGCACCCCGCAGGGCATCTCAGACGTACAAACTATTCTATGCCGTCCCGCTCATGGCGGGAACTGCAAAACAGCGGTTTATTCGTCCTCATCCTCGTCGCTGTAAAACCGCTCCATAAAGAGGGCGTAGATCTTCTCCAGCTCCTCGTCGGTGTCCAGCGTGGAGAGCAGCTCCTCGCCGTTTTCCTCAATGGACTTCAAAATCACCATACCATAGTCTTCGCTCTCCTCGCCGCCCTCCTCCAGCACGGCGGGGAAAAAGGCCATATAGGTGTTCCCCTCATGCTCCAGGGCGTCTACCAGCTCCAGTTCGATATCGTTGCCCTCTTCGTCTGTCACGGTGATAAAATCGGGGCCGTACTCTTCACTCATCAGCGGAACCTCCCTTACGCCTTACTTTGGACTCTTTATGTCCGCCTCTATAGTGTACCCTTTTTTTTAGAAAATTGCAAGAGTATTTCTATAGTGACTTTTCGACAATTTCTAGGGGCCATTTTTGTGTTTATTGAAGAAAATTAGCCATTCCTCCCGGTTGGGACCGGCAGGTCCCGCATTTTTTATCTTTTCAAAACAGCAAAGCCGTGTTATACTATAATTTGGCATCTTGCCGTGCGGCAGGATTTCCCCCCCGCCGCGCCCGGCAAAAACCAGCCTCTCCCGCCTGCGGGCTGGAGACCCCAACCCTGATCAAAGGAGGTACAAAACTATGGAACCTGCAAATTCCGGCGGGCAGATGCAGCCCTACGGCGGCCAGATGCAGCCGCGGGAGGATCAGCCGCCTTACGGCAGAGGTCCGGCGCCCAAGAAGAAGAAAAAAAAGCGGTTTTCCATTGTCCGGTTCTTCGGCAGGCTTCTCCTGGTCCTCTTCACCCTTTGCGTGATTGGTGTGCTGACCCTGGCCCTTTTCTGCAAGTATTTTATGACATACGTCAACACCACCCTCATCCCCTCCCTGGATGAAATCACCATTGAGGAAATGACCCTCTCCCTGGCGTCCACCATCTATTACACAGACGCCAACGGGCAGGACCATGTGATGCGCACCCTGTACGACAGCGACAGCAACCGGGAGCTGATCGAATTCGACGACCTGCCCAAGCATCTGGTGGACGCCATCGTTGCCATCGAGGACCACCGCTTCTGGGAACACAAGGGTGTGGACTGGTACGGCACTGGCCGGGCCACGCTCTACAGCGCCGTTGGGAAAGACACCCAGGGCGGCTCTACCATCACCCAGCAGGTGGTGCGGAACATTACAAAAGACAAGGAGGTCACGGTCAAGCGGAAGCTGCGGGAGATTTTCCGCTCCCTGGACTTTGACGCCAAACACAGCAAGGAGGAAATCCTGACCCTCTATCTCAACAAGGTCTACTTCGGCCACGGCTTCTCCGGCATCCAGACCGCCGCCAAGGGTTATTTCGGCAAGGATGTGTCTGAGCTGACACTGGCGGAGAGCGCGTGTATTGTGGGCATTACCAACTATCCCTCCCTGTACGACCCCCTTTGGAAAAAGGAGTTCAAACAGGAGGACGGCTCCATCAAGACGCCCCGTGACTTCAACAAAGCCCGACAGATTGATGTCTTGGATAGTATGGCAAGATACGGCTTTATTTCCGAGGAGGAGGCGGAGGCCGCCAAGGCAGAGCCGCTGAACTTTGTGGAAACCGCTGCAGACACGACGGACGAAGACGGCGAGGCGGTGGACAGAAGCGAAATTTACTCCTGGTTCGAGGACCAGGTGATCGACGATGCCATTGATCTCATCGCCCAGGCCAAAAACATCGCGCGGGAGTATGCAGCCGACCTGCTCTACTCCGGCGGCTACCACATCTATACCACTCTGAATCCGGAAATCCAGAGCATTGTGGACAGCGTCTACAGGGACACCGACTACTTTGCGTCCCAGATCAAGTCGGGTTCCCCGCTGGACTCTGCCATGACGGTGGTGGACCCCTACACCGGACACGTGGTGGCAATGGCCGGCGGCGTGGGCGAGAAGACTGTGAACCGGAGCTTGAACCTGGCTACTTCCCCCCGCCAACCGGGCAGCTCCATCAAGCCCATGTCCATCTATGCCCCCGCCATTGAGTACGACGTGGTCAGCCCTGTGGCGATTATCGACGACTACCCCATTCAGGTCAACGACTCCGGTACCGGCGGCTATCCGAAAAACTCGCCCACCCGGTATACCGGTCCCGTGACGGTCCGCACCGGCGTGCAGCGGTCCATCAACACCGTGGCAGTCCGGATTCTGCAAAAGCTGGGCAACACCCGCTCCTTTGACTTCATGGAGCAGAACCTGGGTATGGACCTGGATATCTCCGACCTGGGTCCCAGCCCACTGGCCCTGGGCGGACTGACCATCGGCGTGACCACCGAGCAGGTGGCCGCAGCCTACGGCGCGTTCGCCAACAGGGGCATCTATACGCCCCCCAGGACCATCACACGGATTGAGTCCAACGACCACTCCGAGGTCATTGCCAGCACGGACAACCAGTCCAGCCAGGCGATGAAGGAGAGCACCGCCTACCTCATGACCCAGCTGCTCCGCAACGCCGTCAGCAGCGGTACCGGTACCGAGGCCCAGATCAGCGGTATGCATGTGGCCGGTAAGACTGGTACCACTACCAACAACTGCGACCGCTACTTTGCCGGGTATACCCCCTATTATTCCGCCGCCGTGTGGGTGGGCCACGCCAAGAGCAATGAGAAAATCTCCACCAGCGGCAACCCGGCGGCCAGAATCTGGCAGAAGGTCATGAGCCAGATTCACGCCAACCTGCCGGACAAGGAGTTCCCGGACCGGCCCGAAGGCGTGACATCCCGGACCGTCTGCGGCCACTGCGGCGGCGTGCCCAGCGCACTGTGCAGCGACGCGGTCAGCGGCGAGTCCCAGAGCAGCTGGTCCCCGGAGGGGAACTGCGACTGCCATATGGAGGTCAGAATCTGTACGGACCCGGCCACCGCCGAGGAGCATCTGGCTACCGAGTTCTGCCCGGAGGAGACTGTGACCACCCGAATCATGCAGAAGGGCCGGGAGTTCCTGGAATTGCCCAGCGGCAGTCTGGTGCTGAGCGAGGACGCCATGGATCACTACACCTATTTCAGTACCGCAGCCACGCCCTGCGTCATCCACGACGAGAACTACCTCCCGGAGGCGGACGATCCCCTGCTGCCCGGCGAGGAGGGGGAGAATGACGATCCCGCAGGCAATCCCCCCAACACTCCCCGTCCCGGCGAGGGCGGCTGGCCTACCGAGCCCTACAATCCCAGTAAGCCCAGCCAGCCCAACCAGCCCGCTGAACCGAATCACCCCGGCTCCGCCAAGCCGCCGGACAACAACACTGCGCCCCCCCAGGGCGAAACCAATCCCCCGCCGGAACCCAGCGAACCGGATGAACCGGACGAGCCGGAGCTGCCGCCGGAACCGGTCCTGCCTTAGAGATAAAAAATTTACAGCATTGGGGCAACTTGTACTTGCGAAACGGACAAGAATCAAGTATACTATTGTGCGTTGAGCCAAAAATCGACCCTCGGCAGCAGAAGACAGCAATCGCCGCCCCCGGCTGGGGCCGTGCGGCAGAAAATTTTTGGAAGGAATGAACAACCATGAGCGCATCCAGAGAAAAGAAAAGACGCCAGGAACAGCTGGCAACCGGCAGCGTGAATCCAAGAGCCGCCCGCGAGGCGGAGCAGAGAGCGGCGGAAAAACGGTCCTCCGTCCTCTACACCATCCTGGCCGTGGCATTTATTGCGGCGGCAATCTTCCTGGTGGTGTACAACTCCGGCATCCTGGAGCGGAACAAAACCGCCGTGACCATCGACGGCGAGAAGTACAACGCGGCCCAGGCAGCCTACTACTACCAGCAGGCATACCAGAGCTATATGAACAGCACCAGCGGCTATATGGCCCAGATGTACGGTATGCTCGACCCCCAGTCCCCCCTGAAGGATCAGGCCTATGACGACACCCGCTCCTGGGCGGACTACTTCAAGGAGCTGGCGGTGGACAACATGAAGTTTGTCCATGCGGCGAAAAAGCTGGCCCAGGAGAACAACATCACCCTGGAGCAGGAGGATCAGGACCTGTACAGCGAGAACATGAAAGCGCTGAAAAAATCTGCCGCCGAGGCGGGCTTCACCTACAAGGCGTATCTGAAGGCCATCTACGGCGCAACCATGACCTCCTCCATCTATGAAGCCTGCGAGAAGGACCGTATGCTGGCGACCAGAGTCTCCAGCGTCCAGCAGGATACCTTCACCTTTACCGACGACGAGATTCAGACGTACTACGAGGAGAACAAGAACAATTATGATCTGGTAGACGGCGCCTATGTCTCCGTCTCCGGCAACCCGGAGCAAAAGACCGACGATGAGGGCAACGCTATCGAGGCCACCGAGGAGGAAAAGACCGCCGCTATGGAGGCGGCAAAGGAGACCGCAGAGGAGATTCTGGCCGCTTATAAGGCCGGAGGAGACCTGGAGGAGCTGGCCGTCGAGCACGATGCAGGCTATTACGGCAGCGAGGAGATGAGCTACTCCACCAGCACAGCCGTTGAGTGGCTCTTTGACAGCGCACGGAAATCCGGCGATGTGGAGGTGTTGGAGAGCGAGGGCCAGTATTATGTGGCGCTCTTCAATGGCCGTGAGCGGAATGAGGCTCTGAACTACAACATCCGCCATATCCTTGTGACCGAGGCCAATCTGGAGCTGCCGGAGGGCGAGGAGGCCGCAGAGGGCCAGGTTGCCCAGAAGGCCCAGGAGATTCTCGACAGCTGGGACGGCACCGAGGAAGGCTTTGCCAAGCTGGCCGGGCAGTATTCCCAGGACAGCGGCAGCAAGGACAACGGCGGTCTGATTGAGAACGTCGCAAAGGGCGACATGGTCTCCGAGTTCAACGACTGGTGCTACGAGGCCGGACGCAAGACCGGCGATACCGGCATTGTCGAGAGCTCCTACGGCTCCCACATCATGTACTTTACAGGCTACACCGATACCGAGTATTGGCATTATGCCTGTGAGAACGCTCTGAAGAGCGACGCCTTCTCCACCTGGTACGATGAGACCACGGAGAGCGTGACCGCAGAGGTGGACGAGAGCGGTATGGACGCCATCAATGCGTAACTGAAAAAAGTACAGCCCCGGTTTTCCGGGGCTGTCTTTCTGCCGGGAGGGTAGAGATGAACGAACGGTTTTTGAGAAACGAGATGCTGCTGGGCCGGGAGGCGGTGGAAAAGCTGGCGGCGTCCCACGTGTGCGTGGTGGGACTGGGCGGCGTAGGCAGCTGGGCGGCGGAGGCCCTGGCCCGGTCCGGGGTGGGGGAGCTGACCCTCATTGACGAGGACTGCTACCGGGAGAGCAACATCAACCGCCAGCTGGGGGCTGTGGAATCCACCTTGGGCCAGCCGAAGCCGGAGGCTATGGCCCGGCGGGTACTGGAGGTCAACCCGGCGTGCCGGGTCCATCCGGTTACAGGGCGGTACGACAGGGAGAACGGAGACCGGTTCTTTGGCGATTACGACTACCTGGCGGACGCCATCGACCTGGTGGCCTGCAAGGTGGATTTGATCTGCCGCGCACTGGAGCGGGGGATTCCCATTCTCTCCGCCCTGGGTACGGGCAACAAGCTGGACCCGTCCAGGCTGGAGGTGACGGACCTGAGCAAAACGCGGGGCTGTCCCCTGGCGCGGGTCATGCGCCGGGAGCTGGGCCGGAAGGGGATCAAGCATCTGAAGGTGGTGTACAGCCCGGAGGAACCGGCCTGCTGCGCCCCGCTGGAGACGCCGCCGCCGGGCCGGCGCAGCGTACCAGGCAGCGTACCTTGGGTCCCACCGGTAGCTGGACTGCTGCTGGCAGGCGCGGTGGTAATGGATTTGATTGGGGACTTGATCCCGCAGAAAACAACGGAAGGGAAGGATATCATATGAAAATCAGACGCGCGGAGGAGCGGGACATCCCCCGGCTGGGGGAACTGCTGCTCCAGGTGTGCCGGGTACACCAGCAGGGCAGGCCGGACCTGTTCCGGGCGGGCGGCAGAAAGTACGATGACGCGGAATTGCAGACGCTCCTGCGGGACGGGGAACGCCCCATTCTGGTTGCGGAGGACGAGGCCGGACAGGTGGCCGGTTATGCGTTCTGCGTGTACCAGCGGCATCAGAACGAGGGGTCGTTCAACGATTTGACAACCCTGTATCTGGACGACCTGTGCGTAGACGAAAGCTGCCGGGGGAAGCAGGTGGGCAAATCGCTGTATGAGGCGGTACTGGACCTGGCCCGGTCTGCCGGATGCTATAACGTGACGCTGAACGTGTGGTCCTGCAATCCGGGAGCCATGCGCTTTTATGAAAAGTGCGGACTGAAACAGCAGAAAGTGGGAATGGAACTGATTCTGTGAAATGTGGTTGACAGCCTTTGGAAAATCTGCTAAAATCAGGCGTAGAAGATAGTGTGTGTTTATCTGTCTTGGCGAAGGAGGGGGCTTGAATGTATCTGAAAAAGAGAGTCATTGCACTACTCGGCTTGACGCTGCTTCTGACGGCGTGCGCTCCAAAGGTGGAGAGCAGTAAACCGGTCCCTATGAAATCTATAGAGGAGATACCGCCCCAGGAGGAATTCGTAAAATATCCGCTTGGTAAAATGCAGGAAGTCAGAGACGCCATTGAGGGAATACCTGTTGAGGACTGCGAGACGCACTATGTGGAGCTGCTTGAAGCATTTTTGGAAGAAGAAGAATACGAATTATTTGCGTTTGAGATTGAGGAGGATAATTTGTCTCTCATCCTGGGACAAAATTTGAAACCGCGCCTGAATCTGACCTTCAGAATTGATTTGAGAAAGAGCGTTCAGCGGGACATTGACGATGTGGAAAACGCAAAGGAGCTTGCTTTCCGGATCATGGACGAGATGGGCCGCGATACATTCTTTACACTGAAAGCGGCAGAGGTTGTTGTATCCACCTATGACATGAATGGCTATATCATTGATACTTCGCACATGTCGCGAGGTTCGGCTGAACTTAGAGCGTTGGAACAGCCTGAAGTGGAATATTCCGCCCAGACTGTGGCTTTTAATTTCAAAAACAAGCAATCTGCATTCTTTTTGAAAAAATTTGGCGCAATACAGGAAACAAAAGAATTGTATGTGGAATATTATGTGGACGACCGCTATTTGGGCAGAGGGGATGTAATCAGGTCCAATATAGACAATCTTACCAATATAAATGATGAAATAACAGAGTACTTGCTGAGCGAGGACGCCATTGCGCAGTATGCGCAGGAAAACGGCCTGGAGGTCCTGACCATTTCATTCTGGAACGGGTCCCTTGCCATTAATGGCCGCGAGGAGCCCTGCCTGACCTTTCAGTCAAAGATTATAGCGGAATTTTTGTAAAAGCCCCAGTATTAAACAGGCCTAGGTCTAGCTCCAGAAAGGAGCGGACCTAGGCCTGTTGGGTAAAATAAAAGAGAATAACTGTCAATCCACAAGTTTGCGCAGAATTAATTGTTCACAGTCTTAATCTTACATAATAACTTACTTATAAGGAAGCCAATGTATTACCAAGAAATAAAGAAAGGCCCAGAGGCCCGGCAGAAAAATTTGTGTAAAAGGAGAGAAGCTGTAGTCAAGGAAACAGGAGCAAATCAGAGGATTTCCCTGGCAGGACACAGCCCGGCATAAC
>JAAWQS010000063.1 GCA_022800665.1 Oscillospiraceae bacterium
ACAAACAGTCCTCCGCAGTTAGGAGATGAAAAAACTGGGTATTGAAAAAAGATGGGAAGACTGTTATAATAGGAGCTGGCGCAGCAAATGCTATTGTGTAGGAGGACTCTTCTCCTGCATAGGGGCATGGGTGAGTGCGAATCGCCCATGTCCTGCCTTACTATTTGCCTCGTTGCTGTTATCATACCACGTTTTCCACGCTTTGACAAGTAGTTTCTTTTCCTTAAAAAAATTATTTCTACCTGAGCGGATAGACGGGGCTTGCCGCCGCACCCCACGTCCATCCGCTCAGGTAGAAATTTTTTCCATTGTCTCATTCCGGGTCCACCATCCGATAGCCCACGCCGATCTCCGTAAAAATATACTCCGGCTGGGCAGGATTTTTCTCAATCTTCCGGCGGATGTTCGCCATGTTTACCCGCAGAATCTGATTGTCGTTTTTGGCCTTCGGACCCCACAGCTGCCGGATGATAAAGTCATATGTCAGCACCCGTCCGGCGTATTTTCCCAGCAGGGACACCAGTTTATACTCATTCTGGGTCAGATGGGCGTTCTCCCCGTTGATCAGCGCCTGATGCTTGTCGTAGTCAATCACCAGCCCCTTGGCGCGGAACTGGCCGGACTGGGCAATCTCGCCATTGGGCAGATGGGTGCGGGTGTGGCGGATGGCGGTGCGGATACGGGCCAGCAGCTCCGAGGTGCCGAAGGGCTTGACAATATAGTCGTCCGCCCCGGCGTCCAGGGCGTCCACCTTGTCCCGCTCGTGGTTCCGCGCGGAGACGACAATGATGGGGCAGGTGGACCACTCCCGCACAAACGTCAGTATCCCCGCGCCGTCCATGTCCGGCAGGCCCAGGTCCAGCAGAATCACATCCGGACAGTGGGAGGTGATGGTGGTGATGGCCTCGCTGCCGGTGCGGGCCGTGATGACGTCGTAGTCGTTGGCGGTGAGAATGGCGGAGATGAAACTGCTGATGTGGGCGTCGTCCTCCACAATCAGTACGCGGTCTTTAATCTTCATAATCATAGTCCTCCGATGTATACGCCTCTATGGGCAATGTGAAGCAGAACACCGCGCCGCCCTCCGGCGCGTTGGCGGCGGACATGGCCCCGCCGTGGGCCTTGACGATGGAACTGCACACCGACAATCCGATTCCCATATTCCGCCGGTTGTCGGCGGTCCGGCTGCGCAGGGCGGGAGAGAAAATGCTGGGCAGTACCTCCTCCGCAATCCCCACGCCGTTGTCGCGGACCGTAAAGACAGCGGCGGCGGACTGCCGCTCCACCGACAGCTCAATCTGACTGCACCGGCCATGGCAGGCCGCGTTCTCCAGCAGGTTCAGCAGCACCTGTTCAATCAGAATCGCGTCCATCGGCACAAACAGCGGCTCGCGGGGGACGGCCAGCGAGAGCGCAATGCCATCAAACCGCTGCCGGAACTTGTCCGCCACGCTGGCCAGCACCTCCTCGGCGGCTTCCAGCTCCTTGTTGAGAATCTGGGTGTCGCCGCCGCTCATGCGGGTGATGGACAGAAGATTTTCCACCATCCGCACCAGCCACTGCGCCTCGTCCCGGACGTTGCGCAGCAGAGCTGTGCGCTGTTCGGTGTCCAGCAGGGCGTCGTTCTCCAGAATCGCGGACGTGGACCCCACGATGCTGGTCAGAGGCGTGCGCAGGTCGTGGGACACGGCCCGCAGCAGATTGGCGCGCATGGTCTCCCGCTCGTTCTCCATCCGCAGATGCTCCTGCCGCTTGTTCTGGGAGGTGAGGGCGCTGACAATGAGGGAGACGGAGAGCATGGTGAGAAATGTCAGGGGATAGCCGGAGATGGTGAAATTGAACTCCCAGTACGGATAGGTGAACACGTAGTTGACGCAGATTACCCCCACGAAGGACGCCGCCACGCCGCAGGCATACCCCGTGGTCAGCCGCGCCGTCAGCACCACCATCAGCACAAAAATCATGGACACAAAGCCGCCGCCGGGGTCTGCCAGCAGCAGCAGATTGCTCAGCCCGTACCCCAGCAGCAGCAGGCCCGCCGTAATCAGCCAGTCCCGCACCGCGGGCCGCAGGGATTGCCGGGAAAACATACGCTCCACCGCCTCCTGTTCCGGAATCATCTTCAGTGTACCACAAAAGCTGTTAAAACGGCGTTAATCTTTACGGCCTCTGCAGCCGGTCCAGCGTCAGGCCGAACGCCTCGCCAAAATGGTCCAAAAACCAGGCGACCTCCTCCATGTCCATCTGACGCAGGGCCTCCAGCGTCTCCTGGGCGGCGTCGGCAAACTCACGGTTGCCCGCCTCCAGCTCCTCCACGCACTTGATATAGGCGCACAGCTTGTCCGCCGCCTTCACAATCTGCCGGACCTCTCCGTCCGCCTCCCGGAGCAGCGGCCCGTACGCGGGACGCATCTCCTCCGGCAGCATGTCCAGCAGCCGGGACGCCGCCACGTCCTCCACTTGATGGTAAGCCCCGCGGATGGCGGAATTATAGTATTTAATGGGTGTGGGGAGGTCGCCGGTGAAAATTTCCGTGGCGTCATGGAACAACGCCGCCGCCGCGCAGGCGTTTGGATCGCAGTCCCGGCCCAGCACGTCCCGCCGGATGACCCCCAGGGCGTGGGCCAGCACCGCGGCCATGTGGCTGTGTTCCTGGATGTTCTCCGGCACGCTGTTGCGCATCAGGGACCAGCGGGCAATATACTTCATTCGCGATATATAAGCGAAAAATTTGTGCATATTTCTACTCTCCGTTATCGAATGTCCAGGGCTTCCACGTCCACGCACAGCCCTGACCCGCTGTCCAGACTGAAAACCGCACCCTGCATCTTGCACGGCCCCTCCGCCGCACGGTACCGCCCCGGCAGTCCGCCCAGAAGCCGCTCGATGCTCTGCTCCGGCTCAATCCCCAGAATGCCGTAGATGGGACCGGCCATGCCCAGGTCGCTGATGTACCCCGTCCCCTTGGGAAGCACCTGGGCGTCCGCCGTGGGGACGTGGGTGTGGGTCCCCCAGAGGGCGGATATCTGACCGTCCAGATAGTGTCCCATAGCCAGCTTTTCACTGGTGGCCTCCGCGTGGAAATCCACCACAGTAAAGACGGGCTTCTCCCCGGCCAGCAGCCGCAAGGCGGTGGAAAAAGGGTTGTCCACGTTGCAATCCATCCCAAACCGTCCAACCAGGTTCAGCACCCCGATTTGAATGTGTCCGCACTCGTAAATCCCCCAGCCGCGGCCCGGCATACGCCCGCCGTAGTTGGCGGGACGCAGCAGGTAGGGGTCGTCGTCCAGCCGGTTGCAAATCTGCCGCTTGCCAAAAGCATGGTTGCCCAAAGTCACGACGTCCGCTCCCGCCTGGTAGAGCTCCTCCACCTGCCGGGGCGTCACGCCGGTCAGCGACACGTTCTCCCCATTTACCACAGTGAAATGAATATCCTTCCACTTCTTTACACTCCGCAGATGCCGCTCCACATGGGCCAGTCCCTCCTCCCCCACTACGTCGCCGATTGCCAGAATATGATAGATCACTCGCCTCACATCCTTTCTTTTTTCCGGTATAGTATACCTGCTCTGCCAGAAAAAAGCAATATCGCCGCCCCCTTCCGGCAAACATCGCTCTTGCAATTTTCGTCCAATTCTGTCATACTACCCCTATACAAGTAAGAGGAGGAAAAGACTATGGACCGCGTCAGCAAAGAAAACTACTATCTGGATATCGCAGAGACGGTCATTGAGCGGGCCACCTGCCTGCGCCGCTGCTACGGCGCGATTATTGTCAAAAATGATGAGATCATCTCCACCGGCTACAACGGCGCGCCGCGGGGCCGGAAAAACTGCGTGGACCTGGGCTGCTGCACCAGGGAGAGCATGAATGTCCCCCACGGCGAGCGGTACGAGCTCTGCCGCAGCGTCCACGCCGAGGCCAACGCCATCATCTCCGCCGCCCGCCGGGATATGGCCGGCGGCGCCCTCTATCTGGCCGGGAAGGACGCCGCCACAGGCGCCATACTCTATGACGCCCAGTCCTGCGCCATGTGCCGCCGCATGATTATCAACGCGGGCCTGAAAAACGTTGTCACCCGCACCGGACCCGGCCAGTTCCGGGTTGTGGACGTGCAGGAATGGGTGGAGGAGGACGACTCCCTGCCGGAAAAATAAACGGCTGGAAAATTTCTCCATCCCTCTCGGAAAGAAAACCTGTACAACCCCCTTGTTTTTCCCAGAAAAAAACAGTATACTAGACTTGTTACTACCGCCCCCCTGGGGCGTACGGAAAAGGAGGATATCCTATGGCAGTTTTGAAAGAACCCTTCGGTTCCACCCGGGATGGACGGGCCGTGGACCTGTATACCCTGCGCTGCGGCAGCCTGGAGGCGGAGGTGCTGACCTATGGGTCTGCGCTGCGGCGGCTGCAGGTCCCGGATCGAAACGGCGAGATGGTGGACGTGGTGCTGGGCTACGACGGCATCAGCGGCTATGAGGACAACGGCGGCTATCTGGGCGCGGTCATCGGACGCTATGCCAACCGCATCGCCGGCGCACACTGCCGCATCGCCGGACGCACCGTGCCGCTGACAGCCAACGAAGGCCCCAAGCAGCTCCACGGCGGTCCCGCCGGATTTGACAGGCAGTGTTTCGACGCCCGGCAGACCGGGGAGAGCTCCGTTGCTTTCACCTATACATCCCCCGCCGGAGAGGGAGGCTTTCCCGGTACTCTCACACTGGAGGCAACCTACACCCTCACTGAACAGGGACTCTCCCTGCGCTATGAGGCCACGACGGACCAGACGACTTACTGCAACATCACCAACCACAGCTACTTCAACCTCAACGGCGGCGGCGACGCCATGCGCCACCGTCTCTGGCTCTCCTCCAGCCGCTATACTCCCGTCGGTCCCGACAGCATCCCCACTTCCATGGCCCGCCCCGTGGCCGGAAGCCCCTTCGATTTTACCGCCGAAAAGGCCATCGGACGGGATATCAACGCCGACGACCAGCAGCTGCGCAATGTGGGCGGCTATGACCACAACTTTATCCTTGACCCCATGCAGGGGCTGCGCCGGGCCGCACGTCTGACCGGCGACCGGTCCGGCATTGTCATGGAGGTGTGGACGGACAAGCCCGGCCTCCAGCTCTACACCGCCAACGGCCTGACCATCACGGGCCGGGGCAAGCATGGGGCGGTGTACAGGCCCCGGCAGGCCGTGTGCCTGGAAACCCAGTTCTTCCCCGACAGCCCCAATCATCCGGAGTGGGGCGATATCCTGCTCCGCCCCGGAAGGAGGTATGATTATTCGACAGAATACAGGTTTTCACGGGTGTGAGCGCGGAAACGCCCGTCAGTCTGGCTGAAAGCCCCCCAAACCTCATGCGAGGTCCGGTACAGTCAGTAAATTTTTCCGCCGCCGGGAACTTAACCTGCCCTTTCTTCGTCTATATAGTAGAAATGCAGGAAGGAGGCTTAACAAACTTTTAAGAAATGATGCAATTTCGATGCAATTTTGAAACTGTTTTTTCACATTGGTTTGCTATGGTACTCCTGTAAGATGGTTCCTTTAGGACCTCCGGTCCAACAAAGCAACTTACGAGAAAAGGAAGGAAGGAAATTTATGAAACAAAAAACGCATAAGCTCTTGTCACTGTTGTTGGCATTTGCGCTGATGCTCAGCCTTGCGCCAGCGGCTTTGGCGGCAGATGAATGCCCGTCAGGCGGTGCGCACAGCTGGAGCGAGTGGAAAACTGACAAAGAACCTACTTGTGTTGCACTGGGTTCAAAAAGCCGCACTTGCAGCAAGTGCAAGGCAACAGGTACTGAGACAATTGGAATGGTTGACCACTCCTGGCAAACAAAAGTGGACCAATACCCCACCTGCACGGAAGAAGGCAAACGCACAAAGACGTGTAGTGTTTGTAAGAAGGTTGAAACCGAAAAAATTGCTGCCAGAGGTCATAGCTATACTACTTATACCGATAACAAGGACGGCAAGCAGCATACTAAAGTATGCGATGTATGCAGCGATGCAAAGGTAGAGGCCCACGATTTCGGCACAAACGGCACTTCCGCCACTTGCAGCAAGTGCGGTGCGAAAAATCCGAATGCCACACAGAGCATCACGCTTAACCAGACCACAGCCACCATCTCTGTGAACGGGAGCGTGCAGCTGACTGCCACAGTTTATCCTACAGGTACCGCTGTGACTTGGAGCAGCAACAACCCTGATGTTGCATACGTCAATACCAACGGCCTTGTTACAGGCCGGAGAGCCGGTACCGCTACCATTACCGCCACGATTCCCGGCGGCGCACAGGCTTCCTGTGTCGTTACCGTGCAGAACACCGCTGGCTTCTATCTCAGCGATTCCAGCTACACATTCTCTCGCATAGGCGATACAAGACAGCTGTACACCGTCCCCGGCAATATGTCGGTGTCTTGGACTTCTTCTGATCCCACTGTTGCCCGGGTAAGCACCACCGGTCTTGTCACTGCTGTTTCTTACGGCTGGACTAGAATCACCGCTACCGATGTTTACGGCAACAGTGCCAGCTGTGAAATCTACGTCCGCAGCAGTTCTTCCGTACTGACTGCCTCCCCCTCCAGCATAAACCTCACCAGCAACAGCAGCAGTACATCTGTTTCCGTCAGCACTAACAGCTACTACAGGAATAGTTATGTGCGCTGGAGCCTTCCCAGCAATAACGGCTGCGCACAGATCAGCGACTCCCGGACTTCTGGCTGGGGATACAGTGAAGATACCTATTTGGGCAGCAGCTACAGCACCAGCATCTATATCCGCGGCATTGGTGCTGGTACGACAACGCTGACAGCTACCCTGTATGAAGACAACAACTATAGATACCCCATCGACACCGTCTATATTCCGGTGCGTGTCGATTCCACCACTTCCCACGTTCTCTCTGCCTATCCCAGCACAATCACCACAAATTCCAACGGCTGGAGCGGCGCGGTCTACGTCTCCACCCCCACAACGGCCTATGATGATTATATTGTGGACTGGTCCACTTCCAGCAGCAATATCCGTATCAGCACAAGAACCAATACGTCAGATTTGGGTACCACTGCCCGCACATATATGGACGGACGTACCAGCGGCAGCGTTTATGTCTACGACTATGGCTACAATACCACCAACGGATATCTGACCGCAACACTGCGCAGAACTGCCGGCGGTACTGCGATTGACACCATTACAATTCCTGTCAATAACAACCGCAGCGGCTTTACTCTCAGCAAGAATCCCAACACCAGCTCCGTCAATCTCGGTTACTATGATGACGACTACTATTGGGATTATGACCGTTACAACTACAGAGACTTCTCTGTCACCCCGTATCTGAACGGAACCAGCATCTACAATAACAGCACATACGATATTTACTACACCTGGACCCTGAACAACACCACCGTGCAGCGGGAGAGCACCTCCGGCAGCAGCTACCGGCTCTATGCCGATAACTCCAGCCTCTACAGCAGCAGCCGGAACAATACCCTGACCTGCTCTGTCAGCGTCTACTACCGCAACGCGAGCACAACAACAGCCAACCGGCTGTATTCCAGCTCGGCCAGCTGGACCGTCTACACGGACCGCTATTACAATGACTACACGGTATCGGCCACAGTCTATGACAGCAGCAGCAGCTACTGCCTGGATGACCGCGATGACAGAGGCAACACCTCCATCATCACCCAGATGCAGAACAAGCTGAGCAGCAGCGAGTCCATCGACTACGTCCGCTTCCACGACGTCACCGACACCTACGGCGACCTGAGCGCAAGCACCTCCCGCGACTACTACTATTCCGGCAGCCGCAATAACTACGACCTGCGGGAAGTGACCTTCACCCCCGACCGCATCGGTACCGCTACCTTTGACTGTACCGTCTACGGCACCCGCGGCAACTCCTACCGCTGCACCATCAGCATCAAGGTAGAGGCGGGCAGCTCCAGCAAGAAGGACATCACCTACAGCGCACGGGCCGGTTCCGACGTGAGCTTCAGCGCCAGCGACTTCCAGAGCTGGTGGCGCAACAGCTATTCCAGAGGCGACCTGGACTATGTCCGCTTCTCCAGCCCCTCCGGCGGCAGCCTTTATATCAACTATAACGGCTCCAACAGCAGTACCGTGGGTTCTACCTACTGCTACTACAATCCCAGCAGCCGTCAGACCGGCATCAGCGACTTGACCTTCGTACCCAGCAGCAGCTCTACCAAGTCTGCTACAATCAACTTCACGGCGTACGGTACCACCAGCAGCTCCAGCAGCAGCAACACCTCCATGAGCGGTAAGGTGAGCATTTCCTTCACCAACACCAGTGTTGCGACAATCAGCTACAGCGCTACAGGCACCAGGTCCGTGTCCCTCAGCGCCAGCGACTTCACCAGCCGCTATCGCGACGTGGTCGGCTCCAGCGCACCCAGCAACATGACCATCAAGTTCCGGAGCACTCCCTCCAACGGCACCCTGACCTATAACAGCACCACCCTGACCAGCAGCAATATGAGCAGCTATAACTTCACCAGCAGCAGCTCCGGCTCCAACCGGATCAACGACGTGAAGTACACCCCCAAGAACAACAGCAACTCCACCGATACGGTCAATTACGACTGCTATACCGGCAGCACCCTCCGTTTCAGCGGCACCATCACCTTCAACAACAAGGCGGAGAACACGGCCCCCGCTAACGTGACCGTATCCTACAGCACCACCGGTTCCTATGTGAACTTCAACGCTGCGGACTTCTACAACAAGAATTCCGCAATGCTGTCCGCCAGCTATCTGACCTTCGGTACACCCACCAGCGGTTCCCTGTACGTGGGCAGCTCTGTGGTCAGCAGCGGCACAAAGTTCGCCTATGTGTCCAATCCCTCTGCGAATTATCAGAATCTGGGCAGCGTGACCTATCGCCCCGCCGCCGGATTCAGCGGCACGGCTACGATTTCCTTCACCGCCTATAACAGCAACGGCGCCCAGGCCGCGACAGGTACGGTGAGCATTCTGGTCTCCCAGGCCGTTGCGCCCAACCGCACCTCCTTCAACGACGTTCCCAGCACAGCCTGGTATTACAACGACGTTACCACGCTGGCCAAGGCCAATATCGTCAATGGCCGCAACGACGGACTGTTCCATCCCAACGACGCGGTCAACTACGGCGAAGGTCTCAAGCTCATCCTGCTTGCCGCCGGTTATCCCCTGCAGCAGGAGCTGTCCGGCTCCAACTGGGCGCAGAATTATCTGAACCTGGCCATCACCAACGGCCTCCTGCCCGGTACCGCCGCCAGCTACGGCCTGAACGCACCCATGAACCGCACGGCCATTGCTACCGTGGCTGCAAAGGCTCTGAAGCTGTCCCCCGTGACCAACGAGGCCAGCCCCTATGCGGACGCTGTTGACGCCGAGGGCTATGTCCTGGCTCTGACCAAGGCCGGTATTGTCCAGGGCGATGCCAGCAGCGGCAAGCAGCTGTGGAACGGTTCGGACAACCTGACCCGCGCCCAGATCAGCCGCATTGTGTACAATGTGTACAAATACCGCAACGTGGCTCCCGGCGGCAGTTCCACCTCTACGGATACCAGCAAACCCGGTTGGCTGAACTGACCTGCGTAAATTGAATCTTGGATGGGGGCTGTAAAAAACAGCCCATAGACGAAAGGGGCGGACCTGACTGATATGTGCAGTCAGGTCCGCTTCGCCGTTTGCTTTTTGTGCATTTTTTTGGCGCAGGGCTCTCCCGTTCTGTCATATCCCATACTGACGCACTGCATTTATGCTTGCAAAATGGTCTGCATAACGCAGTTTCTCTTTCACATCCCTGCAAAAATTGTGAACCGGCGTTGAATTTTTCGTCAACCATACAAAAATAAATTTCTTATGATTTTCCTGTTCACAAACTTTTTCTCCTGTGATACACTCTCCTCGTAAGCAAAAATCCGTGGCGGCAGTCCACGAGCAAAGGTTCAAGGGAGGATTTAACATGGTTGAAGTGATGAAAAAAGGCGCGTATCTGGTGGACGGGCAGATTGTCCCGGCAGAGTCCGCGCAGGGACAGGCCGCACCCGACGCGGCCCGTGAAAAAACGATTGCCTATTCCATCCTGCGCGCCCACAACAAGAGCGGCGACGCAAAGAAAATGCGCATCAAGTTCGACGCCCTCATTTCCCACGATATTACCTTCGTCGGCATCATCCAGACGGCGAAGGCCAGCGGTTTGAAGGAATTCCCCATTCCCTACGCCATGACCAACTGCCACAACAGTCTGTGCGCCGTGGGCGGCACCATCAACGAGGATGACCACGCCTTCGGCCTGTCCGCCGCGAAGAAATACGGCGGCATCTACGTGCCGGCCAATCAGGCGGTCATCCATCAGTACGCCCGCGAGCGGCTGGCAGGCTGCGGCAAAATGATTCTGGGTTCCGATTCCCACACCCGGTACGGCGCATACGGTTGCATGGGCGTGGGCGAAGGCGGCGGCGAGCTGGTGAAGCAGCTGCTGGATAATACCTACGACGTAGCCGCGCCGGAGGTGGCGCTGGTCTATCTGGACGGGAAGCCCCGGAAGGGCGTAGGCCCCCAGGATGTGGCCATTGCGCTGGTAGCCGCCACGTTCCCGAAGGGCGATGTGAAGAATAAGGTCCTGGAATTCGTGGGACCCGGCGTGAAGGAGCTGAGCTGCGACTACCGCATCGGCATTGACGTGATGACCACCGAAACCAGCTGCCTGACCTCAATCTGGGAGACGGACGAGACGATTCGGGCGTACTATGAGAACATTGGCCGTCCGGAGGATTTCCGGGAGCTGCATCCGGAAAACGGCGCGTATTATGACAGCGTGGTGAAAATCGACCTGAGCAAAGTGGAGTGCATGATCGCCCTGCCCTTCCATCCCTCCATCGCCTACACCGTCCATGAACTGCAGGAAAATCCGGAGAAGATTTTCGCAGAGGTCGAGGCCGCGTGCAACAAGCAGCTGGGCGGCAAGGTGACAATGGACCTGCGGAAAAATATTGTGGACGGCAAAGTTACCTGCGACCAGGGGGTCATCGTGGGCTGTTCCGGCGGTATGTTTGAGAATATCATGGAGACCGCCGCAATTCTGAAGGGGCAGAGTATCGGCAACGGTTATTTTGATATGAGCGTGTATCCGTCGTCCACGCCCATCAGCCTGGCAATTACCAAAAACGGCGCTTCTGCCGCGCTGATGGAGGCAGGCTGCATCATGAAACCCGCGTTCTGCGGTCCGTGCTTCGGCGCAGGGGATACGCCGGCGAATAATACGCTTTCCATCCGCCATGCAACCAGGAACTTTGCCAACCGGGAGGGCTCCAAGCCCGGCAGCGGCCAGATTTCCGCCGTGGCTCTGATGGATGCCCGGTCTATTGCCGCTACCGCACGCAGCGGCGGCGTGTTGACCGCCGCAACCGATATCGACTATGAACTGCCCACTGCGGAGGAACTGACGTACCGCTATGATGGCAGCGTATACGCGAAGCGGTGCTATGAGGGCTTTGGGAAGGCTGACCCCAGCGTAGAACTGCGGTATGGGCCGAATATCAAGGACTGGCCCCATATGCCGAAGCTGGCGGACGATCTGCTGGTACGGCTGTGCGCGGTGATCCACGACCCGGTGACGACCACCGACGAGCTGATTCCATCGGGCGAAACCAGCAGCTACCGCTCCAACCCCATCGGACTGAGCGAGTTTGCCCTGAGCCGCCGGGTACCGGAGTACGTGGGCCGGAGCAAGGCGGTGCGCGCGCTGGAGGAGGCGCGGGAGCAGGGACAGGTTCCGGCGGAAGTGGCCGCTGTGCTGGAGAAGGTTGGCGGCGACGGAGCGCATACGACGGTCGGTTCCTGCGTGTTTGCCAATAAGCCGGGAGACGGTTCGGCAAGAGAGCAGGCGGCGTCCTGCCAGAAGGTGCTGGGCGGTTTTGCGAATATTTGTTACGAGTATGCTACAAAGCGTTACCGTTCCAACTGCATCAACTGGGGAATTGTACCCTTTACGATGGACAGCGGGACGGAGTTCCCCTATGAGGACGGCGACTGGGTATATATCCCCGGCGTGAAAAAGGCCATTGCCAACGGCGTGGAGGACTTCCAGGCAAAGGTCATCCGGAAGGACGGCAGTGTGACGGAGCTCCCCCTCAAGTGCGCGGGCCTGACGGCTGACGAGCGGCTGATTTTGCAGGAAGGCTGTCTGATGAACTACTATGCTGCCGGATATGGCAAGGACTGAGAGGAGACGGAAAATATGGAAAAGATCAAAATGACCACCCCCCTGGTGGAGATGGACGGCGATGAAATGACCCGCATTCTGTGGGGTATGATTAAAGAAAAGCTGATTCTCCCCTTTGTGGACTTGAAAACCGAATATTATGACCTGGGCCTCCTGCACAGAAACGAGACAAAGGATCAGGTGACGGTGGACGCCGCCAATGCGGCCAAAAAATACGGCGTGGCGGTGAAGTGCGCCACCATCACCCCCAATAAACAGCGGATGGAGGAGTACCCCCAGCTGACAGAGATGTGGAAAAGTCCCAACGGCACCATCCGCTCCATTCTGGACGGCACCGTGTTCCGCACCCCCATCTGCATCGACGCCATCAAGCCGGTGGTGAAGAACTGGAAAAAGCCCATTACCATTGCCCGCCATGCCTACGGCGACGTATACAAGAGCGTGGACTTTGTAACAGACGAGCCGGGTATCTGCACCATGACTTTCAAGGGCGAGAGCGGCAAGGAGAAGACCGTGACCGTACAGAAGGTGGACGGCCCCGCCGTGTGGCAGGGCGCCCACAACAAGGATCAGTCCATCCGCTCCTTTGCCCGCTCCTGCTTCCAGTACGCCATTGATACGAAACAGGACCTGTGGTTCTCCACCAAGGACACCATCGCAAAGGTCTATGACGGCGAATTCAAGAAAATTTTTGAAGAGGAGTTCGAGGGCTACAAGGCCAAATTCGACGAGCTGGGCATTACCTACTTCTACACCCTCATCGACGACGCCGTAGCCCGCGTCATCCGCTCCGAGGGCGGGTATATCTGGGCCTGCAAGAACTACGACGGCGACGTGATGAGCGACATGGTCTCCACCGCCTTCGGCTCGCTGGCAATGATGACCTCCGTGCTGGTGGCCCCGGACGGCGCCACCGAATATGAAGCCGCCCACGGCACCGTGACCAAGCACTACTACAGGCACCTGAAGGGCGAAAAGACCTCCACCAACTCCATGGCGACCATCTTTGCCTGGAGCGGCGCACTGCGCAGGCGGGGCGAGCTGGACGGCCTGCAGGACCTGGCGGACTTCGCCAACCGTTTGGAGCAAGCCTGCTTCGACACGCTGAATGCCGGAATCATGACAAAGGACCTGGTGGGGCTGGTGGAGCCGGGCTTCGAGGCCCGCGCCGTCAACTCCGAGGAGTTCCTGGACGCAATCGCCCAGCGGTTAGCCCAATAAGAAACTATATTTTAGGATGGAGATGGAACGATGGAGCTGAAACATACCGCAGTGGCCGGCACCATGGAATCCAGTGACATCATGGTGACAATCGAGCCGCAGACCGGGGGCGGCATCCAGCTGGAGCTGACCAGCAGCGTCATGCAGCAGTTCGGACGCCAGATTGAAAGCGTTATCCGCGAGACGCTCCGGGGGCTGGGCGTGGAAAACGCCGCCGTCAGCGCCGTGGACAAGGGCGCGCTGGACTGCACGGTCCGGGCCAGGGTGAGCGCCGCCGCCCTGCGGGCTGCGGACCAGAAGGCGTATCCGTGGGAGGTGCGGCAGTGATGGAGAAACGATATAGCAAGGACCGGCTGCGCCGGAGTATGATGTTTGTACCGGGAAACAATCCGGGAATGATTGCCGACTCCCGCATCTATGGGGCGGACAGCATTATGTTCGACCTGGAGGACAGCGTGGCGTATACCGAGAAGGACGCGGCGCGGATGTTGGTATACAACGCGCTGAAGACGCTGGATTTCGGGAAAAAGGAGGTCGTTGTGCGCATCAACGATCTGTCCAGCGGACTGGGCGCGCTGGACCTGGAGGCTGTCGTCCCGGCGGGGGTGCATGTGGTGCGCCTGCCAAAGACGGACTGCGCCCAGGATGTAATCGACTGCGAGGAGGAAATCGCACGCATCGAGGAAAAGCATGGCATTCCCGTGGGAACAACGGGCATGATGGCTGCAATCGAGAGCGCCAACGGCGTGCTGAACGCCCGTGAAATCGCCCACGCCAGCGACCGGCTGATTGGCATTGCGCTGGGCGCCGAGGACTACGTGACGGACCTGAAGACCACCCGCGCCGACGGCATTGAGCTGCTGTTTGCCCGGAGCATGATCCTCAACGCCGCCCGGTCCGCCGGCATTGCCGCCCTGGATACGGTCTACTCCGATGTCAACAACGAGGAGGGATTTCTGGCCGAGGTGGAGCTGATCCGTAAGCTGGGCTTTGACGGCAAGTCCGTCATCAACCCCCGGCAGATCGGCGCGCTGCACAGGGCGTTCATCCCCAGCGAGAAGGACCTGAACAAAGCCTATGCCATTATGGACGCCATCGCGGAGGCCAACGCACGCGGCAGCGGCGTGGCCAGTCTGAAGGGCAAAATGATTGACCGGCCCGTGGTCATCCGCGCCCAGCGGCTCATTGCCCTGGCGGAAGCGGACAGCGCGTCAGAGGAGGAGTAGAGCGATGATAGATGAAAAATTGCTGCAGAGCATCCCCCATATCGGCGAGATCGCACACCGGGGCGCGTTCAGCGGCGTGCCGGAGAAGAATGCGGAGACGTTCCAGAACCGGTCGCGGGAGAAGAATAAAATCCTGCCCTCCCTGGAGGACGCCATCCGGGCCGCCGGCCTGCAGGACGGCATGACCATCTCCTTCCACCACCACTTCCGGGGCGGCGACCATGTGGTGAACAAGGTGGTGGGTACGCTGGCAAAGATGGGGTTCAGGAATCTGACTCTGGCCGCCAGTTCTCTTGCCGCGGTCCACGCGCCGCTGATCGAGCATATCAAAAACGGCGTGATTACCCACATCGAGACCTCCGGCCTGCGGGGGGAGCTGGCGGAACAGATCTCCCGCGGCCTGATGGACTGCCCGGTGGTGTTCCGCAGCCACGGCGGACGGGCCGCGGCCATCCGCAGCGGCGAGCTGCATATTGACGTGGCGTTTCTGGGCGCGCCCTCCTGCGACCCCTACGGCAACGCCAACGGCTACAGCCGGGAGGAGGGCGGTACGCTGGCCTGCGGGTCCATGGGTTACGCCCGCACCGACGCCAAGTATGCGGACAAGGTGGTGATTCTGACCAACCGGCTGGTCCAGTACCCCAACGCCCCCTGGGCGATTCCGGAGTACGATGTGGACTACATTGTGGCGGAGGAGGATATCGGCGACCCGAAGGGCATCATGTCCGGCGCGACCCGCTACACCAAGAACCCCAAAGAACTGCTCATTGCCCAGACTGCTGCCAGCGTCATCGACGCGGCGGGGTATCTCTACGACGGCTTTTCCATGCAGATGGGGTCCGGCGGCGCGTCCCTGGCCACCGCCCGGTTCATCCGGCAGATGATGCTGGACAAATCCATCCGCTGCCGGTTCGCCCTGGGCGGCATCACCGGGCAGATCACCGCCATGCACGAGGAGGGGTTGATTGACCGCGTGCTGGACGTGCAGAGCTTTGACCTGGATGCGGCCCACTCCCTGAAGCACAACCGCTTCCACCACCAGATCGGGGCCACCTACTACGCCAGCTTTTTGTCCGCCGCCGCAGTGGACCAGCTGGATTTTGTGGTCCTGTCGGCGTTGGAAATCGACACGAATTTTAATGTCAATGTATTGACCGGGTCTGACGGCGTTATCCGCGGGGCCATCGGCGGACACCCGGACACTGCTGCCGGGGCCAGTTTGTCGGTGGTGGTTGCGCCGTTGACCAGAGGCCGTATCCCCTGCGTCATCGACAAGGTCAACACCGTGGTAACACCCGGCGAGGTGGTGGACGTGGTGGTTACGGACCAGGGCGTGGCGGTGAACCCGCGTCGTCCCGAAGTGGCGGAACGGCTGCGGAAAGCGGGGATTCGGGTGTACACCATTGAGCAGCTGAAGCAGAAAGCGGAGGCATTGGTGGGCATCCCCGACCCCATCCGCTACCGGGACCGGATCGTGGGCGTGGTTATGTACCGGAACAACACCGTCATCGACGTGGTGCGGCAGATTGATGAATCCTGAACATCCTGTCACGCTGCAGGAGGTCCTGGATAACCGCGAGGCCAGGGCCGCAGAGCAGATGGAGCTGCTGCGCCGGTACCGGATGCCGCTGCTGTGCGTCACGATGAATATTGCAGGTCCGGTCAAGCAGTCTGGATTGATTCGCTTTGCATTTCAAGAGGCCGTGCAGTCGCTGCGGGAACGGTTGTCCATCGTCCATGAGGTTCTGTGGGACCGCAGGACAGGGCCGGAGGCGTTTCTGGTCTGCGGACTGACTGCGGCGGAGTTGAAGAAAATTGCTGTGGATTTGGAAAACGCCCGGCCTGTGGGACGGCTCTATGACTTGGATGTCATCGACACCGGCGGCAATAAACTCTCCCGGCCAGAACCCCGGACCTGTCTGGTCTGCGGGGGGCTGGCCGGTCCCTGCGCCCGCAGCCGCGCCCATGGGCTGGAGGCTGTCCGGCAAGCTGCAGATGCCTTGCTGCGGGATTTTGCTGCGGACCGGCTGGCAGATCTGGCCGTCAGGTCGCTGCTGGACGAGGCGGAATTGACGCCGAAACCCGGCCTTGTGGACCAGAACAACAGCGGCGCACATTCTGACATGAATTTAGCCATGTTCCAACGCTCTGCACAGTGTCTGCGGCCCTATTTCCGCCGCGCAGCAGAGCTGGGTCTGGAGCGTACGGACTGTATGCAGCCGCTGCAGGCGGCAGGGCTGGCGGCGGAACAGACTATGCTGTCCGCTACCGGCGGCGTGAATACGCACAAGGGCGCGGTGTACGCCTTTGGGCTGCTGCTGGCTGCACTGGGCAGCTGTCTGCGCCGGGGGGGAGACGCATTTGCAGCCGCAGCCGCGCTGGCGGCGGCTGGGCGCCCTCCCGACGGAGAAACCCATGGCGGCAGAGCGGCGGTGCAGTACGGCGTACCGGGCGCACGGGGGGAGGCAATGGCTGGGTTCCCCCACGCCAGGCGTGCCTGTACGGTTCTCCAGGCACGGGGTCCTCTCCCTGCGCTGCTGTCGCTGCTGGCCGGAGTGGACGACACCAATCTGCTGCACCGCGGCGGCAGGGATGGACTGCTGTTTGTCCGTGAACAGGCGCGGGAAATTTTGTCTGGCCCGGAGGCGGCATATCCGGCGAGGCTGGAGGAGCTGGACAAGGCTTGTATGGACCGGGGACTGTCCCCTGGCGGATGCGCGGATTTGCTGGCGGCAGGAATGCTGCTGGACAGAACCAGGGGGATTTGGGAAAGTGAATGCGGTTGAAATGCGTCCGCAGCTTATTGGAACGCAGCTTGCATTTCCAGCCGCTCTTAGCCGTAATGACCATTATGCCCATTTTTTTCATTTATGCCTCTTAATCAGTGTGTCCGCGTTAATGGTTGCTTCCATATTCAGCCCTCCTCACCTGACTAAAAACCAGAAAGCCTTGATATATCAAGGC
>JAAWQS010000064.1 GCA_022800665.1 Oscillospiraceae bacterium
AGTAGTTTCCGTGCTTCATTGTGTAGCATACCATCATCTCCTGTCTCTGTTATACCACCGCTGTCAACTTTTGGCTTTATTTTTGATTGTTGCTATAGTGGTACCCACGAACAGTAAGATTTTTCATCAACGGGGAAACCTCTCCACCGCAAGCGGTCCCCCTCCCCTTTCAGGGGAGGCTTTTGAGGTGCATGTCCCCAAAAGGCTCCCCTGAAAGGGGAGCTGGCACGCAAAGCGTGACTGAGGGGTTCGCTTCCCAGCAAAATTCATTGCTTACCAGTATAGAAGGACGAGCGCAGGTGGGTGCGTGCAGCCGCAATGAAGTGAATTTTCCCACCTTCTTCAGTCCGCCGCACAGACAGTCAAAACAAGCAAAAGAAAGGCGGCGCAGCCAAAGCCGCGCCGCTTGTTCTGCTTACTGGTCCGGCGCCAGCAGCGCCTGTGCGCTGGCGGCCAGGCCCGCCAGGCCCTGAATTTCGCTGGGAATAATAATCTTGGTAGCCTTGCCGTCTGCGGCGGCCTGGAAAGCCTCCAACGCCTTGATCTTGACCACCTGGTCGTTTGGGTTGGCGTTATTGAGCAGTTTAATCGAGTCCGCCAACGCCTGCTGCACCTTCAGGATTGCGGCGGCGCGGCCTTCGGCCTCCAGGATTGCGGCCTGTTTGGCCGCGTCCGCCCGGAGGATGGCAGACTGCTTTTCACCCTCTGCCACCAGAATCTGGCTTTCCTTCTGGCCCTGGGCCTGGAGGATCGCCTCACGGCGTTCCCGCTCGGCGCGCATCTGCTTTTCCATGGAATCCTGAATATCCCTGGGGGGAATAATGTTCTTCAGCTCCACGCGGTTGACCTTGATGCCCCACGGATCGGTGGCCTCGTCCAGAATAGAGCGCATCTGGGTGTTGATATGGTCCCGGCTGGTGAGGGACTGGTCCAGCTCCAGGTCGCCGATGATATTCCGCAGGGTGGTGGCGGTCAGGTTTTCAATGGCGCTCATGGGATGCTCCACGCCGTAGGTGTAGAGCTTGGGGTCGATGATCTGGAAGTAGATGACCGTGTCAATCTGCATGGTCACGTTGTCCTTGGTAATGACCGGCTGGGGCGCGAAGTCCACCACCTGTTCCTTCAGGCTCACCTTTTTGGCCACCCGGTCCAGGATCGGCAGCTTGACATGCAGGCCCACGCCCCATGTGGTATTGTACGCCCCCAGTCGTTCCACCACGTACGCCCGCGACTGCTGGACCACATGGATGTTTGTCACCAGCAGGATCAGCAGAATGACGCCGATTGCAATCAAAATATATGGCATAATTTCCTCCTCCTTTTCTGTTGGGACCGCCTGCGCGGCGGTCCCGCTAAAGCGACATCTTTAGTATACCACACTATCCTGCGGTTTTCTACTATTTCTTTGCAATAGATACAAAAATTTGGAAACCGGTCCCGGCGCATAGGCGGACGGCGGCGGGGCAGACTACGGAAGGAGCCTCACGGGGCTGAACGGAGAAGGGAGGTAAGAGAAAATGATGGATCGAATCGCACTCATTCTGGTAATCATCGGGGCGCTGAACTGGGGACTGATTGGACTTTTTGGCTTTGACGCAGTAGCATTTCTCTGCGGGGGCCAGATGGCCGTACTCTCCCGAATCATTTACTCGGTGGTTGGAATCGCGGGACTGTGGTGTGTGTCACTGCTGTTCCGGGAGAGGGACCAGCAGACCGGTGCGGTAGCCTGAGCCAACAGGCTGCCGGATGTGCCAAATCCCACTGTTCCCCTGGAGCAGTTGGATTTTGATATATGTGGAAGGGCGCGGCCCGACGCCGCGCCCTTCCACAGTGTGGGCGTTCCTTACATATACAGATCAGGATTTGCTGCCCAGACCGGATATTTCCGCGAACCGGGACAGAATCACCGCCATTTCTCCCCGCGAGGCGGTACCGCCTGGAGCCAGCGTGCTGCCGGAGCGGCCCTGGAGGAGCTCCCGGCCGACGGCCCAGGCCATCGCGTCGCGGGCATATTCGTGGACGCTGCCGGCATCCACAAAGCCGTCCAGAGAGGCGGACGCCGTAAGATCGCAGTCCAGATGGCGGGCAAAGCGGTACAGCATCGCGGCCAGCTGCTCACGAGTGATGGACGCGCTGGGCCGGAAAGAGCCGTTGGAAAAGCCGGTGGCAACGCCGGTTTCTTCAGCCCAGGCGGCTGGAGCCGCCGCTTCGTGGTCCGCCGGAACATCGTGGAACCGGACGCCCTCCGGAGCGGTCTCCCCGGACATGGCGTAGAGTCCGGCGGCAAAGCAGCCCCTTGTAACCGGCTCCTCCGGCGCGAAGATCCGGGGCGCGGTCCCGGACATCCAGCCCGCTTCCACAGCCTGGAGCGCCGCTTCTGTGTACCAGCTGTCGGGGGCCAGGTCGGAGAATCCCTCCTCGCCGCTGCCGGTAAAGGCATCCCAGGCGGATTGAACCAGGACGCCGTCCCTGTTCTGGCTCAGCTCCCAGAATCCGACTCCCGCCAGTCCCAGCTCCTTGGCCATAGCGGATTTTGCAGCGATGGAAGCGGGGTCGTCATAGGTGATGAACTCGCCGCTGCAAAACAGGTAGGGCGCAGCCGCGCCGGCATGGCGGTACAGGGTACAGCTGGGGGTGTCCAGGTGGTTTTGCACGAGCGCGTCGTAGGTTATGGAGGATGTCTTTTCAAAGGCGCTGTCCAGGCCGCCGTTGGCGGCGGAAGTCACCTGAAAGCGGCGTCCGAAAAGGGGCATCCCCAGCACGATCTTTTCCGCCGGGACCCCGGCGTTTATGTAGTTCTGCACGTCTGTCCGTACCCGGTCCAGCGGGGCGTTGAACCCAGTGCGCGGGGCCCAGGAGCCGCAGTAGTCATAGCCCATGAAGAAGATGAAGTCCGTTACCTCTGCCACAGCCTTCGGCTCGATTTTCTCCAGGTAGCTTGCGTCGGCTCCCCCGGCGATGGTCAGGCAGTAATCCCTGCCGGTGCGGGCCTCCTGCCGGTCCAGCTTCTCCCGGATGGCTTTGAGCAGAAGTGTGAAATTCTGCTTGTCCTCCGGGCGGTGGACCATGTTCGCCGGCCCGCCGCTGACGGGGTACTCCCAGTCCAGGTCAATGCCGTCCAGGTCCTGCTCCAGCAGCAGGTCCAGACAGCTCTGGGCAAAGGCGTCCCGGCTCTGGGCGGTGGCGGCGATGTCGGAAAAATAGATGGAACCGTCCCAGCCTCCGGCGGATATGACCAGCTTCAGCTCCGGATGGGACTTGCGCAGCTGGCGCAGTTCGGCCAGATTTTCCGAGTCCTGTTCCGGATTCGGCAGGGTCAGCTTGTGGGTGTCCTGGTCAATCACTGCAAAGGCGTAGTTGATATGGGTCAGAACTTCGGCGGGGATATCGGCGCTGTCGTAATTTCTAGCGGCTGCGCCGTCGCCGTAGAAGTACCCGGCGGACACGACGCCGGCAGCGGACGCGGGGGCTGTCAGCAGCAGGGCGCACAGCAGGGCCGCAAGTATGCGGATCGTTCTCATGAAATGACGTATCTCCTTTCTTTTCTGCTCGCTTCTGTGAGTCATCAACATTTTACCAGAAATGCCCTTGCTTTGGCAAGACTGGAATTGTGGTAATTTTGGCATTTTCTGCTGTTGGGCTCCACCAATTTGCCTCTTGAAAAAAACAGAATATTCTGCTATAATTTCCAAACCGCGCCAAAAATCCAGAACAGGAGGCAGCTGCCATGAGACGCATTTTAGTTGCATCTATGCAACATGAATCCAACTCCTTCAACCCCATTGTCACCGGAAAGGACGACTTCCACGTCCTCCGCGGCGGAGAGGTCTTCCAGAATCTGACGGACCACGACTCCCTCTCCGGCGTCATCCGGACCCTCCAGGACCAGGGCTATGAGGTGGTTCCCACAGTCTTTGCCTCCGCCGTTCCCAACGGGGAGGTGGACCTGGACTTCTATCTCGGACTGAAAGCGGAAATCCTCCGCATCGCCAGAGAGGAGCAGGCTAAGGCTCCCATTGACGCCATTACCCTGGCGCTCCACGGCTCCATGCGCATCAAGGAGCTGGGGGACGCGGAGGGGTATCTGCTGGAGGAGCTGCGGGAAATTTTCCCTGCCCTCCCCCTCTTCTGTGCGCTGGATATGCACACCACCATGACCCAGCGGATGCACGACAACTGCGATGGGTTTGTGGGCTATAAGTGCGCCCCCCACACGGACCAGTTTGAAACCGGCGTCCACGCCGCCCGCATGACCATTGCCGCCCTGGAGGACGGCGTCAAAGCGGCGCCGGCCTGGGTGAAAGTCCCTCTGCTCATTGCCGGGGAGCAGTCCTCCACCACGGTGCAGCCGATGAGCGGCCTCATTGACGCGCTCCGGGAGACAGAAAAGCAGGACGGGATTCTGGCCTGCTCCTATCTCATGGGCTTCCCCTGGTGCGACAACGAGGACAGCTCTGCCGCCGTCTACGTGACCGCGGACACCCAGGCTCTGGCGGACCGGGAGGCCCTGCGTCTGGCGGAGCTGATGTGGAGCAAACGGAACGACTTCTGTTTCCAGACGGAGACGCACCCCCAGCAGCAGGCTCTGGACGCTGCTTTCCAGGCTGTGGAGGCGGGAAAGCCGGTCTACCTCTCCGACTCCGGAGATAATCCCACTGCCGGTTCCTCCTCCGACTGCACCGGCTTCCTCCGTCTGCTGATGGAGGACCCCCGCACAGCCGGACTGCGGGTGCTGTTCGGCGGCATCTATGACCCGGAGGCTGTCCGGGCCTGCCGGGGCAAGGTGGGCGAGGAGATTACCCTGACCTTCGGGGCCGCTTTCGACAAAACCACCACCCAGCCAATCACCGCCGTTGGCACCGTGGAGGCGTATATTGAAGATTGGGAGGGTTCCCCGCTGAAGACCGCCTTGGCTCTGTTCCACTCCTGCGGCGTGGACATTGTGCTGGCGGAAACCCATATCGGCTATACGAGGCCGGAGCTCTTTTCCGACCTGGGCCGGGACCCCAGGGAGGCGGATATCGTGGTCTGCAAGCTGGGCTACCTCACCGCCGCCCATGCCGCCGTGGCTGCACGGAGCATTATGGCGCTCTCCAAGGGCAGCACCAACGAGGACCTGAAGGACTTGCAGTATACGAAAGTACCGCGGCCTATTTTCCCTCTGGACAGCGATTTTGCGTATGCGCCGGTAGAAAACCTGATGCACAAAAGCAGCCGCTGAACTGGAAAAGACTGTAAAAAATGCGGCACAGACAGAAAAACAGTAGAAAAGGGTCTGGAAATAGTAGGATTGCGCACTTTACAAAACAGATGCAAAATGATATACTACCCCCATCTTCTATATACTGTAAGGGGGGATAGCGGTTATGGGTAGAGAACGTGTTTACCAGCTGCTCCAGGAGAGACGGGGCAAATTCTTTTCTGGTCAGGAGATCAGCAAACGCCTGGGCATCAGCCGCGCCGCTGTGTGGAAGTCCATCGACCGCCTGCGCCAGGACGGCTACGTCATTGATGCCCGTACCGGTCTGGGCTACCGCCTCTCCGCCGCGCCGGACGTGCTGGTGGAACGGGAAATCCGCCGGTTCCTGCAGCCGAACACCGTCTGCCCGGACCTGCGGTGCCTGGAGGAAGTGGATTCCACCAACTCCTATCTGAAGCGGGAAGCCCTCCAGGGCGCGCCCCATAAAACCGTCGCCACCGCCAACTTCCAGACCGCTGGCCGGGGCCGGCGGGAACGGAGCTTCGTCTCGCCGCCGGGCAAGGGCGTCTATCTCTCCGTATTGCTGCGGCCTCAGCTCCCCCCCCAGTCCCTGCTGGGCGCAACCGGGATGGCCGCTGTGGCGGTGTGCAACGCTGTGGAGCGCACGGCGGGCGTCCGTCCAGGCATCAAGTGGACCAACGACCTGGTGCTCAACGGAAAAAAGCTCTGCGGCATCCTTACAGAGCTGTCGGTGGAGGGGGAGACCGGTATGGCGGAATCCCTCATTATCGGCGCGGGGGTCAATGTCAGCCAGCAGGCGGAGGACTTCGGCCCGGAGGTGGCGTACATCGCCACGTCCCTGGCCGCCGAGGGGTATCCGGTTTCCCTGGCCGCCCTGGCCGCCGCTATGATTGAGGAGTTCTATCATCTGAGCGATGCCTTGGGCGGCGATCTCAGCGGGTGGGTGGACGCATACCGGAAGGACTGCGTCACCCTGGGCAAACAGGTGCAGCTGCTGTGGACCAGCCAGCAGGAGGAAGCCGAGGCGTTGGATATCGACAGTCAGTTCGGCCTGATCGTGCGGCTGCCGGACGGCTCGGAACGCGCTGTGCGCACGGGGGAAGTCTCCGTGCGGGGAATGTACGGATATCTTGCGTAAAACTGCCGTTTTCTGATAACTACAAACAACAAGGGGACATTTTGTTATGAATATCCTGGTGGATCTCTTCGTCACCTTCTCCAAGGTGGGCGTCATGACCTTCGGCGGCGGCTATGCCATGCTGCCCATATTGCAGCGTGAGGTAGTGGATAACAAGGGCTGGGCTACGGAAGAGGAGCTGATGGACTATTTCGCCATCGGACAGTGTACGCCGGGGATTATTGCCGTCAACACAGCCACTTTTATCGGGCAGAAGTGCAGGGGCGTGGCCGGCGGCATCCTGGCGACTTTGGGTGTGGTCTTCCCTTCCCTGATTATTATTTCTCTGCTGGCGGGTGTAATTACGGCATTTTCCCACCTGGCCTGGGTGCGGCACGCCTTTGGCGGCATCCGCATCTGCGTGTGCGTGCTGATTCTGAATGCAGTGGTGAAGCTCTATAAAAAAGCTGTGGTGGACAAAGTGACCTTGGCGATTTTCGCCGTGGTGGCCCTGGGCAGCTATTTCGGCGCTCTCAGCCCGGTCGTCTTTGTGCTGCTGGCTGCGGCAATGGGGATTGCCCTGCAGGTAAGGAGGTGGTAACGTGCTGTATCTTCGTCTGTTTTGGGAATTTTTCAAGACCGGACTCTTCGCTATAGGCGGCGGTATGGCGACCATCCCCTTCCTCTACGACATGTCCGCTGCCACCGGCTGGTTCACCAGCGAGGATGTTGCCAACATGATTGCCGTGGGCGAATCCACGCCGGGTCCCATCGGCGTCAACATGGCCACCTATGTGGGCTATCTGACCGGTCAGGGCGCAGGGGGCTTGTCCGGCGCAATTCTGGGCGCGGCGATTGCAACCGTGGGCCTGATTACGCCGTCCATTATCATCATCTTGATTGTTGCGGTCTTCCTGAAGAACTTCCGGGACAACCGGTATGTCCAGAACGCATTTTACGGCCTCCGGCCCGCCTCTGCGGGATTGATTGCTGCAGCAGGACTGAGCGTGGCAATTTCCAATCTGTTTTTCCCGGATGTCCTGGCCCAGAGCCTGCAATTGGCGGCTGTCAACTGGAAGGGATGGATTCTGGCCGCCGTGCTGTGGGCGCTGACCAACAAAGTGAAAAAGACAAAGGGACTGCACCCGATTCTGTTCATCCTGGCCTCTGCCGCAGTGGGCATTGCGCTGGGTATGTAGGGGCGTACAGTGAAAAAGCTGGAAACTCTTTACAGAATATTCATAGAAAACCGCTTGTGAAACGCAAGAAAAAAGAGTATACTATTCTTAATACATCACAAGCGGCGGCGAGAAGCCGCTGGAAGCGGAGGGACTCTTGCGGTTGCTCTGAACAGTCCGGCTTATTTGTTCCAGTCTGACCTGATTTTTGTCACTCTGAACCATCAAAGTCAACATCGTTTTTCGTATGTAAGCGCGTAAGCGGGACTGTTGCAGTCCGCTCACGCGCCCTTTTTTGCACCTTTTGCCGCTTGCTGACGAAACAAACAGAAAGGTGGTGGCAGCTTTATGAGCTGGCAGGAAGAATTGAGGAACGGTATCCGATCAGCGCGGCAGCTTGCGCCGCTCCTGGGCTGGACGGCGGAGGAAACCGAACAGTACGAGCAGATTATCCAGCGTTTTCCCATGATGATTACCCCCTATTACCTCTCTCTTGTGGACAAGTCTGACCCCGATGACCCCATTGGACGCATGTGCATCCCATCCCACAGCGAGTTTGATCCCGGCGGTTCCTTCGACACCAGCGGCGAGGCGGCAAACACCAAATTGGACGGCCTGCAGCACAAATACGCCCAGACTGTTCTGCTGCTGAGCACGAACCAGTGCGCTATGTACTGCCGTCACTGCTTCCGCAAGCGGATGGTGGGGCTGTCCGAGGAGGAGCTGAACAAGCGGGTGGACGATGCGGCGGCCTATGTCAAGAAACACAAGGAGATTACCAATGTCCTGATCTCCGGCGGCGACTCCTTTGTGAACTCCAACCGCATCATTGAGCGGTACCTCCGGGAGCTGACGGCCATAGAGCATCTGGATTTCATCCGCTTCGGCTCCCGCGTGCCGGTGACGCTGCCGGAACGCATCTATGGCGACAGCGAGTTCCTGGACCTGTTCGCAGAGTACGCGAAAAAGAAAACGCTGTACCTGGTCACTCAGTTCAACCACCCCCGTGAGCTGACAGAACAGGCGGAGCGGGCCGTGCGCTGTATGCTGGAGCGGGGGGTGCAGGTGCGCAACCAGACGGTTTTGCTGCGGGGCGTGAACGACAGCGGGACTGTGCTGGGCGAGCTGCTGTCCCGGTTGACCCGCATCGGGGCCGCACCCTATTATATCTTCCAGTGCCGCCCCGTCACTGGCGTGAAGGGCCGGTTCCAGGTTCCGATTCAGGAGGCTCTGGGGATTATAGATCAGGCAAAATCCCATCAGAACGGGTTCGGTAAGTCCGTGCGGTACGCCATGAGCCACCCGCTGGGGAAAATCGAGATCGTGTGCCGCCTGCCGGACGGTCAGACGGTGTTCAAGTTCCACCAGAGTAAGTATGAGGCTGATAATGCCCGCGCGTTTACCCGGATGCTGTCGCCGGAGGATACGTGGCTGGATGGGGACTTGAATGGAATCTAGTGGTGCATCCGGTCAGAAAGCGGACCATGCGCATCGCATTTGGAGAGAAACCGCCGGGGGCTGCTGTAGTCCCTGGCGGTTTTCAATATCACATAGAAGAATCTTTCATGAGCCGCCGTTTCCCTATGGCGAATCCTTCTAATTTCCCTTTATATATCCTCAAACTCAAATAATTTTGCAGGCGGAATCTCCAACGCCTCGGCCAGCGATAACAACGTTTCCAATGATATGGCAACTGCCATTCCAGGAGCCTCTACCTGAGACAAATAGCCAGAACTGATTTTAGCTCTTTCTGCAAGCTGGGCTTGTGTGTACCCTCTAATCCTTCTATAATAGCCAATTTTAATGCCAATATTGATATATATGTCATTAAAACGGTTTGTCTCATCCTTAAACCTGGCCACAATATCACCTCGCCATAAGAATACCATCTTGACTGCAAAGTGAAAACGTGCTAAAATCTAATATTACTATATGTCAACTAGTATATGCATTTTATAGCATGTTAACTGCTTGTAGAGTGGATGAAAACATCATTGTGAAGAACGTTAGGTTCAAACGGACACACATCCCCTTTACAAATCAGAAAATTTGTTCTATAATACCACAAGACCACATGAAAAAGAGGAGCATGATGCTGATGAACGAAAGACAATGCACCTGCTGCTTTACTGGCCACAGGCCGGAGCGTCTGCCCTGGGGCAGACGCGAGGGGGACCCCCGCTGCGCGGCCCTGAAACGAAAGCTGTACGCTGCAGTGAACGCCGCCTACGAAAGCGGAATGCGGTATTTCATCTGCGGCATGGCCAGGGGCAGCGACTTCTATTTTGCGGAAGCGGTACTGGCTCTGCAGGAGAAGTACCCGGACGTACAGCTGGAAGCGGCTGTCCCCTACCCCGGCCAGGCCAGCCGCTGGAGCGAAGAGGACCAGGCCAGGTGGCGGCGTCTGCTGGCGGCGTGCAGCCGTCAGACAATGGTGCAGCGCCACTATTCCCGCTTGTGCATGATCCGCCGCAATCAATATATGGTTGACCGCAGCGCACTGGTCATCGCCGTTTACGATGGCCAGGAGGGCGGCGGAACCCGGAACACTCTGGAGTATGCCATCCGGCAGAAGGTACCCTTTGTGGATATCGATCCCCATGAAGCGGAGGAGCTATGATTATTGGGATCAATGGCGCGTTTGGAGCCGGCAAGACCCAGGCCGCATATGAATTGCAGCGCAGGCGCAAGGGCGCCTATGTGTATGACCCGGAAAATCTGGGATTTTTATCCGGAACAACATTCCTCCCTCCGCTCTTCCGGGAACATCCGGTAAATGACAAAGCCCAGGCCAGCTGCCAGCAGCAGACGGCCTGGACTTCTGTTTTCCGGTTACATCCGGCGAAGGCGGAAGGTTGTGACCAGCTGCTTCAGCACGCTGGCCTGGGCGCTCAGCTCCTGACTGGTAGCGGCGCTCTCCTCGGCGGTGGAAGAGTTGGTCTGCACCACACTGGTAATCTGTCCAATCTGATCCTGAATCTGTTCCACCGCGCTGGCCTGGGTCTGTGCGTCGGAGGCAATCCCGTTGATGGTCTCCACAATTTCACGCGCGCCTGCCACGACGCTGTCCAGCTGCTTGGCGGTAGCATCCGCAATCTGCGTCCCCTGATTCACTGCGGAAATGGAACGCCCGATCAACGCTGAAGTGGATTGGGACGCCTCTGCGCTCTTGGCGGCCAGGTTGCGCACCTCGTCGGCAACCACGGCAAAGCCTTTGCCTGCCGTACCGGCGCGGGCGGCCTCCACGGCGGCGTTCAGGGCCAGGATATTGGTCTGGAACGCAATATCCTCAATGGTCTTGATAATTTTCCCAATCTCATGGGAGCTCTTGGTAATCTCACCCATAGCGGCAATCATTTCGTGCATCTTCTGATTGCCCTCGGCCAGCTGGCTGCCCATACCGCCAGCCTGCTCCTTGGCCTGCTGGGCATGTTCCGCCGTCTGTTTGACGCTCGCCGTAACAGAGCGGACGGTTTCCTCCAGCTCCTCCACTGCGCTGGTCTGCTCCATGGACCCCTGGCTGAGCGCCTGGGAGGCGGTGGACATCTGCTCCGCGCCGCCGGAGACATACTCGGCGCTGGTGACGACCTGCCCAATTGTGGCGTTGAGTTTTTGCAGAATATCGTTTAAGGATGTACGGATGGAGGCAAAATCCCCCACATACTCCTGGGTAATCTCTGCTGTCAGATCCCCCCCGGCGATGGCCCCCAGCATATTGGAGATCTCCTGGATGTAATTTCTCAGGCGGCTGATGGTGTTGTCAAAGCTCTTGGATAATACGCCGATTTCATCGTTTGAATCAATCCGCACTGCCATCGTCTGGTGCTGCTTCACCCCTAGATCCCCTTGCTCCAGGGTCTGCGCCAGAATGGTCAGGCGGAAAAGGGGAGCGGAAACCACCCTCTTTATATACGCGCCAATAACCATAATCCCAATGATAATCAGCGCGACGCCGGCCAGGCAGGACAGAATCACGGTCAAACTAATCTGCCTCATAGCTTCCGACATGGAGATTCCCGCAAAAATCAGACCGTTGATTTTACCGCCGGCGTCATAGGTGGGCACATAGGAGCAGAGGTGTTCTTCCCCCAGGATTGTGGTCTTTCCCACATAGCTTTTGCCCTGGTTCAGAACGATCCCGGCCACCTCGCTGGAAAGGCGGGTCCCCACGGCTCTCTGCCCATTCTGCTGGATCGTTGTATACGCCCGTTCGTCCCCATGGAAAATGGTGAACTCACACCCCATCTGCTTTTTGAGCGCATCCAGCAGCGCCGTTTTATCTTCATCGCCGGAATAGCTGGACAGTTCGTAGGCCAGCACGTTGGTGCCGCTTACGCATTCATTTTGCATCATGGACATGGTGAGCCGGTAGAACATCACGACGCACAGCATCACAACCAGGATAATGGTTACGCCCAGCATTACCGCAACCAGATTCCCAACCTTTCGGCCAATTCGTACGATTTTCCCCTTTTCGCTTCCGCTATGTGCAACTTGTGCCATAAATGTCACTCCTAACATATTTTTTATTGTCTATAAAGGGATTTGATTGGACAGATGCCGTTTTGATTTCTAATGGGACACATCCACCAGCACAATGCTGGAGTCCCCCTTCCTGGCCTGCTCCACAACCGCCTGGGCCAACACCTGAAATGTTCCATGAGAGGACGTCGCCCCTGCAAGCGCGTCAATTCCGCTCTCCCCCTGCCCCTCCAGGAGCTGGTTTGCGTAATAGCGGGTATACTCGTTGGGATAGGTGCCCGAACTCTGGCGCATCGTCTGCATATATGCGTTATCCCAGCTCTTGATAAAGCCGCTGGCATTCTCCGCGTTGTACTCCACAGAGACAATGCTTCCGCCCTTGACCAGAATAGTGATATATTCTTTCCAGCCGTGGCTGAATTCAGATACCTGAGCGGTATAATATCCGTCCTGAAGACCCGTCTGATTTCCGCAGGCGGTCAAAAGCGATGCCGTCAGCAGAAGGCTGACCAGTATGACAAAAATCCGTTTCATCGCCCGCACTTCTCCTTCAAAACAAATTTCCGGACCTGGGACTGGAGGGCCTCGGCCTCCCGCGCCAGGGAGCCGCTGGATTGCTCCGTTTCCCCGGCGTTCTGCAGGTTGCGGTCCGCAATGGCGGAGATGGTGTCAATCCGCTCCTCCATCACGGCCAGGGCGGTCTCCTGGCCCCGCACCGCCGCCGCCAGCTGGTCTGAAATGGAGCTGATCTGGACGGAAACGCCGGAAATGGCACGGAGGGCCCCGGCGGTATCTGCGGTCAGCTCCACGCCGGTCCGGATGATGGCTCTGGTGTTGTCCACCATCTCCGTTGCGCTCTGCGCGGCCCCGGCGCTCTTGGCCGCCAGCTGCTTCACCTCATCGGCTACAACCGCAAAGCCTTTTCCGGCAGCGCCTGCGCGGGCCGCCTCCACGGAGGCGTTGAGAGACAGGATATTGGTTTGAAACGCAATGTCCTCAATGTCCTTTGCAATTTTGGTAATTTGCTGGGCGTTGGCGCTGATATCGTCCATCGCAGAGGACAGGGCTGTCATCTGTTGGTTGGCGTTCTGAATGCACCGGACGATCTCCTCCGTCTGGGAGCGGGTCTGGCTGCTGCTCACTGTGACATCGGCCAGCCTGTCTTTCACATGGGTCACTTCGTGGACCAGCTCTTCTGTGGACTGATTCTGCTCCAGGGACGCCTGGTGCAGCTGTGCCGACTGCCCGCTCAATTGTTCTGCCATAGCTGTCAGCCGGTCGGCGGCGGCGCGGAACCCAAGAAGCATTTCATTCAAGGACTGAGTGATGGTGTGCAGACTGCTGCGAATCTGGACAAAGTCGCCCTTGTAGTCCACCTGGGGTTCTGTGCTCAGGTCGCCGTCCGCAACCCGTGTCAGAACCTGCTGGATATCGGATATGTACCGCTTTACGCTTTCCACTGTGGCGTCCAGCGTGCAGGTCATCACCTCCAGCTCGTCGCCGGTGGAAACGGGGATCACCTCCGTATGCAGGTCCCCATTGGAGAGGGCCACCATCCGTTCTGTCACGCTCTTCACCGGATGGGAGATGGAACGGGCCAGGCGCAGAACCAGCAGGATCGAGACAACCAGGACCGCCAGCGTTGCCAGAACAGACACCAGCATGGCCCCGTTGATCAGGCTGCTGTAATCTGATTTGGGAATCTGAATGACCAGCGACCACTGGGTCCCCCGTATAGGGGAGAAAGCCAGCAGCATCTGTTCGCCGTCAATGGGGAATTCCGCTGCGCCTGTTTCTCCGGCGGTGATCCGGCCCGCCGCGTCCTCATTTCCGTCGCAGAGCTGGAGCAGCGTACTTTTATTCCGTGCCAGGGCCTGGTCCGGATGGCCGGTCACGATGCCCTCCCGGTTGACCATATAGGCCCTGCCGCTCTTCCCCAGATTGATGCTGCTGATGACATCGTTGAGCGTATCGTACTGATAGACGCCCATCACGTAGAGAACGGTTTCACCGTCCTCCTTCACCGGCATTCCCATTGTAATGCCCAGCTGATCCTGAAAGATGGTGGAGGAATTGATTGTCAACGTATCCGTTTCCTGCAGCAGGGACAAAAAGCCGCTGTCCAGGCTTTCCGGCGCGCCGTCGATTCCCTGCGCCAGCCGTCCGTCCAGGCTGTAGAGGGCGATTGTGTAAAGCTCATAGATCTCTGCCGCTTCTTCCAGCACCGCCGCGCGTTCCGCCTTCACTGTCCCGGCCTCGTCTGTCCCCGCGCTCATTCTGGTATCGCCGGCAATGGCCATCATCCGGTCGGCCAGCATATGAATGTTGGCTTCCACTGTCTTGGCCGACTGACGGGCCATTGGCTGAAGGCTGTCCAGCAGGATATTGTTGGCAAGTGACTGCATGGAGAGGGCCATAATCACACAGCATACGATCACCAATATCAGGATATTCAGCGTTGTACTTCGCAATATCCTTCTATTCAGATTCCGTTTTATCTCCCGGCTGGCACGGGAGTCCGCTTGGTTTCCTGTCACGTTCCTGTCGCTCCTTTTCCTGATAATTTTTGTCAATTGGGCAGAACAAAAGCCACTCAATCCGCCAGGAGGATGCTGCGCCGCGCTTACCTGGCAGACAGCGGACCTGAAGATTATTATACCACATATCCCCTATAAAGGAAAGTGCTTTTTTTATTGGGGAAATCACGGCGCGAAAAATACCGCCGCCCAGCGGGCAGCGGTATTTTTCTCTGTTTTCTATTTCTCCGGCGGAGGAATCCTCCAGCGGACCGCGTTGGCTTTACTGATGCAGCAGCCGGATATACCGCATGAGGATTTCTGCGGCCTGCGCCCGTGTAGCCTGACCGCCTGGCGTAAGGAGGCCGTTGTCATGACCGCCCAGGAGTCCCTTTTCCACACCCCAGCGGACCGCGTCCAGGGCGTAATCGCTGACTGCGCCGGCATCGCTGAAATAGAGCTCCTTGTTTGTGGCGGAGGGACTGCCAGCATAGCGGTAGAGCATGGTAACAAGCTGCTCGCGGGTGATCCGGCTATCCGGGTTGGTACCGTCGCTGATGCCGCGCAGAGCGGCCCAGGCGATTCCCTTCTCGTACCAGGCCGGGCCGTCCTCGACTCCTGCCGCGCCGTCCAGTCGGGCCAGGACTGTCATCAGCATAGCGCGGGTCATGAAGCCCTCCGGCTTGAACTCCGCCGCAGTTTCACCGAAGAACAGTCCGCGGGCAGAGACGAAATCAATGGCATTGTCTGCCCAGTGCCTGCCGGTATCCGAAAAGATTTTGCGGTTGTCCACCAGCTTGACGGTAGCTCCGTCGGGGAGTTCCGCAGTGACGCTGTCTGCGGTTGGGACAGAGGTCTTGACCACAGTTTCCGTACCGTCCTTATGGACAATAACCGCCACGGTACCGGAGGTGGGATTTTCCGCGGGAATCCGCACTTTGACCGGACTGCCGCTGCCCGTATGCACCGTCACAGCAGAGGAGCTGTCCTTTTCGACGGGCATTTTCGGGACCGGCAGGGTCACGGTCCCGCTGGCCGCTGCGGAAAGGGTGACGGAAGCCTGGATTCTGCCGCTGGCATCCACCGCAATCTCCGCGGCGGTGCCGTCGGACTGCTGGATGCTTGTGTGGCTGGAGCCGTCCGTTTTTTCCACGGTCTTGACCGTCCCTCCATCTGCCGCCGTCTCCGTAGAAGTCACTGTACCGTCCTTCTGCGTCTCCACAACCTTTATGGAACCATCGGTGCGTTTTGTGGTCTCCGTAACCACGCCGGAGGTATGGTTCGTAACGGTTGTCGTGGTCGAACCGTCGGGATGCTTTTCCGTAGTGGAGGTATCGCCCCCGGAACCGGAGGAGGAGGACGAACCGGAACCGCCGGAGGAGCCGCCGCCGGTGGGCGGGATGGTCTCCTGCGCCATTCTGTAACCGCAGACCGTACACGCCTTATGCCGCGTGCCGTCCTGGTTGAAGCTGGCTGGCCGGTCGATGATCCAGCCGCTGGCCGTATGGGCGGCATAGCCGCTCTTCTGGCTGTTGTCGCTTACGGTACAACCTGCCGCCGTGCAGTCATGCCAGTGGTGGGCGGCGTCGCTGGTCCAGGATGCGCTCCAGCTGTGGACGTGGGGCGTTCCTGTGGCGGGAATCGTTTCACTGGCCATCCTGTACCCGCAAACCGTACACGCCTTATGCCGCGCGCCGTCCTGGGTGGCGGTCGCTGGCCGGTCGATGATCCAGCCGCTGGGGATATGGGCGGCGTAGCCGTTCTTCTGGCTGTTGTCGCTGACCGTGCAGTCCGCCGCCGTGCAGTTGTGCCAGTGGTGGCTGGTATTGCTGGTCCAGGATGTATCCCATTTATGGGTATGTTCGGGCTGGGGCGTTCCCGTGGCCGGAATCGTCTCACTGTCCGTCTTGTACCCGCAAACCGTGCATTCCTTATGCCGTTTTCCATCCTGGGTGGCGGTCGCCGCCTGGTCGATGATCCAGCCGCCGGGGGTATGGGCAGCGTAGCCGTTCTTCTGGCTGTTGTCGCTTACGGTACAGCCTGCCGCCATGCAGTTGTGCCAATGGTGGCTGCCATTGCTGGCCCAGGATGTACCCCATTTGTGGGTATGTTCAGGCTGGGGCGTTCCCGTGGCCGGAATCGTCTCGCTGGCCATCCTGTACCCGCAGACCGTACACGCCTTATGCCGTTTTCCATCCTGGGTGGCGGTCGCTGGCCGGTCGATGATCCAGCCGCCGGCCGTATGAGCAGCATAGCCACTCTTCTGGCTGTTGTCGCTTACGGTACAGCCCGCCGCCGTGCAGTTGTGCCAATGGTGGCTGGTATTGCTGCTCCAGGATGTATCCCAATTATGGGTATGACCCGGCTGGGGCGTTCCTGTGGCCGGAATCGCCTCACGGTCTGTCTCGTAACCGCAAACCGTACATGCCTTGTACTGGCTTCCCTCCTGGGTTTCGGTCGCCGGCCGGTCTATAATCCAGTCACTGGGGGTATGGGCGGCATAGCCGTCCTTCTGGCTGTTGTCGTTGACCGTGCAGTCCGCTGCCGTGCAGTTGTGCCAATGGT
>JAAWQS010000065.1 GCA_022800665.1 Oscillospiraceae bacterium
CTTTGAGCGGGAGGGGGATTACCCGGAGGATGTCTATACGATGGTGGAACCGGACATTTCTGTGGTATGCGATTGCTCCAAACTGGATGCTGCCGGTTGTAAAGGCGCACCCGATTTGGTGATGGAAATTCTCTCGCCGTCCACCATGCGCCATGACCGGTTTACCAAGTTCAATTTATACCAGCGGGCCGGGGTGCGGGAATACTGGATTGTGAATCCCACTGAGAAATCGGTGCAGGTGTTCCTTCTGGAGGATGGACATTATACCGCAAAGGAATATGGCGGTGCGGACGACCAGCTGCGGGTAAATGTGCTGGAAGGCTGCGTGATTGATTTGTCCGAGGTTTTTCCGGAGGAATAATAAGACGGGCCGGAGGCTGTCTGCCTCCGGCCCGTTGGGATTACTGCCCGCCTGCAGGATACCCGCCGCTGACTTCCGGGCCGAGCAGCGGTCCGAGACGAAAGCCGTATATAAATTTGCCGGTTATTTCCGGATGTCCCACGCGGTCCTTTGCGGATACGAATGCCCGATACAGCTCCTTTTGGGCGTTTTCAACCCTGCTTCCATTCCAGACGGAAATCCCAGGGCAGAAAAAGGATTGTTTTCACTGCCAACCAGTGGTATAATACACCAGACTGAATTTACAGCGGGGGAGGGGACCTATATGACGTTACAAGACTATTTACGCGCATTGACAGGGAAATCCGTTGCCGTCATAGGCATCGGCGTCAGCAACCAGCCGCTGCTGCGGCTTCTTCTGGAGGCGGAGATCGACGTAACCGCCTGTGATAAAAAGGACCGCGCCGCCCTGGGCGGGCTGGCGGATGAACTGGAGAAATCGGGCTGTAAGCTCCGCCTGGGACCGGACTACCTGGAGGGTCTGGACCAGGACGTCATTTTCCGTACGCCCGGCCTGCATCCCAAATATCTGGAGGCGGCAAGAGCACGGGGCAGTGAAATCACCTCGGAGATGGAGGTGTTTTTCCGCGTCTGTCCCTGCCCGGTCATCGCCGTCACCGGCAGCGACGGAAAGACCACCACCACCACCATGATTGCCAAGCTGCTGGAGGCCGCAGGGCATACCGTCCACCTGGGAGGCAATATCGGGCGCCCGCTGCTCAGCGAGGCGGACAGCATACAGGCGGAGGACTGGGCGGTGGTGGAGCTGAGTTCCTTCCAGCTTATGACGATGCGGCAGAGTCCCAGCATCGCCGTGCTGACCAATCTGGCGCCCAATCATCTGGACATACATACCGATATGGCGGAGTATGTCGAAGCAAAGGCGGCAGTGTTGGCCTATCAGAGCCGGGAGAACCGGGCGGTGTGCAATTGGGACAATGAAATCACGCGGGAGCTCTCTGCAAGAACGGCTGGAAAAGTTTCTTACTTTACACGCACTTCCGGCGAAAAGCCCGACAGAGGGTGCTGGATACAGGACGATTGTATCTGGTACAGAGACGGCGGACAGGAACGGCCCGTCCTGCCCCTGGGCGATATCCTGCTGCCGGGCGTCCACAATGCAGAAAATTACATGGCCGCTATCTGCGCCGTCCAGCAGCTGGTCCCGGATGATGTCATCCGCACATTTGCAAGGACCTTCGGCGGCGTGGAGCACAGAATCGAGCTGGTGCGGGAGCGGAACGGCGTGCGCTGGTACAACGATTCCATCGCCTCCAGCCCCAGCCGTACGATTGCGGGGCTGCGTTCCTTCCCGGAGAAAGTCCTGCTCATCGCAGGCGGGAAGGACAAGGGGATCAGCTATGACAGCCTGGGTCCGGCGGTCAACGACCGCGTGAAGCTCCTGATTCTCTGCGGCGCGACCGCAGGCGTTATCCGGCGGGCCGTGGAGCGGGCGGAGAATTATCAGGGCCTGGAAATTGTCGAGACTGCGGAGTACCGGGACGCGGTGGCTTTGGCGGACCGCCGGTCCGGGCCGGGGGATGTGGTGATTCTCTCCCCGGCCAGCACCTCCTTTGACCGCTTCAGAAATTTTGAGGAGCGGGGCCGGACATTCAAGGAATTGGTCCGGGAGCTGCCGTAACCGGTGATAGGGAAAAGCCTCTGCCGCATAGCATAGCGGTGAGGTGATGGCTATGGGCCGAAGGTACAGGCCGCCGATGACCGGCGGACAGAAGGCGCGGCTGTTCTGCTTTTTCCTGTCCGCCGCGCTGGTCGCGCTGGCGGTGGTGGGGACGGTGCATCTGCGGTCCCTGCTGGGGAATCTGGCGGTGACGCGGGTGTCCAATATGGTGGGACAGCTGGTGACTGCCGCGGTGAACGACGCAATCTCCAATGGGGGCGCCCTCTATACGGACCTGATTTCCATGGAAAAGGGCGACGGCGGCAGTATCACCGCCCTCCACAGCAATATGGCGCAGTTCAACCGCCTCCAGGCCGCGATTACCCAGGATGTGCTGACGCGGCTGGACCAGGTCTCGGACACGGACCTGATTATCCCGGCGGGGACCCTGACCGGTTCTCCGCTGCTGGCTGGACGGGGTCCGGAACTGCGGGTGCGGATGCAGTCGGTGGGGAGCTGCTCCGCCCACTTTGAAAATGAATTCGACCAGGCGGGCATCAATCAGACCACCCACCGGATTCTGCTGTGCGTGGATGTGTCCGTGAGCATCCTGCTGCCGGGGTTTCGGACCAGTACCCAGGTCAGCAATGCGTTTTCCGTGGCGGAGACGGTGATCGTGGGCGCGGTGCCGGATTCTTATACATATTTCGATTCCGGGAACCCTATTGAAGAGGATGCCTTTGACTATACCATGAACAACGGATAAGGGGAAAGAAATGCTATGGACTGGAAAGAAGAAATGAAAACGCTGCGGGACCGTCTGAACGCCGCAGGCTACCGCTATTACGTGCTGGACGACCCGGATATGCCGGACCACGAATACGACCGGATGCTCCGCCGTCTGGAGGAGCTGGAGGCAGAGCATCCGGAGGAGGTTTCCCCCGACTCCCCCACCCAGCGGGTAGGCGGACCGGCGTTGGAGAGCTTTACCCAGGTGGAGCACCCGGCGCCGCTGGAGAGCCTGCAGGACGTGTTTTCCCAGGAAGAGGTGGAGGAGTTCGCCCGGCGGATGGAGGAGGCCCTGGACGCCGTTTCTTACAGCGTGGAGCCGAAGGTGGACGGTCTGTCCGTGGCTCTGGAGTATCGGGACGGCGTTTTCCTCCGCGGCGCCACCCGCGGCGACGGACGGGTGGGGGAGGATGTGACGGAGAACCTGCGCACCATCCGGTCCATCCCCATGGTCCTGCCGGAAAAACTGCCCCGGCTGATTGTCCGGGGGGAGGTCTTCATGCCGAAGAACGTCTTCCACAAGCTCAACCGCCGGCGGGAGGAGCTGGGGGAACCCCTCTTTGCCAATCCCCGCAACGCCGCCGCCGGTTCCCTGCGGCAGCTGGACCCTAAAATCTGTGCGAAACGGCAGCTGGATATCCGGGTCTTCAATTTGCAGCTGGCGGAGGGCCGGGCGTTCTCCGCCCACAGCGAGAGTCTGGACTATATCGAGAGCCAGGGCTTCCGGACCATCCCCCGAACGGTTCTCTCCAACGCCGCCCAGGTGAACGGGGAGATCGCGCGTTTGGGGGACAGCAGGGAGGAATTGCCCTTTGATATGGACGGAGCGGTTGTAAAGGTAAATAACCTGTCAGACCGTGTGAAAGTAGGCAGTACGGCCAAATGCCCCCGCTGGGCCGTCGCCTACAAGTACCCGCCGGAGCAGAAGCCGTCCAAGGTTTTGGACATCGTGGTGCAGGTGGGCCGCACCGGCGTGCTGACGCCGAAAGTGGTGGTGGAGCCGGTGCGTCTGGCCGGGACCACGGTGACAAACGCCACGCTCCACAACCAGGATTTCATCGAGGAGAAGGACATCCGCGTCGGCGATACAGTGGTGCTGCAGAAGGCGGGGGAGATTATCCCCGAAGTGGTGGAGGTGCTGCGGGAGCTCCGCCCCGCCGGGACGGCGCCCTACCGCCTGCCGGAGCTGTGTCCGGTCTGCGGCGCGCCGGTGGTCCGGGACCCGGACGGCGCGGCGGTCCGCTGTACCGGCGCGGAGTGTCCCGCCCAGCTCCACCGGAACCTGACCCACTTTGCCAGCCGGGACGCTATGGATATCGACGGCGTGGGACCGGCGGTGATGCTCCAGCTCATTGAAAAGGGCCTGGTGAAGAACCCGGCGGACCTGTACTTTCTGACCGCAGAGCAGCTGGAGGGCCTGGAGCGCATGGGGAAGAAATCCGCGAAAAACGCGGTCGCCGCCATCCGCGCCAGCCGGGACAGAGGACTGGAGCGGCTGTTGTTCGCCCTGGGCATCCGGCAGGTGGGGCAGAAGGCGGGCAAGGCGCTTGCCGCCCATTTCCGCACCTTCGACGCCCTGGCCGGGGCGGACGCGGAGGAGCTGACCGCAGTCGGCGACGTGGGCGGGATCACCGCCGCCTATATCCGCGAGTGGCTGGACAGCCCCCAGTCCCAGCGCCTCATCGGGCGCCTGAAGGAGGCGGGGGTGTCCATGGACGCGGCGGAACAGCCCTCCGGAGCGCAGTTCCAGGGCATGACCTTTGTCCTCACCGGCGCCCTGGAACGCTTTACCAGAGACGAGGCCGCAGCCCTCATCGAACGCCGGGGCGGAAAAACCGGCTCCTCCGTCAGCAGGAAGACCACCTATGTCGTCGCCGGGGAAAACGCCGGCAGCAAGCTCCGCAAGGCCAACGAACTGCAGATCCCCGTGCTGACAGAGGCGGAATTTGCCGCAATGCTGGAGGCGTAGCCGGGCAAAATTGCCTAATTCCAGCGTTCTATAATTGGAGCGGCTGACAAAAATAACCAATGGCCGGAATTCGTCCTTGACACCGGGGGCAGATGCTGGTATCCTAATCGAAGAGTGCAACAAGTTCATACTGCGGATGAATGATCCAGGAGAGACCGCGGCGAAACAGACGCGGCGCCGAAGGAGCAATGCCACACTCTCTCAGGCAGCAGGGACTGGATCAGGACGAAAATCTGGAAAGCGCTGCGGCGCGCCGGCGGGGCAACTGGCACAGAGCAATACTCTGGCCGGGAATCTCTCAGGTTAGACAATACAGAGGCGTGACATGAGATTTGTTGCGCCCTGTTTTTATATTGTGATTGTGTCGATTCAATGAAACAAAATTAAGGAGGACGATTTTATGAGCGAACTGAAACGGACCCAGCTATTTGACGCGCATGTGGCCGCAGGAGCGACAATGGTGGATTTCGGCGGGTGGGAAATGCCCATCAAGTACCCCACGGATATCGTGGCGGAGCACCTGTATACCCGCCACGCCTGCGGCATCTTTGATGTGTCCCACATGGGCCGCGTTATGGTAGAGGGGTCCGAGGCTGTCCCATTCCTCCAGCACGTATTGAGCAGCAACGTCATGGCTTTGGACCTGAATCAGGCCCAGTATGCCATTATTCCCAATGAAAACGGCGGCGCGGTGGACGACGCCTACCTGTACCGCTTCGAGGAGGACCGGTATCTGCTGGTAGTCAACGCCGGCAATACGGACAAGGACCTGGTCCATCTCAACGAGCAGATCAAGAAGTTCGACGCCAAGATGACCGTCATCACAGGCGACTGGGCCGCCATTGCCGTGCAGGGTCCCAAGTCCAAGGAAATCCTGCAGGTCCTCTCCGGCGGCAAGGCCCTGACCGAGCCGGTGAAAAACGCCCTGAACACCCTGGACTTCGAGGGCCGGACCGTGCGCGTTGCCAAGACCGGCTATACCGGCGAACCCCTGGGCTATGAGGTCTATGTGGAGAGCGGCGAGTCCGCCTGGCTGTGGAACCGCCTCATTGAGCTGGGCGCAAAGCCCGCCGGTCTGGGCGCGCGGGATACCCTGCGCATGGAGGCGTGCCTGCCTCTCTACGGCCACGATATGGGCGACGATCCAGAGGGGAAGGAGATCCCCATCTTTGCCGTGCCTCTGGCCAAGTTCGCCGTCAGCTTCTCCGAGCAGAAGGGGAATTTCATTGGCCGCGAGCCGCTGGCAAAGCAGTACGAGGCGTTCAAGCGCATCATGAGCCGGGATTTCAGCGACCTGAGCGTCCTGCCCCGCCGCATTATGCCCATCACCCTGCTGGACCGCGGCGTCATGCGCCAGGGGATGCCCGTCTATAAGGGGGACAAGCAGATCGGCTTCGTCACCAGCGGCACCATGGTGCCCTACTACCGCCACGAGGGCGAGGGCCTGCAGACGGTCATTCTGGAGGAGACCGCCAAGCGCGCCATCGGCCTGGCCTATGTGGACAGCGATACCCTGGAGGACGACGAGGTCCAGGTGGACGTCCGCGGACGCCGCCTGAAGGCCGTCATTCCGCCCTATCATATGCGTGTGGACGCGCCGCCCTTTGCCCGTCCCATCATCTACCGTCCCGACGAGGAGGAGGCCGCCGCCGCTTCCGGCGACCGGACCCCTAAGGCGCTGGACCTCATCAACCGCGCGGTGGAGAACCACCTCTGGCGGCAGGAGAAGTGCATCAACCTGATCCCCTCCGAGATGACCGCCTCCCGCGCTGTGCGCCTGCTGTGCGCCAGCGACCCGTCCTTCCGCTACGCAGAGCACAAGAAGGTCAAGAGCTTCTATGACGCGGACGTGTTCTACTATCAGGGAACGGAGTTCATCGACGAGGTGGAGCAGCTGCTGGTGGAGGAGATGAAGGCGTTTTTGGGCTGCGCCGAGGTGGAGACCCGCTGCATCAGCGGCCAGATGTCCAACACCGCCGTGTTCTCCTCCCTGATGGACTGGAAAAACCGGCTGGACCGCAAGCACGACGCCAAGCGTCTGGGCTATATCATGAACAACCACATCATCAAGGGCGGACACCTCTCCGCACAGCCCATGGGCGCGCTCCACGACTATATCGCCATCGACCCCGTCACCGAGCGGCACGCCCTGGTGAATTTCCCCGTATGCGCGGACAACATCTACAAGATCGACGTGGAGGAGACCAAGAAGGCTATCGACCAGTACCGCCCTGAGTTCATTATCTTCGGCAAGAGCATGGTGCTGCACAAGGAGCCTGTGGCCGCAATCCGCAAGTTTGTGGACGAGATGGGGCTGCAGACTACCGTCATGTACGACATGGCCCACGTCCTGGGTCTGGTGGGCGACTACTTCCAGAAGCCCTTCCAGGAGGGCGCGGAGATTGTCACCGGCTCCACCCACAAGACCTTCTTTGGACCCCAGCGCGGCGTCATCGGCGTCAACTACAAGAAGGGCGAGCTGAAATACGGCCTGTGGGAGACCATCGAGACCCGCGCCTTCCCCGGCAGCGTCTCCAACCACCACCTGGGCACCCAGCTGGGCCTGCTGATGGCGGCGTATGAGATGAACCACTTCAAGGATGCGTACCAGAAGGCCGTGGTCAACAACGCCAAGAGCTTCGCCAAGAGCCTGAAGGCCGCCGGTCTGGATGTGGCGGGCGATCCCGCCAACGACTACACCGAGACCCATCAGGTCATCGTCAACGTGGGCTACGGCGCCGGCCCGGATGTGGCCATGCGTCTGGAGCGGAACAACATCATCTGCAACTATCAGGCTACCCCCGAAGAGGAGGGATTCACCGCCTCCGGCGCACTGCGGATCGGCGTGAACGAGATGACCCGCTTCGGCTTCGGTCCGGAGGAGTTCGACAAGCTGGCCCAGATTATGGCCGACTGCATCCTGCGGGGCAAAGAGGTGGGCGAGGACGTGGCCAAGCTGCGCGCCGCCTACACCGAGATGCACTACTGCTTCAACGAAAATCAGGTCGTTGACGCCCTCAATACCCTGGCGCGGAAATCCGGTATCTGATTGTCTCCGCAGGCGCGTATTTCCTGTTGATTTGGGATTCTGCTGGACAGAATTTGCAAATAAATGGCAACAAATTAAAACTAGGAGGAACAAATTATGAATTTCCCTGCTGAATTGAAGTATTCCAAGGACCATGAGTGGCTGAAAATGCTGGACGGCACAACGGCTTTGGTGGGAATTACCGACTTCGCCCAGAGCGAGCTGGGCGACCTGGTGTTCATCAATCTGCCCCAGGAGGGCGACGAGGTGACGAAGGAGGAGTCCTTCTGCGATGTGGAGTCCGTCAAGGCGGTCAGCGACGTGATGAGCCCCGTGGACGGCGTCGTCGCCGAGGTCAACAGCGAGCTGGAGGACGAGCCCCAGAAGCTGAACGAGGACCCCTATGGCGCGTGGATTGCCAAGATTGAGAACATCAGCGGCTACGCCGAGCTGATGGATGCCGCCGCCTATGAGGCATTTGTCCAGAAGTAAATAGGCGTTTTGGCGCGGAACGGTTGTTTCGCTTCCGGGATGGTCTGGCAAGCGAAACGGCGTTCCGCGCCGCATGTTCAGAAAGGAGTGAGAAAATGGGTACCTATGTCCCCAATACCCTGGAACAGCAGGAAGCAATGCTGGCCGCTGTAGGCGCAAAATCCTTCCAGGATTTCTATGCCGGCGTACCTCAGGCGATGCTGGTGGAGAGCCTGCGCCTGCCGGAGGGCCTCAGCGAGCTGGAGGTCCGGCAGAAGGTGTCGGCTATGGCGGCGAAAAACCGCGTCTATGGAACCGTCCTCCGGGGCGCAGGCGCCTACCGCCACTTTATTCCGGCGGTGGTGAAGAGCGTGGTCAGCCGGGAGGAGCTGGTGACGGCCTATACGCCCTATCAGGCGGAGATCAGCCAGGGCATCCTGCAGTCCATTTTTGAGTACCAGACCATGATCTGCGCCCTCACCGGCATGGAGGTGTCCAACGCCTCCGTCTACGACGGCGCAACCGCCGCAGCAGAGGCCATTGCCATGTGCCGGGACAGAAAACGGAACAAGGCGTATGTCTCCGCCTGCGCGGACCCGAACACCATCCAGACCATGCAGACCTACTGCTTCGGTTCCGGCATGGCCCTGGAGATTCTCCCGGAGAAGGACGGGCGCACCGACCTGGAGGCCGTGAAGAACCTCGGCCCGGACGCCGCCTGCGTCTATATCCAGCAGCCCAACTACTACGGCAATATGGAGGACGCCAAAGCCATCGGCGGGGCCGCCCACGCTGCCGGAGCAAAATATATCATGGGCTGCAACCCCATCGCCCTGGCGGTGATGGAGACCCCCGCCGCCTGCGGCGCGGACGTGGCGGTGGGCGAGGCCCAGCCTCTGGGCCTGGACATCGCCTTCGGCGGTCCGTACCTGGGCTACATGGCCGCCACAAAGGCCATGTTCCGTAAGCTGCCGGGCCGCATTGTGGGGCAGACCCGCGACGTGGACGGCAATGTGGGCTACGTCCTCACCCTGACCGCCCGTGAACAGCATATCCGCCGGGAAAAGGCGTCCTCCAACATCTGCTCCAACCAGGCCCTGTGCGCCTTTACCGCCGGCGTGTATATGTCGGCCATGGGTTCGGAGGGCCTGCGGCAGGCCGCGGTCAACTCCATGTCCAAGGCCCATTACTTCGCCGGAGAGCTGGAGAAGATCGGCCTGAAGCGGGTCCACGGCGGCGAGTTCTTCCACGAATTTGCCACCGCCTGCGCTAACCCGGAGAAAGTCCTCCAGGCGTTGGATGAGAACAATATCCTGGGCGGCCTGCCCATCGGGGACGGAACCATCCTCTGGTGCGTGACCGAGCTTGTGAGCAAGGACGAGCTGGACAGAGCCGCAGCAATCATCAAGGAGGTGCGCTGATATGAAATTGATCTTTGAAAAAGGCGCTCCCGGTCAGCGTCTGAGCCTGCTGCCCCCCTGCGACGTGCCGGAGGTCTCCCTCTCCCAGCCCCGCACCGACCCCCTGGACCTGCCCCACGTGTCGGAGACGGAGCTGACCCGCCACTATACCGCCCTGGCCAAACGGGTCCACGGCGTCAACGACGGCTTTTATCCCCTCGGCTCCTGCACCATGAAGTACAACCCCAAGATCAACGAGGATATGGCGGCTCTGCCCGGCTTTGCCCAGGTCCATCCCCTCCAGCCGGCGGAGACGGCGCAGGGATGCCTGGAGGTGTACGCGGAGGCGGAGAAGCTGCTGTGCGAGATCACCGGCATGGACGGCATGACCTTCCAGCCCGCCGCAGGCGCACACGGCGAATTCACCGGCCTGCTGCTCATCAAGGCGTACCATACCCACCGGCAGGATACGGCCCGGACCAAGATCATCGTCCCCGACTCTGCCCACGGCACCAACCCGGCCTCCGCTGTGATGGCGGGCTATACGGTGGTGAATATCCCCTCCGGCGCGGACGGATGCGTGGATGTGGAGGCCCTGCGGGCCGCAGTGGGTCCGGACACGGCGGGACTGATGCTGACCAACCCCAACACGGTGGGTATTTTCGATAAAAACATTCTGGAGATCACGAAGATCGTCCACGAGGCGGGCGGCCTCTGCTACTACGACGGCGCAAATCTGAACGCGGTCATGGGCGTGGTCCGGCCCGGCGACATGGGCTTCGACGTCATCCACCTGAACCTGCACAAGACCTTCTCCACCCCCCACGGCGGCGGCGGACCCGGCTCCGGCGCGGTGGGCTGCAAGGCCATCCTCAAGCCCTTCCTGCCCGGCCCCATGGTGGAGGCCAGGGACGGCGGCTGGCAGCTGGTGCAGCCGGAACACTCCATTGGCCGGGTGAAGAGCTTTTACGGCAACTTCACCGTGGTGGTCAAGGCCTTGACCTATATCCTGACCCTGGGCCGGACCGGCATCCCCGAAGCGGCAAAAAACGCCGTGCTCAACGCAAACTATATGATGAAGCGTCTGAGCGAGAAATACGCCATGGCCTACAGCGGACCCTGTATGCATGAGTTTGTCATGACCCTGGAGGACCTGCACCACGAGACCGGCATCTCCGCCATGGACATCGCAAAGGGACTGCTGGACCACGGCATCCATCCGCCCACGATGTATTTCCCCCTGATCGTCCACGAGGCTCTGATGATCGAGCCAACCGAGACGGAGAGTCAGGAGACAATGGACGAAGTTTGCAGCGTGTTCCTGGAGCTGTGGGAGCTGGCGCACACCAATCCCCAGGCCCTCCACGACGCGCCCACCAAGACGCCGGTGCGCCGTCTGGATGAAGTCGGCGCGGCGAGAAATCCTGTTCTGAGGTATACCAAGAAGTGATACAGCATATCCAAATCTACCGCACAGAGGAGACAAACCCCCACCGGAATCTGGCCGTGGAGCAGTATCTGCTGGAGAGCGTCCAGCCGGAAACCTGCATTCTCTATCTGTGGCAGAACCGCCGCACGGTGGTGATCGGGCGCAACCAGAACGCCCTGCGGGAGTGCCGCACCACCCGGCTGGAGGCGGACGGCGGCTTTTTGGCCCGCCGCCTGTCCGGCGGCGGCGCGGTGTTCCACGACCTGGGGAACCTGAATTTTACCTTTCTCGTACGCAAGGAGGACTATGACCTCCAGCGGCAGCTGAGCGTCATTGTGGAAGCCTGCCGCGCCATGGGCGTCCCGGCGGAGTGTTCGGGCCGCAACGACGTGCTGGCCGGCGGCCGCAAATTCTCCGGCAACGCCTTCTATGAACACCGCGGCAGAAGCTACCACCACGGGACGCTGCTGGTGGACGTGGACATGGGGAACATGAGCCGGTATCTCTGTCCCTCTCCGGCAAAGCTCCAGGCAAAAGGCGTGGAGTCGGTGCGCTCCCGTGTGGTGAACCTGAAGGATCTGAAGCCGGGACTGACCATTGGGGAGATGGCCCGGCAGATGGAGGATGCGTTTGCCAAGGTGTACGGCCTGCCTGCGGAGCGTCTGGATGAGAGCGGCTTTGACAGCGGGTATATTGCCGCGCTGGCGGAGCGGAACAGCAGCTGGGAGTGGCTCCATGGTCAGAACCTGCCGTGTACCGCGGACTTCGAGGACCGCTTTGCATGGGGCGAGGTCCGTTTGCAGCTGCAGGCAGCGGAGGGCTGCGTCCGGCAGGCGGCGGTATACACCGACGCCATGGACTGGCAGCTTGCCCCGGAGCTGGAAAAGGCTCTGTCCGGCTGCCGGATGCAGCTCCAGGAGATGCAGGGCCGTATCCGCGGGGCCGCGCTGGACGGACAGGTCAAAGAGGACCTGTGCGGCCTGCTGGCCCGGCAGGATTTCTGATACTTTTTCTTTCAAGAAAAAGTATCAAAAAGAACTTTAACGCGCTCTCAAATCTGATGCAAATCCTGGATTTTTGCCCGGTAACGACCATGCTTTTTTATCAGGGAATAGTATGACGCTTTTTCAATAAAAGAGGGAGGACGGCGCAGTCGCAAAGACCGCGCCGTCCTTTCAAAATTGTACCCGGCTATTGACCGGCAGTCAGCTCGTCGATTGTGCTCAGCAGTCTGGCAATGTCAATCGGCTTTGGCAGATGGGTGTTCATGCCGCAGGCGACCGCTTTTCTCCGGTCCTCCTCAAAGGCGTTGGCGGACAGCGCGATAATGGGAATATTGGCCAACGCCGGGTTTTCCAGCGAACGGATGGCCTGGGCCGCGCCGAAGCCGTCCAGAACCGGCATCTGCAAATCCATTAGAATCAGGGAGTAGTCCCCAGGCTGGGACCGGCGCACCTTCTCCACTGCGATGCTGCCGTTTTCTGCCGCGTCCACCAGGAATCCGGCGTCCTCCAGCAGCTCCATCTCAATCTCCAGATTGATCTCGTTGTCCTCCACTACCAGCAGGCGGTGGGGTTCCTGGCGGCTGGGCAGATTCTGCGCCCGGATTTTTGCCGGCGGATTTTCCTTTGCCGGGTGGGGGAGGGCCAGGTTCAATGTGACGATAAACCGGCTGCCGCGGCCCTGGACGCTGTTCACGTTGACGGAGCCGCCCATCAGGTCAACGATGTTCTTCACAATCGTCAGCCCCAGCCCGGTGCCGTCCACGCCGCTCATGGTGGTGTTGTTCTCCCGCTCAAAGGGATCGAAAATATGGGGCAGGAACTCCTTGCTGATGCCGATGCCCGTATCCTCCACGATAAAATGAAACGTGCCGAATTCCGGCCCGATATGCTCCTCGGTGAAGGTCACGGCCACCCGTCCCCCGCGGCGGGTATATTTGACCGCGTTTTCCGTCAGGCGCATCAGCAGCAGCGTCAGATTGTACCGGTCGCAATACACGCTGTCGTGCTCCAGGGTACTCGTTTCCAGGGAAAACTGAAGCCCCTTTTCCTCCGCGCGGGGCAGGAGGGTGGCCTGGAGGTTGCGGCCTATCTCCCGCAGGCTGCACAGCGTCTCCTCCACATGGCCCGCCCCTGCGTCCAGCCGGGAGAACTCCAGCACGTCGTCCAGCAGATGCAGCAGCCGTCCGCTGGCGGATTCGATCATGTTCAGATAGTTCCACAGCTTTTTCCGGTCGTCTATGTGGTTTTTCGCCAGGGTGGTGAACCCCACAATGGCGTTCATAGGCGTGCGCAGGTCGTGGGACATGTTGGACAGAAAGACGTCCTTAATGGCGTTGGCGGCTTTGATCTGGGTCAGCGCGGTCTCCAGAATCCGGTTCTGCTCCAGACTGTGCCGGATCTCCTCGTCCACGCTGCGGCAGCCCAGGACGATCTGGGAGATGCTGTTCATGCCGCCTGCGTTGACAAAGCGGAACTGAAGGTATTCCGGCGCGTCCGGCCCGACCCGGTAATTGATGTGATACGTGCGCTGGTTGGTGAGACGGCAGCGCAGGTTATCCGGGGTCAGGGCCTCCGTGACCAGGGGCTGGTCCTCCGGTATAACCCATGCGCAGATATATTCGCCGGTGACTTCCGTAAAGGACCGGCTGTGCAGGCCGCCGTCAAACAGCCCCGCAATCTTGCCGCCCACGTGGTAGGGGAGAATGCAGTCGCTGTCCAGGTCCACATAGAAGAGGGATTCATAGTCGATGCTCAGACCCTGGATCATCTCCATGCGCTGCAGATGCTCCTGGTTAATCACTGCCATCTCGTCCAGCTGACGCTGGCGTTTTTCTGTGGCGTCGGCAATGAAGACGTAGAAAATGTCGCCGGCGGTGGGGCTGTGGACAAAGTGGCCGCGGTCCTCCACCCAGCGGACGGAGCCGTCCTTGGTGAGCACATGGTACTCCACATAGTCCTCTTTGTACTCGTTGCTGGCAATCTGCTCCTGGATGCTGCGCTCCACCTCCTCGGTGTCGGCGGGATGGACCAGGCCCTGAAAGGTGTTGCCGGTGAGGGTGCGGAAATCCTCCATGGAGTCACAGCCCAGGATGCGCAGCAGACCGCGGTTTGTATAGAGAATTTCGCCGTTGTCCGCGCGGTAGATCAGGAAGCCGCCGGGCATGGCGTCTGTAAACCGCTGGAACTGGACCGCCGGCAGACTGTTTGGTTCGGACAGAATGTATTCAATCAGGGATTTTTCATAGCACACGGCACGCACCCGCCTTTTCGGAAGTTTCTGGTATTTTTTATCATACCATATTTTCCGGCCTCTGTCATTACCTATTTTCCGGAATTTATCCCAACGGCGGGTCCGGGCTTCCCGCCGCGGGGGAAAGAAATGTCTTGTGCTCAGGGGAAAAGCGTATTATAATAGGCGTGAATCTTGTGAAGGAGCGTGAATGTATGGCCCTGAAAATTGGCCTGATCTCAGATACCCACGGCGTTTTGCGGTCAGATGTGGTGGAAATACTTGGCGGCTGCGACCATATTCTCCATGCGGGGGATGTGGACCGGCTGGAGATTTTGGAAGCCCTCCGGGATATCGCCCCCCTGCAGCTGGTGCGGGGCAATAACGACTGGGGCCGGTGGGCCGAAGCCCTGCCCAGACGGCTGCAGTTCACCCTGGGCGGCGTCAGCTTTTTTATGACCCACAACCGCATGGATGTTCCGGCCAAGCTGCCCGGCGTCCAGGTGGTGGTGTTCGGACACTCCCACCAGTATCTCCAGCAGGAATTTGATGGCCGCCTGTGGCTGAATCCCGGAAGCTGCGGCTGGCCCCGCTTCGGCAATGGGCTGACAATGGCGCTGCTCTATATCGAGGACCAGAGGCTGCGGGTGGAGCAGGTGACGCTGGAATCCTGACGGCGATGGAGAACAGATATATTGTCTTTGACGTGGAGACGCCGAATTCCGCCAACGACCGGATGAGCGCCATCGGCGTCACGGTGGTGGAGAACGGGATGATTGTGGACGAGCTGTCCACCCTGGTCAACCCGGAAACCTGGTTCCATACCTTCAACATTCGGCTCACAGGGATCACGCCGTCTATGGCGGCGGACGCGCCCGCCTTTGGTGAACTCTGGCCTGTCCTGGAGCCCCTTTTTTCCAGCGGCCTGCTGGTGGCCCACAACGCCCCCTTTGACATGAGCGTGCTGGCGAAGTGCCTGCGGGCCTACTGCATCGACTGGCGGGATACGGTCCGGTACGCCTGCACCTGCCGGATGGGACGCCGCTGCTACCCCCAGCTGCCTAACCACAAGCTGGATACGCTGTGCGCCTATCTGGACATTGATCTGGACCACCACCAGGCGGGAAGCGACAGCCGGGCCTGCGCGGAAATCCTGATCGACTGCCTGGACCGGGGGGCGGACATCGGCGCGTTCCAGAGGGAGTACGATCTGGTCAACCGCCGGACAATCTAAAAAGGAGGAGAGCGGATGAGCGGTATTGCAGAGCAGGTCCGGGCAGAGCTGTTTGCTTTGCAGGATTTGGGCTACAAGGAATTTCACTGCAGATTGATGCCCACGGTGGACCCGGATACAGTCATCGGCGTGCGGACGCCGGACATCCGGAAGCTGGCGCGGGAGCTGAACAAAACGCCGGAGCGGGCGGCGGCGTACATGGCAGACCTGCCCCACCGGTACTACGACGAAAACAACCTGCACGGCGCGCTGATTGCGCTGATGCCGGCGTATGAACCGGCTGTCGCGGCCCTGGAAACGTTCCTGCCCTATGTGGACAACTGGGCGACCTGCGACCTCATCAGCCCCAAGGCGTTCCGGAAGCATCCCGAACCCCTGCCGGAGCAGGCGCGGCGGTGGATGGCCTCCGGTCATGCGTACACGGTGCGGTTTGGAATCGGGGTATTGCTGGGGTTCTATCTGGACTGCGCCTTTCAGCCGGAGTACCTGGCGTGGGTGGCCCAGGTGAAGGGCGGGGAATACTATGTGGATATGATGGCGGCGTGGTACTTTGCCACCGCGCTGGCCAAGCAGTACGGCGCGGCTGTGCCGTACATCGAGGAGGGAAGGCTGGGGCTGCGGACCCACAACAAGGCCATCCAGAAGGCGGTGGAGAGCCGCCGCATCACAGAGGAGCAAAAAAATTACCTGCGGAGTCTGAAACGAAAGGCATAGCAGAGCAACAGGGCTGCAAACCCCTCGTGCAGCCCTGCCGTCCTTATACGTAGTAGTCCACCAGCTCAAAGGCCCCGATAGCTCCGCAGGTATCGCACACGTCGGGCCGCTGCTCCATGATCGCGCCGCAGAACTGACAGCGGTAGCCCTGCCGCTTTTCCTGGGGAGCGGGGGAGGGAGTGGGCTGGGTCGTTTTTTTGCTCAGCTCCGCCAGCAACGTCAGGAAACGGTTCTCATGGCTGCGCTCAATGGCCGCGACCTTCTCAAACATCACGGCCAGCTCTTCCAGACCCTCTTCTCTGGCCTGCCGGGCAAAGGCGGGGTACATATCGTGCCACTCGCCATACTCGCCCTGGGCGGCCTGCATGAGGCATTCCCCAGGGGTTCCAGGCTTGCCGTAGAGAGCTTCAAACCAGAACTTGGCGTGCATCATCTCGTTTTTCGCCATCTGCTCAAAGGCATCCGCAATCTCTTCGCTGCCGCTGTGCCGGGCCGCCTGGGCAAAATACGTATACTTGTTGCGGGCGATGGACTCCCCGGCAAGAGCTTTGAGCAGATTTTCACGGGTCTTGCTGTTTTTCAGGTCCATGTTGGTCCTCCTCCTGTGGGTGATTTTGTCAGACAAGCATAGCACAGCTCCCAGAAAAAGTCAATCGCAGGAAATACAATGCCAGGGAAATCAATTTTCAAGGATATGAGAAATAACAGAGGGATCAAGGAGGCAGTTAAACATAATTTGGGAAAGGGGACGTTTAGAATTAGAAGCGG
>JAAWQS010000066.1 GCA_022800665.1 Oscillospiraceae bacterium
TTATTTGCCTCGTTGCTGTTATCATACCACGTTTTTCTCGCTTTGACAAGTCTTTTATTTTTTGGGAAAAATTATTTCTGCCGGAAAGCAGAACCCCTCCGTCACGCTTCGCGTGCCAGCTCCCCTTTCAGGGGAGCCTTTTTTAGATTTTGCGCCCCAAAAGCCGCCCCTGAAAGGGGAGGGGGACCGCTTGCGGCGGAGGGGTTCTCTGCCGCCGCACCCTACGTCCATCCGCTCAGGTAGAAAATTTTTTCTCCGCCCTTATACTTTCCTGATAATTACCCCTTACCATTGGCATCAGCTATCAGAAAGGAGCTATGTCAATGGAAACATCAATCGCAGCCGAACGCAATGAGGGCCGGGGGCTGACCGGCACCGGACTGAAATGGATTGCCACAATTCTCATGGTCCTGGACCACATCCACTACATGTTCCAGTTTACAGGCTGGGTCCCGGAGTGGTTCAGTATGCTGGGACGGCTCTCCGCGCCGCTGTTCCTGTTCTGTGTGGTGGAGGGCTTCACCCATACCAGGGACCGAAAGAAATATTTCCTGCGGGTCTACCTGCTGTCGGTCCTCATGAGCGGCGTACTGGTACTTATGAACGTCTTTGGAATCGGGGTCCGTCCGGACGGCTTTTATCCCATGAACGGCATGATGACCTCTTTTTCCATCCTGATGATCCTGTGGCAGGGGATCGACTGGCTGGGGGAAAAACGGTATGGCCGGGGACTGGCGGCGGTACTGCTGCCGCTGGCGTGGCCTGTGCTGCTGAGCGCACTGCTGACCTATATCCCAGCGCTCCGTCTGCCTGGGGTGGTAGCAATTGCCTTTACCGTGGTCCCCACCTGGAATTTCAGCCTGGACGCATGTCTTCCCGTACTGCTCTCAGGTCTTGTGCTATACGTCTTCCGCCGGAACCGGAACCGCCAGGCCGCCGCGTTCATCGCCTTTGAACTGCTTTATTATCTGGTGTATCTGGGCAGTATGGTCTCCCAACTGCCGGACTTCCACTGGACCCAGATGTTTACCATGTATTACGAGTGGTATGGAGCCTTTGCGGGCATCCTCATGCTGCGTTACAATGGCCGTCGGGGCGGCGGTCACAAGAGATTCTTTTACGCCTTCTATCCCGCCCACATCTATATTTTTTACGCATTGTCCTGGATTCTGTACCGGACGCTGCACTGAGGAGGGAGCCTATGGCGCACATTATAGCCGCAGACGACGACGCGGACCTCCGCACCCTGCTGAAAACCGCCCTGGAGCGGGACGGCCATCAGGTTACAGTCCTGTCCTGCGGCGGGGAGCTTACGGAGAAACACTGCCGCTGGGCGGACTGCATCCTGCTGGATGTGATGATGCCCGGCGGGGACGGGTTCGAGACCTGCCGCCGCATCCGGGAGTTGGCGGACTGTCCCATCCTGTTTCTCACCGCCAAGACAGCCGAGGCGGACGTCATTACCGGCCTGGGGCTGGGGGGCGACGACTATCTGACCAAGCCCTTCCGTCTGGCGGAGCTGCGGGCCAGGGTCAACGCCCACCTGCGCCGCCAGTCCCGTACGCCCCGCAGCTGTCTGCGCCGGGGCGAGCTGGACTTTGATCTGACCGGACAGACGGTCTCCTGCCGGGGACAGGCCGTCCGGCTGACAAAGAGCGAGTTTGCCATCTGCCAGCACCTGGCCCTCCGTCCTGGGCAGACCTTTACAAAGGAACAGCTCTATGAGGCCGTGTTCGGGTTTGACGGCACAGGGGACGACTCCGCAATTACAGAGCACATCAAAAATATCCGCGCCAAACTGCGGACCGTCGGCCAGGAGCCGGTGGAGACGGTATGGGGGGTGGGGTACAAGTGGAAAAAAGAAGGCCTGTGAGCCTGACCGCCCTGTTTTGGCGGTATTTGCTGACGGTGGGCATAGGCGTCGCGGCGGCGGCGTTGGCCTGGTGGATGACCATTCTGCTGCTGCTCCAATGGGAGGCCGTACTGCCTGCCAGCTATGCGGCCAGCCATGTTGCAGAGACAGCGGACCTGCTGGCAGAACGATTCTCGCCGGATGCCATCCCCCATTACTACCGCTGGGCTGTATTCACGGCGGAGGGGGAGACAGTGGACAGCGGCAGCATGGACCGCCGCCGTCTGGAGTATGCCCGGCAGTCCCTCCTGCTGGGCGGAGTCAGCGCCCGCAGCTTTCCCTACACCCAGTACCACTGCCTTGTTCCGCTGCAGGAGGGCGGGGTGTGCGTGCTCCAGTACGATTATTCTATGCCCTATGCCGTCCCTGGGCTGGCCCTGCCGGAGTTCCAAATCTTTGCCACGTTGGTTCTGCTGGGTCTGTGGGTTCTGCTGGCGGTACTGTGTACCCGGCGTTACACCCGCATTCTCCGCCGGGATGCCAACGCCATCACCGGAGCCACCCGCGCCATCGCCGCCCGTCAGCTGGGCCAACCGCTGGCAGGTACGGCGCGGGTGCGGGAGCTGGAAGAGGCCATGGAGGCGATGGACCTGCTGCGGCAGAATCTGGCGGCGTCCCTGGAGCAGCAGTGGGCAATGGAGCAGCAGCGGCAGCGGGAGCTGGCGGCGTTGACCCACGACCTGAAGACGCCTCTGGCGATTATCAGCGGCAACGGGGAGCTGCTGGCAGAAGACGCCCTCTCCGCCCCCCAGCGCGCCAGCGTGGACGCAATCCTCCGGGGTGCGGGCCGTCTGGAAGACTATCTGGAGCGGCTGCGGGCTTTTTCAGCTGGCGGCGGAGAAGCGGAACCGGCGGTAGAGACAGCTCTGACAGAGCTGTTCGCGGTGTGGCGGGCGGCGGGCGAGGACCTGTGCGGCCCCGGAAATATCCGCTTCCTGGCCGCGGAACCGCCGGATGTGCAGACCTGCGTCCGGCGGGAGGCGGTATGCAGGGCGGTTCTGAATCTGCTGGACAACGCGGCGCGCTATGCCGGGCCGGGCGGCGCGGTGGCGTTGTCCGCCCGCGTGGAGGGCAATATGCTGGCGGTGACGGTGACAGACAGCGGTCCGGGATTCCCGGCGGAGGCGTTGGTCCGGGCCGGAAAGGAGCTGTATACCAGCGCGGCCAGAGAGGACGGACACACCGGCTGGGGACTGTGCTATGCCGGGCAGGCGGCGCGGGACCACGGCGGGGAGCTGCGGCTTTGGAATACAGACCGGGGCGCGGCGGCGGAACTGCGCTGGACAAGATAGGAAATATGTGGTATAGTAAAGGGGAATCAAAGCCATCCCACGGATATCAAAAAAAGAGGAGGTACCCCTATGGAACCTAAGTTCTTCAAACTCCCCGTCTGTGTCGGCGACGTAACGCTCCGTGTGGCCCAGGGCCATTTTGCCACCCGGAACAGTCATATCAACTATTTTATTGATGTTACCAGACAGCAGTCCTGCCTGCAGGACGCCGAGGCTGTCGCCCAGCAGCTGGCCCAGCGGCTTGTCTCCAACACAATGGTTGACACCATCCTGTGCATGGACGGCACCCGCGTGATCGGCACCTGCCTGGCCCGGCAGCTCACCCAGGGCGGCTACCGCTCCATGAATGCCAATCAGGAAATCTATCTCCTGCGGGAAAACCTGAGCGCGGACGGTATGCTCATCTTCCGCGACAACGCCCGCTTTATGCTGGAAGGCAAACGGGTGCTCCTGCTGCTGGCCTCCATCACCACCGGCGGTACGGTCCGCAAGGGAACCCGGTGCATCCAGTATTACGGCGGCAGTGTGGCTGGGGTGGCCTCCATTTACAGCCATCTGAAGGATGTGGACGGCGTGCCTGTGATTTCCCTCTTTGACACCAGCGACCTCCCCGGTTATGCCAGCTACTCGCCGGAGGAGTGTCCCCTCTGCAAGCAGGGCATGGAAGTGGACGCGGTGGTGGACAAGTTCGGTTACTCCAAGCTGTAATCCCTGATATCTCAAAATTGTCCGGCCAGCAGTTAGCAGCTGCTGGCCGGAATTGTTATGGCATAAAGACGCTCAATATGGCAGCCCTGTCAGACCTGCTTTTCAAAGTAAAAATAGGTGTCATCCTCGCCGTTTGGCCGCATACACGCCTCCAGCATCCGTTTTGAAGCGGCATTCTCCCGGAAGCACTTCCCCTTCAGACGGCACAGGCCCAGTCCGTAGAGGCTCCACTCTGCCGCCCGGCGGAATGCCTCCACGCCGTAGCCGTACCCGGCCAGCTCCGGCACAATCCGGCAGCCCAGCTCCGCGCCCCCCTTGTAGTCGAAGGCGTACAGCACCACCTCGCCCACCATATGCCCGTTCAGCCTCACGGCAAAATTTACTGCCAGCCGGTTCTGAAAATCCTGCCGGGCTGTGTCCAGGAAATAATTCTCCGTCAGCTCCCCTTTCAGGTCTTTCCGGTAGTCGTAGCCCCACCAGCGGTTTCGCTCGTCGTCCAGACATAGGCGGTTATAGGTTGCGCGGTCCTTTTCCGCAATGGCGTCCAGGGTAAGCCGCTCGCTGTGCAGCTGCGGAATCTCCTTGAGGGCGTCCAGCTCATTGCGGGCCTGTACGCGGATTTTGTACCCCATGTCTGCGGGCAGATACTGCATCTTGCTGGTCCGCAGGCCCCGGTCTCCGGCGTCGTCCTCCCGGTTGATCCACCGCAGGCCCTCGGCGTTGGCGGCGGCAAAGGACTGCACCATCGTGGGATACACGCCCTCGTACTGGGGCAGGCCCTTCTCAATATGACAGATCAGCGTGTCCCCGCAAATCTCCCCCAGGGAGATGGCCAGCAGCTTGCCGTCCAGCTCCAGGCAGCCCGCCCGGACCCAGCTCTTGCCCACCTGCCGCATCAGCTTGCGGGCGTAGCACAGCTCCTTTTTCGCCAGGGCGTCCTCCTTGTTGAAAATCTGATGGAACTCCTCCCAAAACGCATCCACGGCTCCCCCATCCTCCGGGGTCAGGGGCCGGTAGACGGCGTCCGGGTACAGCTTCTTGAACTTGTTGATGTGATTGCGCTGGCCGGAGTACCGCCGTCCGGCAAAGGTCATCAGATCCTCCGCACGGTAGAGATAGTCCTGCCACAGACGGCTGTTGTCCACGGTGGTATACGGGTAGCGGTCCATCAGGAACTCCCGCTCCTCCACAGGCACTACGCCGAAGGAGGGCGCCGCGCCGTGCTCTATGCACCAGGCGTCGATTTCATCCAGCGCAGCCTCGATATCTCCCTCCCCAGGCAGGGGGACAGGGTAGTCAAACAGGGGACCGAAATGCTCGCTGTGGTTGAGCACCACCAGACAGCCGTTTGTCTCCGCATATTCCGGATGCCAGTGTTCCCGCCACATCAGCTTTGTGCCTGCGGAGTATTCGCACAGGCGGTAGGTACACTGACTGTAATACTGGCGCAGCTGCGCCGCGCTTTTCACTTGAATGGGTTGAAATTCCAGCATAAAAAGATTCGCTCACTTTTCTTTTGTGTTTTTAGGGTCCACAATGTGGACATTCAGATGGTTGTATGTGATCTCAATTCCCTCCTGGGCAAAGACGCGGTAGATTTCCTCCAGGGACCGGAAGTTGGCGTCCCAGAAGTCGCCGGTCTTTGCCCAGAAGCGGACATGGTACTCGATGCTGCTGTCCCCATAGGCGGTCATCACCGCCTGGGGAGCCGGGTCGTCCAGCACATTGGGCGTCCGGGCGACAGCCGCAAGACAGGCTGCTTTTACTTTGTCCGGATCGCAGCTGTAAGATACGCCGATGCCGTGGTCCGCCCGGCGTACGCCCAGGACGGTATAGTTGACGATTTTCCCGGCGGACAGCTTGCTGTTGGGCAGCATCAGCCTTTGACCGGAAAATGTGTCCAGCTTGGTATGCGTCAGGCCCATTTCCTCCACCGTCCCCTCTCCGTCGTCCGTGGCCACGTAGTCGCCCAGGGCGAAGGGCTTGGCAAAGAGAATCACCAGGCCGCCGGCGATATTGGACAGGGTATCCTGTACGGCCAGGGATACCGCCAGACCGAACACGCTGACCAGCGCGACAAGACTGGTTACGTCAATGCCCAGGCTCCCGGCCACGATGAGGACCATGACCAGATACAGCATCATTTTGACGCCCTTCTCTGTATACCGTGCAATCCGTGGGTCCAGCTTGGCCCGGCTGGTAATCTTCTTTACCATTGCCATCAGCAGCCGGATCAGCAGCAGGCAAACCAGCAGCAGAATCAGTGTATACAAAATCCGGCCCGCCGACAGCTTTTCCCACAGCTCCACAGCCAATTCCCTGATTCCAGAGGCGGCAGGCGGCGTGTCGAGGCCCTCCGTCAGCGCAGCGGCGGCGTCAGGCAAAATTTCCATTCCCGCTCCTTTCTCCCCGGCGGTCTGCCGGGAATATTTTACTATTTCTATAGCATACCATATTTTTCAGACCTTGAGAAGAGCCATTTTCGAACAAAAACATCTCCCGGAAAGCGCGGCTCTCCGGGAAATGTGCATTTCAAAACGTACATATCTGCAAACTGGAATGGAATACTCGCATTACACTGCTTTTTTCAGCTTGATATATATTCCCACAAAGCACGTATAGGGTCTGATGGTTTTTTCAAAGCGCTGCCGGTCGCTGCGCGCATATGGATGATCCGCTGCCAGCCAATCGGCCCATGCTTTGCTGAAGCAATCCATTTCCCAGGTTTTCACCGACTCGATTCTCTCATGTCCGCCAATGATTTCTCTCCAGGCTTTGGGACTTTTGAACATATATGCTTCGTCTGCCAGCCAATCGGAGAGAAGTTCTTCGGCGCGGTCTGTATATTCGTCCTTCAGGCCAGGAATTCCAATCAGAACCATTCCGTCGTCCTTCAGAAACGGCAGAATTTTTTCCTGAAAAAATCCCCTGCTCCCCCCGAAATAGTGGTAGGAGTCGATACTGAGCAGAACGCGGAACTGCTTGTTTTCAAGTTGTCAATATGCATACACGCCGCCTCTCAAACTATACCGTCATGGACTCCGACAGCTCCAGTCCCGGATTGTGCTTGAGCAGGTACCCCACCGGCCACTCCCCGGCATAGGCCACCAGACTCCGGCCCCGGAAATCCTCCAGCAGCGCCGCATCAGCACAGAGCGTCAAGTCCTTCGGCTCCACCGGGCTGGCGGTAATCCGGCGCAGGTGGTCGTAGGGCAGGCCCGCCATGCGCAGCTCCACGCCGTATTCACTGCGCATCCGGTACTGGAAGACATCGAATTGCAGCGTACCCACCACGCCCACAATAACCTCCTCCATACCGGCATACGGGATTTTGAAAATCTGGATGGCGCCCTCCTGGGCAATCTGCTCCGTACCCTTGATGAACTGCTTGCGCTTCATCGTGTCCATGGGGCTGACCCTGGTAAAGTGTTCCGGCTCAAAGGTGGGGATGCCGGAGAATTTGAACTTCTTCCCCGGCACGGTGATCGTGTCGCCGATGGAGAAGAGGCCGGGGTCAAAGACGCCGATGATGTCTCCGGCGTACGCCTCGTCGATGATCTCACGCTCTGCGGCCAGCATCTGCTGGGGCTGGCTGAGGCGCATCTTTTTGCCGCTCTGCATATGCAGCACCTCTGCGTCCCGCTGGAAGCGTCCGGAGCAGACCCGCATGAAAGCAATCCGGTCCCGATGGGCCTTGTTCATATTCGCCTGAATTTTGAAGACAAAGGCGGAAAAATCAGGGGAAAAGGCGTCGATCTCTCCGCTGTCGCTCGTCCGGTTCAGGGGCGGGGTGGTCATATGGAGGAATTCCTCCAAGAAGGGTTCCACGCCAAAGTTGGTGAGGGCGGAACCGAAAAACACCGGGCTGAGCGTACCGTCCCGCACGGCCTGGAGGTCGAACTCCCGGCCCGCGCCCAGCAGCTCCACGTCGTCCCGCAGGGTCTGCCAGCGGCTCTCGCCAATGGCTTCCCCCACGGCGGGGTCGTCCAGCTGCACCTCTACAGAGGCGGCTTTCTTGCCGTGACCGGCGGCGGAGAAAAAGAGAATGCGCTCCTTCCGGCGGTCGTAGACGCCCTGGAACTCCTTGCCGCAGCCGATAGGCCAGTTGACGGGATAGGTGTCGATGCCCAGCTCCCGCTCCACCTCCTCGCACAGGGACAGGGGATCCTTTGTCTCCCGGTCCATCTTATTGATAAAGGTAAAAATAGGGATATGGCGCATGGCGCAGACCTTGAAGAGCTTACGGGTCTGCGGCTCCACGCCCTTTGCGCCGTCGATGACCATGACGGCGGAGTCTGCGGCCATAAGGGTGCGGTAGGTATCCTCGGAGAAGTCCTGGTGGCCGGGGGTGTCCAGGATATTGACGCAGTAGCCGCTGTGCTGGAACTGCATGACGGAGGAGGTAACGGAGATGCCTCTCTGCCGTTCAATCTCCATCCAGTCGGATGTGGCGGCCCTGGCGCGCTTGCCTTTGACCTCGCCGGCCTGGGCGATTGCGCCGCCGTAGAGCAGGAATTTTTCAGTTAATGTGGTTTTACCGGCGTCCGGATGGGAAATAATGGCAAATGTGCGTCGCCGGGTGATTTCTTCTTTCAGGGCAGACATGGCAGCGCCTCCTCATTTCATACTAACATGTTTGACCAATTTACCACATTCTGCTCCATTTTGCAAGAGATTTTGAAAAGACGCCCTCTTCAAATCCCGTCAGGCCCGCCCCCAGGCGTTCAGCTTCCGCTCCAAGTCCGCTTTACTGGCCAGGCCGACGGAGGAGCCCTTCACCTGCCCGCCCTGGAAGTAGAGCAGAGCCGGGATACTGTTGATGCCGAAGGACGAGGCCAGCTCCGGCGATTGATCCACGTTCAATTTTACCATCTTGACCTTGCCTGCGTACTCCTCTGCGAGCTGCTGCATCACCGGCGCAAGCATCCGGCACGGACCGCACCAGCCGGCGTAGAAATCCACCAATACGGGGAGGTCTGACTGGAGAACCTCCTGTTTGAAGCTGCTGCTATTGATCTCTTTCATGATGCTTCTCCTTCTTTTTGATAAGATTTGTAGTAGAGCATACAGTGGCAGTATCCCTCAAAATCGGGATCGTCGATCTGCTCCCGGAACTCCCGGCACATGCAGCGGTTCTCCTCCGTGCGCTCTAAACGGCAGGGGCAGTAGCCGCCCGTATGCTGCAGGCCCTCCCGCACGGTCCGGACCACCTCGGCATCCGGATTCAGGGTGATTTGTGCCTTCATTGAAAACACCGCCTTTCTTTTTATGGCTCCATTCTACCAGAAAAAAAAGACGGCGTATGTAATCAGGTTACATTTGGCAGGCCGGGCAATATCTGCCGCGCCTGCGAAATAATACTTGATAATTTATTATAGGGATGATATTATGTAAAAGCAGGCTGCTGCAGCCTGCGCGAAAACGGGTATCAAGACGAGATGTAAAAAGGGAAGGGGATGAAAGTGTCACTCTTTGATCGTTTTGTCTCAAAACAGACGGGCGAGCAGAAAGGAAAATTGTTCTTCTCCTCCCACTACATGCGGGCATTTTCAGAACTGGATACAGCGGGCGGCGCGGCAAAAGAGCAGTATCCGGACGACAGCAAAACAGTGGATGATTTTGTCTGGGCCTTAAAGGATTCCTACAGGACCCGCTATAAAAAGGCGCTGGATGAACAGCAGCCCATGAAAGGGGAGGCGCAATTCTTTCTGTCGAAGGACCGGATGTGCGCCTATGCATGTCTTTTCCCACCGCTGAACAACGGGACCGAACTCACCCTGAACGAGTTTCTGGAGGATATTCACTATGAGGGCATCAACTACGGCGTTTTAGAGGAGGCCATCCCCCAGGATTTTGCGCTGGGGTATCTGCACATCTTTCCTGTGGCGCGGGGAAAACCGCCGCGGCCAGGAGAGGATGGAAAAGTCATCGAGCTTTTCCAGCGGCGCAAAAATATGCGTCTGGAGGTGCAGAGCGGAAGCCAGGTGGATTTCGGGCAGGATATCCCGCTGCAGCCCATTCGGAAGGGGAGCGTCATCTGTCTGATCCGGCTGCCAAAGGACGGAACGGACGGCGTGGACGTAACCGGGCAGAAAATCCCCAGTCCGCAGGCTGCCGCCGCCTATATCCCCCAGGGGGAAAACACGGCGGTGGAGCGGGGCGGACGGGCCTTGACCGCCAGTGTGGATGGGATTTTGTACATTGAAAATGAGCGGTTCTGCATTCATGCCCAGAAAATCATTGACGGCAATTTGGACGCATTCCAGGGAAAACTCCAGGTTTCAGGGAACCTCTATATCGGCGGGGACGTAGACGGCGGGGTTGTAATCGAAGCGTCCGGCGATATTGTGATCAACGGGAAAATCGGGCAGGCCAGCGTGACCTCCACCACGGGAACCATCTTTGTTCAGCGGGGGATTTACGGGACTAATGGGCAGACCCAATTAGCCGCCGCCTGTCAGGTGCAGTCCCCTGTGGTGGAATGGGCCAACATTGAGGCCGGAACCAGCGTCATTACAGAGGCAATTCTCAACAGCGCCATTTGTTGCGGCGGCACGGTCTACGTTATGAGCGGGCGGGGCTTGATTGCGGACAGCCGGATACAGACGGGAGACAGCATTCTTTGTCTGCGGATCGGCAATCTGGCCGGGGGCCGCAATCAGTTTTCCGTGGGCTATCCCCCCAATATTCCGGAGTCGTGGAAGCAGATGAAGGAAGAACTGGCGGATGTACAGGCAACCCTGGATAAGCTGTGGACCCATATCACCGGACTGCGGCGAAAGAGCTTTCGGATGACCGAGGAGGAAAAGGCTCTGCTGGAGCAGCTTGTGGTGCAGCGGGACCTGTATACGGAAAAACGGGAGACGCTGGCGGCAGACCTGAAAACGGCGAGTATGGCGCTGAGCAAAAGAACCAAGGGGCGCATCCGATGCGAGAATTTATACCCGGTTCTGGACGTTCGGATTGGCCGTCTGTCGAAAGAAATTATCTCAGCAGAGGAAAAATGCAACATCCATGCGGAGGATAATCAAATTCTCTTAAAGTGAACAGAATGCTGAAAAGTCCCTATCCAATAGGGACTTTTTGCTTCCCAGGGGACAAAAAAGCAGGATGCAGACGCATCCTGCCTTTCTCAGCCGCAGCGGCTTATTCTGCTCCCAGGGCTTTTCTCTCCGGCAGGATGCGGGAACGGGTCAGCGCCTCCAGCAAAAGCATCCCCAGGACGTAACATGCAATCGCTTCCCCTACGGCTACCGTGCATGCGTTAAAAGCAAACGCCGCCGGAAACGCGCTGGTGAAGCCCACCTCCTGAAAGGAAATCATACCGCCAATGATTAAACCGTTGCACAGCACCGGGGGCAAAGGGGCCAGCCACTTGTTTTTGCACCGGGCGGTAAGCAGTCCGGCCAGAAGGGTGGCCAGGGAGCCGAAAATCAGGTCCATCGCGCCATAGGGGCTGAGTATGTTGGTGATGATACAGCCCACAAACAGGCCCCAGGTTGTGCTGGGACAGAGGAAGGGCAGTACGGTCAGCGCCTCGGAAAAGCGGCACTGAATGTACCCATAGGACAGGCCGAAGATGTTGCTGAAATAGCTCATGGTGACGTACAGCGCGCCGACGATGGCGGCCAGGGTGATTTGGCGGACAGCAAGCGTTTTCATGTTGAGAACCTCCATTTTTTGTTTAGAGAACGGTCAGGGCCGGAACGCCAAGCCCGGCCTGCCGAACGAACACAGGGGCCGCCCTGTGCTTGGACTGGGTGTGGAAACCAGTCGGGAGGCATTATAACACGTTTCCCGCCGCCTGTAAAGTATTTGGAGGAAATTTCACCGCTAACTCATCTTGAGAATTTCCCGCTTCAGCCGGTTGATAATCCGTTTCTCCAGCCGGGATATGTACGACTGCGAGATTCCCAGCCGGTCCGCCACCTCCTTCTGGGTCTGCTCCCGGTGGCCCCGCAGACCAAAGCGCAGGACAATAATCTCCTGCTCCCGTTCCGACAGCTTCCCAATGGCCGCGCTCAGCAGCTGCCGGTCCACGTCGTCCTCAATGGGCCGCATCACCGTGTCCGCATCCGTCCCCAATACATCGCACAGCAGCAGCTCATTGCCGTCCCAGTCTGTATTGAGCGGTTCGTCCAGACTGACCTCGCTGCGCTGGGAGGAGTTTTTCCGCAGGTACATCAAAATCTCGTTCTCAATGCACCGGCTGGCATAGGTAGCCAATTTGATGTTCTTGTCCGTCTTATAGGTGTTGATGGCCTTGATGAGACCGATGGTGCCGATGGAGATCAAGTCCTCAATATTGATTCCTGTGTTCTCAAACCGCTTGGCGATATACACCACCAGCCGGAGGTTCCGCTCGATGAGGGTCTGGCGCACCGTTTCCTCCCCGCTGCCCAGGCGGGAGAGCAGTTCCGCTTCCTCCTCCCGGCTCAGGGGCGGCGGAAGGGTATCGCTGCCGCCGATGTACAAAATTTTCCCCGGCTTTACCAGCCCCAGCCGGAGCAGCAGGCCCCACAGCCGCCGTTGGATGTTATGCAGCATGACTTTCCTCCCTTTCTCCGCCCCACAGCCCATGATATCCGCCGCCGTCCGAGACCTCCGTGGGGGATAACGCCACGGTCAGCGCGCCCAGCTCCTGTCCGTCCAGCCGCACCTGCTCCGCCCGGAAGCACAGCAGCAGTCCGCCGCTGACCCCCACCGCCTGATAGGGCAGGAGACGGAAACGCACATCCTCCAGCCGCTCCAGGCACCGGGCCGGACCGTCCGCCTCCAGGCGGCTGAGGACCGCCCGCTCCCTGGGGGTCCAGAGGGGGTCCAGGGCGGCGTAATGGACTGTCAGCACCGGGCGTCCGCCGTCGGTGAGGGTGTGGCCTGTGTCCAGCAGCACCGTCAGCGGCGCACGGTTCCCGCGCAGCTCCACAGTCCCCCGGCACAGATGTCCCGCCGCCGCGTGCCGCGTCCCGCCCTGGAAGAGCACGGCCAGCGTCATAAAGCAGACGCCCCCCGCGAGAAAAAAGACGCTCCAGTTCAGTTGTCCCAGCAGTTCCAGCCCGCCGTTTTCCCGCAGCAGCCTGCCTGCGGCCAGCAGTACGCCGCCCATGGTGCAGGAGAGCATGAAAAACAGGAGGAAGTGGCGGAAAAACGCCTTCTGCCGTCCAAAGGCCAGCCGTACCAGCAGCGCCGCCGCCGCCAGCTGCGGGAAGAACGACGCCGCAAAGCGGATGGATGGGATGGCGCACAACACGCCGTATGTACCCCCGGCGGCGGACGCCAGCAACAGACGGCGGCGGCGCACCGGCAGTCCGGACATCTGGGCCGTCACATAGAGGGCCGCGCCGTCGCTGAGACAGTTGAGCAAAAAGGCCATATCCAGGTAAATGACCATTCCGGTTCCTCCTTCCGTGGGAGCCTCGCTCCCGGTCATGCCTAGTATAGACCTGTCCTGTGGGAAAATGTTGTCATTTCTTTGTTGCCGGAACGGCTTTTTCTGTCAGAGCCGGTTTTTCTCTCCCCACTCGCACAGACCGTCCAGAATAGGGATCAAGGATTTTCCCCGGCTGGTCAGGCTGTATTCAACTTTGGGCGGGATTTGCGGATATTCTTCCCGGTGGACCAGGCGGTCTGCCTCCAGCTCTTTCAATGTCGCGCTGAGCGTTTTATAGGAAATGCTTCCAATATATTTCTGCAGCTCATTGAACCGCACGGTCCCAAATTCCATCAGGGTATAGAGAATGGTCATCTTGTATTTGCCGTTGATGAGGGAGAGGGTATAGCTGAAGCCTGTATCGCAGAGGTTCTCCTGTGAAATGCATCGTTCTGACATATACTTTCCTCCGGGTTAGTACCGCACGTAAAGGTGCGTACTTGCTTTTTTGTCTATCCATGTTATGATAATAATACAAGCTGCAGACGAAGTCAAGGCGGCTGAAAATTTTCTAACAGGGAGAATGTGTTTTATGAGCAAGAAAATTGTAGTCATTACGGGCAGTCCCCGTAAAAAAGGCAACAGTTTTGCCATGACGGATGCCTTTATCCAGGCTGCTGAAGCCAAGGGACATCAAGTCGTCCGCTTTGATGCCGCTATGATGAAAACAGGCGGATGCCGCGCCTGCGAAACCTGCTTCCAGACCGGGAAAGCTTGTTCCTTCGACGATGACTTCAATACCATAGCTCCGGCTGTCCTGGAAGCGGATGCCGTTGTCTTTACGATGCCAGTCTATTGGTATTCCATCCCTGCCCAAGTGAAGGGCGTAATTGATAAGCTGTTTTCCTTCGTTGTGGGCGGCAGAGATATTGCGGGCAAGGCGTGCGGCCTTATCGCCTGTTGCGAGGAGGACGATATGACAGTCCTGGACGGCGTCCGCATTCCCCTGGAGCGTTCCGCCGCGCTGCTGAAATGGACGATGGCAGGCGAAGTACTGATCCCTGGCGTACTGAAAGCGGGGGACATTGATAAGACGGACGGCTGCAGGCAGGCCGCAGCCCTTGCGGAAAAATTTTAAGGAGGCGGAAAGGCTATGGGAAAGAGCATCGTTATTCTGAACGGAAGCCCACGGAAAAAGGGAAACACCAGCGCATTAACCAGAGCGTTCCGGGAAGGCGCGGAAAGCGCCGGGCATACTGTCGTCGAGTTCCACCTAAGCGACCTGTCCATTCATGGCTGCAGAGGCTGTTTCGGCGGACACAGTGGAAACGAGTCCCCCTGCGTCCAAAGGGACGGCATGGACCAAATCTATCCCGCGGTAAAAACGTGCGATGTTATCGTGCTGGCCACCCCGCTGTATTACTGGAACATGAGCGGGCAGCTCAGGACAGCGGTTGACCGCCTGTTCGCCCTGGAGGAAGGCGGCGAAAACCTTCTCAGAGGGCATGGCCGGGCGTCTGCCCTCCTGATGGCTGCGGAAGGACATGATTTTGATGACGCGGCCCGCTACTACGACCATTTGATGGTCCATTTGCAGTGGGAAAATCTTGGTAAAGTTCTCTGCGGCGGCGTCATGTCCATAGGGGATATCGAGGGCAGGCCGGAAATATCTGCGGCATACGAATTGGGCAAATCCATCGTTTAACCCCATTTGCTGCCTGCTCCCCCCAATATTCATACTGTTCCTTAGAAAAAATAACAGCAGCGGCTGACTCCTGTGAGAGCCAGCCGCTGCTGTTTGTATCATGCAGATACGCCTTAGATTTCCAGGTAGGAATCCGCGTACAGGTTGTGGTTCTTGATAATATCGCAACTCTTGATGGTCTCCATCAGACGCTGGTCGCAGGGGTTGACGATGGCGGAGGTCAGACCCTGCATCATGCACATCGCCACCATAGCGGAGTCCATAATGGGACGGATGTGCTTGGGCATACCGTTGGAGTTGTTGGACAGACCGCCGGTGGACTTCAGTCCCTCGTCGGAGAAAGCGCGGATGGCGTTGAGCACGTCCATCTGCTTATCCTGCATTCCCTTGACCACCAGGAACAGGGGGTCAAACCACAGGTCGTCAGCCTCCATGCCGTGGCTCATGCCCCGCTCCAGCATGTTGTGGCAGTGCATCATCCGCTCCTCGTTGTCCTTGGCGATTCCGTCGGCGGAGCAGAGGGCGATGACGATGGCGTCGTTGGCCGCGGCCAGGTCGATATAGCCGATACGGCTGCCGGCGTCGGCGGAGTTGACGATGGGCTTGCCGTTGGTGCGGTTGTACACCTTGATACCGGCCTCAATAGCGGCCATGTTGGCGGTGTCCAGAGCCAGAGGCACGTTGTTGAAGTTCTGCTGCAACAGCTGGACCGCCCAGGTCATCAGCTCAGGACCGTTGGACTCGGCAGGCCCGATGTTGACGTCCAGATAGGTCGCGCCGGCGGCAATCTGCTCGGCAGCGCGCTTGAGGATGGGGGCCTCGTCGTAGGTATCCATCGCCTTGCGGATGGCGGGGCTGATGCAGTGGATGCGCTCGCCGATGGTGACGAAGGTCTGGGCGTTGGGATCGTGGCCCTTGTAAATCACCGGCTTGCCGTCGATCTCGTAGGGACCGTTGACCACAATGGGAGGCGCGGGCATAACCTTCTTCGGTGCGGGAGCGGGCTCGGCTGCGCCGGCGGCGGGAGCCGCGGCTGCGTTCTTGTCCACGTAGCTCTTCTTCCACTCCTCGTCCCGCAGGTACTTCACCAGCTGCACCGCCTCGGTGGTGCCGACGATGACGCTCCAGTCAGGCAGCTTATCCTGAATCTCGCCCTTCATCACGGCCACCTTGCCGGGGATAATCAGGGCGCGGTTCTTGATCTTGCCCGCCACATCGTACTCGTCAAAGAACTTCTTGATGGAGGAGCTGGAGAACTTGCCGGCGGCCCAGGCGGTCAGCACGGACATGCCGGATGCGTCGGTGATGAGCAGGTTGACGGGCATCTTGCTGCGCTCCAGCTCGCCGGAGACCAGGAAGTAGGTCAGGGCAAAGTCCACGGTCAGGCAGCAGGGGCTGTTCTCGTCCGCGCCGTTGATGGGATAGATGCCCGGAGTGACCTTCATGGGCTTCTGGGGGTCGGTGAAGATGTTCTGACGCAGGCCGTACAGAGGCAGGGCCTTGGCGTAGGTCATCTCGGAGCAGACAACGATAGAGCCGTATTTGCAGGTAAACAGGCTCAGCAGGGCGGCCTCCAGGTGGGCGTCGCCGTTGGACAGCGCGGCCACATTGACGATGGAGGGATAGCCGAAGGTACGGTCGCCATCCTTCAGCGCGGCCCGGCGGATCTGCACGGCGTTGGCATAGGCGTCCTTGATAGAGGCCTCGCCCACGTCCAGAATCAGGTTCTTGTTGCCGGCGGCCTCCAGCTTCTCCACCACCTCGTGGAGCTGCTCCAGGCTCTCGGCGCGAACGCCCAGCAGGGCCTTTGCGCCAGCGGCAATTGCGCTCATGTCGGCAAAGTTGCCGGCATCCGCGCCGTTGACAATGATGTCGCAGCCCGCGGCGGCCTCGACGCCGGCCTTCATGGCCTCCACGTCGGTGCAGCTGAGGACCATGGGACGGCCCAGGGCC
>JAAWQS010000067.1 GCA_022800665.1 Oscillospiraceae bacterium
CCCGCCATTTGGCGAATCGTGCATAGACGCTTTGCCATGGGCCATAACGCTCTGGCAGCTGTCTCCATTGCGCTCCGCTGTGATTCATCCAAAGCATTCGTTGAGCATAGTCCGGTTGTCTTTTCTTGGGCGTCCTTTCTTCCCCGTGTATTCCGGCGGCAGCATTGGCTGAATTCGCTTCCATTGTTCATCTGTTACATCATAATTTTCATATTTTTCCATGCCCTTATCATACTACTCTTTTCCCTTTTGTGCATCTTTTATTTTTCAAACAAGTCCTAGTTCCATATCCCTCATTATATCTCTTTTTCGATAAATTTCAAATGCTGTTGCTCTGGGACACAACAAATCAGCGCTTGCATTCTGGGGGAAAATCCGATATAATGACCCGGTATGGAAATTGCCGGAGGAGTGCCGGACAACATAGAAAAAAGGTGTGATTAGTTTTGAAATACGATTTTGCAAGCATTGAACCCAAATGGCAGCAGCGTTGGGAAGAGGCAAAAGTCTACTCCGCCGCCAGCCGCAGCGATCAGCCCAAGTTTTTCGGCCTGGTGGAATTCCCGTATCCCTCCGGCCAGGGCCTCCATGTAGGCCACCCGAGGCCCTATACTGCTATGGACATCGTCACCCGGAAAAAGCGGATGGACGGTTATAATGTGCTTTTCCCCATCGGCTTCGACGCCTTCGGACTGCCGACGGAAAACTATGCCATCCAGAACCACGTCCATCCCGCCATTGTGACGAAAAACAATATCGCCCACTTTACCAGCCAACTGAAAATGCTGGGCTTCGGCTTCGACTGGGACCGTGTGGTGGATACCACCGACCCCAATTACTACAAATGGACCCAGTGGATTTTCCTCCAGCTCTATAAAAACGGCCTGGCCTATAAGGCCACCATGCCTGTGAACTGGTGTACCTCCTGCAAATGCGTGCTAGCAAACGAAGAGGTGGTGGAAGGCGTCTGCGAACGCTGCGGCAGCCCCGTCATCCGGAAGGAAAAGAGCCAGTGGATGCTGCGCATCACCCAATACGCCCAGCGGCTCATTGACGACCTGGACGAGTTGGACTTCATTGAGCGGGTAAAGATTCAGCAGAAGAATTGGATTGGCCGCTCCACCGGTGCGGAAGTTACCTTCCAGGCGGATACCGGAGACGAGATCATTGTCTTTACCACCCGGCCCGACACTCTTTTCGGCGCAACGTATATGGTGCTCTCGCCGGAGCACGAGCTGGTAAAAAAGTGGATGCCCCAGCTGAAAAATCAGGAGGAGATTGCAGCCTACCAGCGCGCCGCCGCTTCCAAGAGCGACTTGGAGCGGACAGAACTGAATAAGGAAAAAACCGGCGTTTGTCTGGACGGCGTGCAGGCAATCAATCCGGTCAATGGCCGGAAACTGCCCATCTATATTTCCGACTATGTCCTGTCCACCTACGGCACGGGGGCGATTATGGCGGTCCCGGCCCATGACGAGCGGGACTGGGAATTTGCAAAGAAGTACGGCTGTGAGATTATTGAGGTTGTATCCGGCGGGGAGGATGTGCAGAAGGCCGCCTTTACCGCTAAGGATGACACCGGCATTCTGGTCAACTCTGCGTTCCTCAACGGCCTCACTGTCAAGGACGCCATCCCCGTCATTACCAAGTGGCTGGAGGAGAAGGGGCTGGGCGAAGCGAAGGTCAACTATAAGCTGCGGGACTGGGTCTTCTCCCGCCAGCGCTACTGGGGCGAACCGATCCCTATGGTCTGGTGTGAGAAATGCGGTTGGCAGCCCCTGCCGGAGGACCAGCTGCCCCTGTTGCTGCCGGAGGTGGAGAGCTACGAGCCTACCGACGACGGCGAGAGTCCCCTGAGCAAAATGACCGGCTGGGTCAACACCACCTGTCCCTGCTGCGGCGGTCCGGCCCGCCGGGAGACTGACACCATGCCGCAATGGGCCGGTTCCAGCTGGTATTTCCTGCGGTATATGGACCCCAACAACGACAAGGCGCTGGCCTCTAAAGAGGCGTTGGACTACTGGTCCCCTATCGACTGGTACAACGGCGGTATGGAGCACACCACCCTGCATCTGCTCTACAGCCGGTTCTGGCACAAGTTCCTCTACGATATCGGCGTCGTCCCCACCAAGGAACCGTACCAGAAGCGGACCAGCCACGGTATGATTCTGGGCCTGAACCCCCACAGCTTCGCCAATTTGCCCGAAGAGGAGCAGAAAACGCTGCTGGAGGAGTGCGGCAGTGAGGCCGCTGCGCGGAAAAAGCTGGTGGAGAAGTACGGCGAGATGGCCGAGCATCCTATCGTGAAGATGTCCAAGTCCCTGGGCAATGTTGTCAATCCAGACGATGTGGTGGCGGAATTCGGCGCAGACACCATGCGGGTGTATATCATGTTCCTGGGCGATTTCGAGAAGGCCGCTCCCTGGCAGACCAACGCGGTGAAGGGCTGCAAAAGGTTTCTGGACCGTATCTGGAATCTGGCTGAGAGCTGCGGCGAGAGTCTGGAGTACACCCCCGCCAATGTAGCCGGCATCCATAAGACCATCAAGAAGGTGGCGGACGACATTGAGGCCATGAAGTTCAACACCGCCATTGCCGCCATGATGGCCCTGGTCAACGACTTCTATGCCAACGGCTGTTCCAAGGGCGATATGCGCACGCTGCTGCTGCTGCTCAGTCCCTTTGCGCCCCATATCAGCGAGGAGCTGTGGGAGATGCTGGGCTTTGCAGGGGAGACCGGTAAAATGATCTGTCAGATGTCCTGGCCCGTGTACGACGAGAGCAAGACGGTAGCTTCCACGGTGGATATGGCCGTGCAGGTCAAGGGTAAGCTGCGGGGTACCGTCACCGTGCCGGTGGACAGCGAGGAAGCGGCGGTCGTGGAGGCCGCACGGCAGGTAGATAAAGTCGCCCGCGCTCTGGAGGGCATGGAGATTGTCAAGGTCATCCATGTGAAAAACAAGCTGATAAATCTGATTATAAAGCCTGCGCAATAAGCAGAAATATGTATCGCCCCTATTCCAGAAAACGACTGGAATAGGGGCGGTTTTTGCCGCGCTTTCAGAGCATGTCCCTTTAGGGAATATTTTTCAGGTCGGCAATGGTGTCCAGCAGGCCGCACAGCTCTTCCCGCGTATACGTCTCCTTGCCGCTGCTCTGGATCAGACGCCGCAGATCGTAGAGCGCGGCTTTCTCAATCACTCTGTAGTCCCGTTCTGTCAGGGAGAAGCCGCCATCCTGCCGAACGGCTGCGCTGTCAGCATATTCAGACAGCTTCCCTGCTCCGTGAAACAGTTTTTTATCCTGAATGCCGCAGGCACAGAGCTGCAAAAGCAAAAAACAGGATAACAGAAGTGAAACAAATCTTTGCATTTTACCAGACCCTTTCAAGAATTTAACTATGTAGACATAAAATAGCCTATATAATTTATTCAAGTATACCATACTAGCCTATATAATTCAAGCAAAATTTAATTGTATAGGCGGTGGCAAGTTGAATTATTACGAAATTGGTCAGAGAATCCGCAGATTCCGAAAAATACAGAGTTTATCCCAGGAACAGCTGGCGGAGCGAGTCAATATCTCAACGACGCATATGAGCCATATTGAGACAGGCAATACCAAATTAAGCCTGCCGGTGCTGGTTCATATCGCGCAGGCGCTGCACACAACCACAGATGAACTGCTATTCGATTCCTACCATTTTCAAAAGGAATCCGCGCTGCACGAAATCCAGACGGTGCTGGATGCCTGCTCACCACCGCAGGCCAAAATTATTTCGGAAATTGTCAAGAGCGCTAAAATTGCAATGGATAAATATAATTGACGCTCTTATCCAATTAAAGGTTTTCGTAAGAAACCAATTCGCTCACCGGGATTCGCGTCTGACTTTGCCGCTCCAGACCGGCAGGGAGAGCAAACTCCCGGCGCAGAACATTGTAACGGCGCAATTTACAGAAATGTGTACTTTCCTGTAAATTGCGCCGCTATTTTACTTTGACTACATTTTATCAGAAAACACTTGATTTTGCAAGACTTTTCTGAAGAAAATTTTCATCAAAAATACCTTACAGGAAAGTACACATTATTACTAAAAAGTGGTCTCCAATGAGAGCCAGGCTCATTTTACGAAGTATTTTCAACAGCTGCGTCGCGAGGGGGGCGGTGAGATGGCAGTCAAGGACGGGATATCGGCAGAGAAGGCCCGGCTGACAGAAAAAAAGCGTACATATTTATGCGTCAAGCGGGCGCAGGACTTTGTACTGTCGGCGTTAGCTTTGGCGCTGCTCTCCCCGCTACTGTTGCTGATTGCTCTGGCGGTAGTAATCGACGATCCCCAAGGCGGTCCCGTTTTTTTCACAAATCCGCTGCGGCAAAGACGGAAAGCCGTTCCGCCTCTATAAGTTCCGAGATCGCGTATTACCCGTTTCGGACGTTTTTTACGCTCTGCCGGTTTGGACGAACTCCCCCAACAGGAGCAGAGCTGGCTGCTGGACTGGAAACTGATTTTTCAGACCGTCTGAGCTTGTGTTCCGCAGAGAGGGGATGTAGCCGCGCTGTATGTGAATCCCTGTGGACCATAATGATGAAAGAGGGCGTTTGTGTGAAAATTGGACGATTACAGAGGAACTTTCCTACCGAGAAAGAAATCCGTGCAGCCGCTCTGAAAACAACTGCCGGCTTTTATTTTCAAATCCTGTGCCACCGCAGGTCCAAAAGATTACGGGTCCTTGCGTACGCTGACGAGGAGCGGTACCGCCTTGACTGCGGGGACTATTTCACGGTCTGCTTCAGTCACGGACATATCCCGTACAGAAAGCTGCGGAAATATGTAGAAGCAGGGATTTGGCTCCAGGAGCATCCCCAGCAGCCTTTTGTATACAGACGCCTACGGGGCGAGGAGGTTTGCGTATGCAGAAAAAAGCGGGCGGGACAGTCAAAACCGCCAGCCCAAGACGGCGCAGATGGAAACTCCTATGCGGACTTCTGAAGGCCGTGTATACCGGCGGCGTTTACTGAGGTGAATGGAATGATATTTGTAACAGTCGGGTCGCAGAAGTTTCCCTTTGACCGTCTGATTAAAAAGTAGACCAGATGGTCCGCGAACAGCTGCTTGCGGAGGAGGTATTCATCCAGACCGGCGCCAGCAGGCATGTCCCCGCCTGCCGCCGCCAGGCATTCTGCGAGCCGGAGCTTTTTGCCGAATGGATGGAAAACTGCACAGTCCTCATCACTCACGGCGGCGCGGGCACGATGGTGGACGCCGTGAAGCGGGGAAAGAAGACGGTAGTCGTTCCCCGGCTGGCCCGATACGGGGAGCATGTGGATGACCACTGAGGTCCTGGGGGACCTCAACGCCCACAGCTTTCAGGCATTTCACTCCAATACGGATACATTCCTGGCGTCCCTGGACGGATATATCCGCTCGCTGTAGACAGGAGGGCTTGATGAAGATTTTGCAAATTGGTCCTAGCGAGAGCCGCGCCCACGGCGGGATGTCCCAGGTCATCCGGGACATCCGGGAGAGCGAGGTCCTGGGCCGGGAATTTGAGATCAGCAGCTTTCCCTCGTACATAGACGGGAGCCTGCCTGTCCGCCTGCTGTACTCCATTTGCGGCTATATCCGCTTTTTAACGTGCTTCCGGAAATACAGCCTGTTCCACATCCATACGGCGGCGCGGGGCAGTACGTTCCGCAAAAACATCTACTTGCGGGCGATAAAAAGGGCGGGGAAAAAAGCGGTGGTCCATATCCACGGCGCGGAATATCTGGTGTTTTATGATGGGCTGGATGACCGCAGGCAGAGGATTGCAGATAATTTTTTCCAACAGGCGGACCTGGTACTTGCCATGTCCGGAAGCTGGAAGCGGGAGCTGGAGAGCCGGTTTTCCATGCGGGCCTGCGAGACGCTGTATAACGGGATCGACACGGCGCGGTACCGGGAGGCGGTCTCGGACCCGGAGGCGCACCGGAACTCGTTTCTGATGCTGGGCAGGCTGGGCGTACGGAAGGGGACCTATGCCCTCATCCTTGCCGTGGAGCTGGCTGTCCGGCAGAATCCGTCGCTGTCCGTCTGCCTGGCGGGAGACGGCGAGGTGGAGGAGGTCCGGGCCTTGGTGGCGGAGAAGGGGCTGGAACAGAACATCTCTGTGCCGGGCTGGATCGACGGAGGGGAAAAGCTGCGGCGGCTGCGGGACGCCGCCACTCTGGTTCTACCCTCCTATCACGAGGGACTGCCGATGGCGATTCTGGAGGGAATGGCGGCGGGCAAGGCCATTATCAGCGCCGATGTGGGCGCGATTCCGGAGGTGGTCGGGGAGGAAAACGGCATCCTGATAAAGCCCGGCGACATTTCCGCGCTGGCGGACGCGCTGCTGCGGTGCAGCGGCGATGGGGCGACGCTCAGGCGCATGTCGGAAAAGAACCGGGAAAAAATGGAACAGAGCTTCAGCGTCCGCCGGATGCACGAGCGTCTGGCGGAGTTTTACAGGCAGGTCATGGAGTGAGGAGGCGGGGATGGAAAAACCGTTGATCAGCGTGGTCGTACCCGTGTATAACGTGGAGGACTATTTGCGGGAGCGCGTCACTGCCGCCGCCAGGGGCATGACATGGCTGCTGTGCCGTGCGCTTGGCGGAGGTTTGGGGCCGTTTTTGCTGAAGGGATTGCTCTGTGCCGCGGTTCCCAACGCGGCGTATCCGCTGGTCTACCGGCAGAGAGAGGAGCTGCTGTTTTTCAAAAGTGCGGCAGCGGGGTTTGTGGGAAAATATTTGCAATATGAAAAAAGGGTTCACGGCATCCGTGAACCCTTTTGCGCGTGCAGCAGGCCATTTCTGCGGCTCCTATTAGAAGCTCTCAATCAGTTCCCGGTCCATCCGCCGGAGGATTTCACAGGCCAGTTTCACGCCGTTATCAAAGTCTGCATAGGCGGACATGCCATAGTGGGTATGGGCATACCGGACCGGCACGCCGATGACAATGGCGGGGACCCCTCTGCCGGTAAGATGGATGACCGCGCCGTTGGTGGACCCGGCAGCTCTGACCGCCTCCTGAACGGGAATGTCCAGCTTCTCCGCCAAATCCAGGGCATACCGCTGGTATCTGGGATTGGTAATCATACGGGCGTCCACATGCCGGAGCATAGGTCCACGCTTGATGGCGGTCTGGACCATGTAGGGCTCCACGCAGGTGTCGTCCGCCGGACAGCCCTCGAAAATGATGGCAATGTCGGGCTGGATAACCTGGGCGGTCACGGTGGCGCCGCGGGTCCCCACCTCCTCCTGGGCGGCGCAGGCGCCCACCACGTCTACATGCAGCTCCTCGCCCCGCAGTACGTCCAGGGTCTTCACAATGGACGCGCAGCCTAAACGACAGTCAAAGCTCTTGCCCACCATGAGGTCGCTCTTTTCCGAGTAGGTGAAGGTCACGTCCGGCGTCACCGGCTCGCCGATGCGCACGCCGAAGACCTCCGCCGCCTCCTGCTGGGAGGTCGCGCCCACGTCCACGGTGATGCTGCTGATCTCCAGCGGCGCGTTCCGCTCCTGCTGGCTCATGAAGTGGGGGGGCTTGCTGGCGGTGAGGCCGGGGATATATGCCCCCTCCCGGTTCCGTACCCAAACCTTGTGGGCGGGGACGTTGTGGCTGACCCACCCGCCCAGAGGGATGATCCGCAGGGTTCCGTTGGGACAGATGGCCTGGACCATAAAGCCCACCTCGTCGCTGTGGGCGTCCAGCTGCACCACAGGCCGGTTTCCCTTGTTCTCCTTCCGGCGGATAAACAGGTTCCGCATACGGTCTGTCTCCGTCTCCCCAAGCTCTCTGGCATAGGGAAGAATCGCGTTCACCACTTCGTCTTCAAAACCCGGCGCGCCGTTGGCGTTGGAGATGGCGGCGATCATCTCCAGGGTCTGTTCTTTATTCATCATCTTCTTGTTTTCCTCCTTCTCAGCTCAACTGGACCTTCTTGAATTCCTCCATAAAGTCCGCAATGTAGTCCGCGCAGGTCTGGAGCATCTCCCGGCCCCACTCCTCGGTGGCGGTATTGGGGTGGTCCGGCCCAATCCAGCCGCTGTCGGTGACGTGGGGAGTGCTGCGCATAATGTCCACAGACACGCCCTTGTATTCCACAGAGCGGAATCCGGTGGCCTTCAGCTTGTCGGTCAGGTCAAAGAGCTTCAGCTCCCCGCCGATCTCGCTCTTGTCCACCAGAGACGGGTCGATGCCCAGAATAGCCGCAGTCTCCTCGCCGCCGCCGTGGCCGCCCTTCCACGCCGGGTTCATATCCCAGGCCATCAGCCACCAGTTGAGGGCCGCTACCAGACAGCCCCGCTTTTCAAACTCCAGGCCCAGCCGCTCAATCATCTTGATATTGCCGCCGTGCCCGTTGAGGAAGACGAACTTCCGTGCGCCGTGATTGTAAAGGCTCTCAAAAATCTGCTTGCAGAAGAGATAGAGAATCTCGTTGTCGATATCAATGGTGCCGGGGTAGGGCGCCAGGCTCTGGCAAGCGCCGAAGGGGATGGTGGGGACAATGAGCACATCGCTCTTTTGTTCAATCTTCTCCAGCAGATGCTCAGGGATAATGGTATCCGTACCCAGCGGCATATGCCGGCCATGGCTCTCAATGCTGCCGATGCTCAGCAGCGCCATATCGCTCTTTTCAAAGTAGGTCTGGACCTGGGGCCAGGTCATGTGGGAAAGTCTCATGTTGCAATCTCCTCCATAAAAGCCGGGCTGCCGGCGGAAAGCCAGCAGCCCGAAAAATGATTGTTGGTTACTGGGCGACTTTGACAGTATGCAGATTGTGATAGCCGTTGGGGTCCATGACAAAGCCCTCCACGCCATTGCTGGCGCCTACGTTGATGGCGTTGTAGAAGACGGGGGCGTTGTTGTGAATCTCATCCAGCTTGATCGCCAGCTGCTGATAGAGATCCTTGCGGGCGGCCTCGTCGCTGGTGGAACGGGCGTCTTCAATCAGCTTGTCCACCTCCGGGTCGCCGATGAAGCTGCGGTTGCCGGGCGCGCCCTGCTGGCTGGAGTGCTCCAGGGAGTAGTAGCTGTAATCGGCATCGGCGCTGGAGGTGGTCCAGCCGAAGTAGCCCATGTCGTGCTCGCCGGCGCTGGTACGGCTGATATAGCTGCCGAACTCCAGGACCTCGACAGAGCACTCAACGCCGATCTGACGGAGCATCTCCTGGATTGCCTGGCACATCTCTATGCGGGACTGGTTGTCGTTGACCCACAGGGAGGTGGTAAAGCCGTTGGCATAGCCGGCCTCGGCCAGCAGCTCCTTGGCCCGCTCAGGGTTGTACTCGGTCACGCCGGTGGAGTAGTAGCCGAACACGCCGGGGGCAATGATGGCGTCGGCTGGCTCGCCTACGCCGTTATTGAGGGTGTCGATGATAAGCTGACGGTCAATCGCCATGTCGATGGCCTCGCGGACCTTGGGGTTGTCGAAGGGGGCCTTGTTCATGTTCATAGAGATATACCAGCAGGTGAGAGAGGGAACCACGTAGGCGGTGAGATCGGGGTTTTCTTCCACCTTAGGCACGTCGTTGACAGCCAGGTCATAGGCCAGGTCGATCTCGCCGGTCTCCAGGGCGATGGAACGCTGGGAGGTCTCAGGAATAACCCGCATAATGAGGTTCTGGGTTTCCGCCTTGCCGGCGTAGTAGCCGTCAAAAGCCTCCATGGTCACATGGTCGCCCTGCTTCCACTCCACGAACTTGTAAGGACCGGAACCAACAGGATTGAGGATGAAATGCTCCTCATCCGCCTCCACCACGGCCTGGGGTACGATGGCCGCAAAGGGGATGGCCAGGTTGCGCAGGGCGGGGGCGTAGGGGTTCTTGGTCTTGATGGTGACGGTGCCGTCGCCGTTGTCAGTAATCGTGTCAATAAAGTCCACGATATAGGAGACAGCGGCGGAGTTGATGGCCCGCTCCAGGGAGAACTTGACGTCGGCAGGGGTCAGGTCGCTGCCGTCGTGGAACTTGATGCCCTCGCGGATTTTGAAGACATAGGTCAGCTCGTCGGTCTGCTCCCAGCTCTCAGCGATCTGGGGAACCAGCTCATTGGTCTCCGGGTCCACAACCAGCAGGGTGTCGAAAATCTGGCAGGTGACTTCCACCGCTGGAGTCTCCTTGCCCTGATGGGGGTCCAGACTGGTCACGTCGGCGCCCTGCGCCCAGACGAGGGTGTCCTTGTAGCCCGCAGGGGCTGCGGAACCGGAATCTCCGGCGCTGCCGGAGGCTGCGCCGCCTCCATTGCCCGCGTTGCCGCCTCCATTGCCGCCGCAGGCGGCGAGGGAGAGGATGCTCAGCATAACCAGCGCAAGCGCCAGGATGCGTGTGGGACGCTTTTTCATGTTTTTTCCTCCATTTTCTGAATGTTGTGTCTTGCTGTCTATCATAACCCCAGGGCGGCTGGACCGCAGCGGGGCTGTGACCTTAAAGCTCGCCTCTCTGCAGGCGCAGGCAGGTGACAAAGTGGCCGGGCTCCTGCTCAGTCAGCTTCATGTCCTGCTGGGTACAGGCGGCGGTGGCGTGGGGGCACCGCTTGGCGAAGCGGCAGCCCTTTTCCGGGTTCACCGGAGAGGTGATCTCCCCCTTCATGGTGATCCGGCTCATGGGACGGTCCGGGTCCGGCACGGGGATGGCGGAGAGCAGCGCCTGGGTGTAGGGGTGCATAGGCTTCTCGAATAGCTTCTCCGCCGGGGCCTTCTCCACCATCTGGCCCAGATACATGACCAGAATGTCGTTGGAGATATACTTGACCACAGACAGGTCGTGGGTGATAAAGAGGTAGGTCAGGTCCAGCTCATCCTGCAAATCCTGCATCAGATTGAGGATCTGGGCCTGAATGGACACGTCCAGGGCGGACACCGGTTCGTCGCAGACCACAAACTTGGGATTCAGGGCCAGCGCGCGGGCGATACCGATGCGCTGGCGGCGGCCTCCGTCCAGCTCGTGGGGATAGGTGTTGATGAGGCGTTGGGCCAGACCGGCCATGTCCATAATTTCCCGCACCCGCTTGTTAATGCCCTCCTTGTCCCGGCGGTTATAGAGCTTCTGGACAATGAGGGGGGCGGCAATCGCTTCGCTGACGGTCATGCGGGGGTTGAGGGAGGCAAAGGGGTCCTGGAAGATGATCTGCATCTCCCGGCGCAGCTCCTTCATCTCCTGGGCGCTCAGGGCCAGCACGTCCCGGCCCTGGAAGAACACCTTGCCGCCGGTGGGTTCGTGGAGGCGCAGGATAGCCCGGCCCATGGTGGACTTTCCGCAGCCGGACTCGCCTACCACGCCCAGGGTTTTGCCCGCATGGATGGTAAAACTGACGTCGTCCACCGCATGGAGCATTCCGTCCGGTACAGGGAAGTATTTTTGCAGGTGTTCAACCCGTAAAATCTCAGCCATGGCGCTTCACCTCCCTGTCCTCATAGCGGAAGCAGCGGGCCTTGTGGCCGTCCTCCATCTCCAGCAGCCGGGGGGATTCTGTCCGGCAGCGGTCTGTGGCGTATTTGCAGCGGTCAACGAACTTGCAGCCCTTGGGCAAGGCGGTGGGGTCCGGCATCATGCCCTCGATAGCGGCCAGACGCTGGGCGTTGGCCTCCAGGCTGGGAACAGAGCCGAAAAGCCCCTCCGTATAGGGGTGCAGTACGTTCTTGTACACCTGGCGCAGCGTGCCGTATTCCACAATCTCACCGGCGTAGATGATGGCTACGCTGTCGCAGTTCTGGGCCACTACGCCCAAATCATGGGTGATGAGCAGCATGGCCGTGTTGCTCTTGCGCTTGAGGGCGTGTATCATCTCCAGCACCTGGGCCTGAATGGTCACGTCCAGGGCGGTGGTCGGCTCGTCGGCAATGAGGAGCCGGGGTTCGCCGGCCAGGGCGATGGCGATCACCACCCGCTGCTTCATGCCGCCAGAGAACTGGTGGGGGTAGTCGCCGTAGCGGGTGGAGGTGATGCCCACCATCTCCATCATGTTCTCGGCGTGCTTTTTCGTGTCCTGGCGGGACATCTCCGGGTGGTGGGTCATGATCACCTCCCGAATTTGGTCCCCTACGGTCATAACAGGGTTGAGGCTGGTCATGGGGTCCTGGAAGATCATGGAGATCTGGCGGCCCCGGTACTTGCGCATCTCCTTCGCCGGCAGACGCAGCAGGTCCGTCCCATCGAAGAGGATCTGGCCGGAGACAATCTTTCCCGGCGGGTCGGGGATCAGACGCATAATGCCGCGGGCCAGGGTGGTCTTGCCTGCGCCGGTCTCCCCCACCAGACCCAGGGTTTCCCCTTGGCGCAGGGTGACGTTCGCATGGGTCAGGGCCTGGACCACGCCGTCCTCCGTGGCGTAGATGATGCTTAAATCCTTAACTTCCAACAGAAATTCTGACATATTAAAGCGGTCCCTCCTTTACTACAGCGTGGTCGGATCAATCCTTCAGTCTGGGGTCCAGCGCGTCCCGCAGGCCGTCGCCCATCAGGTTCAGCGCCAGAATGGTCAGCATGATGCCCAGGCCCGGAATGACCGTGACATGCCAGGCGTCGCGGATATAGGTCCGGGCATTGGAGAGCATGGCGCCCCACTCCGGCGTGGGCGGCTGGATGCCCAGGCCCAGGAAGGACAGACCGGCGATGGAGAGAATCGCGCCTGCCAAACCCACCGTGGCTTGGACGATGATGGGGGCCATGGCGTTGGGGATGATGTACTTGAAGATGATCTCCCCGTCGTGGCAGCCGATGGCACGGGCCGCGTCAATGAATTCCTGGTCCTTCACCGTCAGCACGGAGGCGCGCACCGTGCGGGCAAAGGTAGGCACATAAGATATGGCAATGGCAATGAGCACGTTGACCAGGCTGGTACCCAGCGCCGCCACAATGGCGGTGGCCAGCAGCATGGAGGGGATGGCCAGCAGGATGTCCATGCACCGCATGATTACACCGTCCACGGCCTTGCCGTAGTATCCGGATACGGCCCCCAGGATGCCCCCTACAATAAGGGAAATAATAATGGACATACTGCCCATGAACAGGGAGTAGCGTACTGCCCAGATCATCCGCAGCAGCATGTCCCGGCCAAATTCATCCTGACCGAAGATGTGCTCCATACTGGGGCCCTTCAGCCGGCTGGTCAGGTCCTGGTTGATGACGTAGTTTTGATAGAACTCGTTGCCTGTGGCAAAATCTATGACCAGAGTGGCAATGGCAATAACAATCAGGGCCGCAAAGAACGCCAGACCAATCATGGCGGACTTGTTCTTCTTAAACCGCCTCCAGGCTTCCTGCCACAGAGATCTCTGTTGTTTCCCGGTCTTTTCTGCCTTCATCCTGTTCACCGTCCTTTCTTATAGAGCGATTTGATACGGGGGTCTACGAAGGCATAGATGATATCCACCACCAGATTGACAATCGTAAACATGGTGGCCAGGAACACCACGCAGCCCAGGACCATGGGGATGTCCTTGGATTTGATGTTCTCCACCATCAGGCGGCCCAGGCCGGGCCAGGAGAACACGGTCTCCGTCAGCATCGCGCCGCCCAGAAGGGTACCGAACTGGAGGCCCACGGCGGTGATAATGGGAATGAGGGCGTTGCGCAGCATGTGCTGGTAGGTTACTGTCCGCTCATCCACACCCTTGGAGCGGGCGGTGGAGATATAGTCCTGCCGGATTACCTCCAGCATGGACGAGCGGGTCATGCGGGCGATGGTACCCGCCGAGCCGGTACCCAGGGTCAGCGCGGGCAGAACCAGACTCTGCAGCAGGGGAACGAAGCCCTCGCCCATACCCTGAGAGGGCAGCCACCCCAGTTTCAGGGCAAACAGCATGACCACCAGCAGGCCGAACCAGAAGTTGGGCATGGATACGCCGATGAGGGACAGCACCATGGAGATATTGTCGATGACGGTGTTCTGCTTTTTCGCGGACAAGATCCCCAGCGGTATGCCGATAAGCAGCGCCACCAGGATGCCCGCTATAGCCAGCACAACTGTGTTGGGGAACCGGTCGATCACCTGGTCCCAGACGGATATGCTGTTGCGGTAGGATACGCCCATGTCGCCCCGGAGCAGGTCTTTCATATAGTTGAAGTACCGGACCAGAAGCGGGTCGTTCAGACCCAGTTCCTCCCGCTTCATCTCCAGAGCCTCCGCCGTGGCCTGTTCACCCAGGATCATGGCCGCGGGGTCGCCGGGCGACAGATTCAGGATAAAGAACACAATGAACGTGACGCCTAAAATGACCGGGATCAGCATCAGCAGCCGCTTCAGGATATACTTGTGCATGTAGTTTCCTCCCTTTTCCTCCTTATTCAAACTGAACTTGGTCAAATAGCTGCATATCAACCTGGTGTGATCGCAGCAAATTTGGTTCATTATACTATGCTGCACACCGGTTTGTCAACAATTTTGATTTTTTGTCAACAAAAAATTTTTAGCCGCTTTGTTGACATAGTTCCATATTGGGAGTACAATTATCATCGAAACTGTGCGCCCGCAGTACAAGACTTTGAGAGGGGAATGGAAATATGAGGAAAATTGGCGGTTCCTTTGACATAGAATGCACACTGGAACAGGACAACGGGTACTTTGGAGCTCTCTGCCCTCCCGACGGCGGCCTACGCTTTATGATGTCCGGCAGGTGCGGCATTTACTACTGTCTGGAGGATATTCAGGCCGCAGATCAAAAGCGGGTGGCCTATGTCCCCCGCTACACCTGTGAGACAGTGCTGGCCCCCTTTGTCAAGGCCGGCTATCAGCTCCGTTTTTACGGCGTGGACCGGGAAATGCGCTGCCGTTTTGACCCGGCGGAGCTGGACAGCATCAGCGTGCTGTCCCTGTGCGGCTACTTCGGCTTCTGCAATTATGACCGGGATTTTGTCCGGGCCTGCCGGGAGCGCGGGGTGGTGATCCTGGAGGACGCCACCCACTCCCTTTTTTCCAGCGGCGGCATTGACCCGTTGTGCGACTACGCTGCCGGCAGCTTCCGCAAGTGGATGGGCGTCAGCTGCGGCGGCTTCGCTTTGAAACGGAGCGGCGCTTTTGACGCTACGCCTCTCCCGCCCCACCAGCGCCATCTGGAGCTGCGCCGGGCGTATCTGGGTCCTGCTGGGGACGGCGCTTTCTGGGAGGGCGAGATGCTTCTGCGCCAAATTTTTGACAGCTACGGCGGGGACCCCCAGTCGGAGTATGTCATGCGCCATGCGGACCTGGAGCGGATTTGCCGCCGCCGCCGGGAAAATTATGCCGCTCTTCTGTCTAGTCTCCCTGGGGAGACCCGCGGCTTCCGTCCGGTATTTCCGACACTCCCGGAGGGAACCGTTCCCTGCAACTTTACCGTCTATGCCGACATCCGGGACCACTTCCAGGCATATCTGGCCGGGCATGGAATCCGTTCCTCTACCTTCTGGCCCCTCGGCCCCCTGGTAAGTCTGGACGGCTGCCCAGACGAACAGTACATTTATGAGCATGTGATTTCCATCCCCTGCGACCAGCGTCTGGATGGGGAAGACATGGCGTATACGGCTTCCGTCCTTGCCTCTTATGAGCCGCCTCACTGCGGCGGCTGATGGGGGGCGTATGACGAAAAAAAGCGATGAGAACCGGCAGACCTGTTCCCAGAAGGCGCTTGTCTATCTCCGGGAGCAGATTATTAACGGGAACCTTCTACCGCAGGAGAAGCTGGTGGAGAGTGAGCTGGCCGGTATTCTGGGTATCAGCCGTGGTCCCGTGCGGGACGCCCTGAAGCAGCTGGCTATCGAAGGCCTGGTGGACTATCAGCCCAACAGAGGCTGCACCGTGGCCCTGCTGTCCCCTAGAGATGCCTATGAGGTGTTCTTTCTCCGGGGGAGTCTGGAAAAGCTGGCCCTCCAACGTTCTGGCTGCCATATAGGGAGCCATGGGATTTTCTTAATGGAGGCAGCCCTGGAGGAGATCCGCGCCTTGGCCGGGACCGGCAACACGCTGAAGGAGGTCAACGCCGACGAGCGGTTCCATCGGGAAATTATCCAGTCCGGACAGATGAGCCGGCTGGTCCAGATGTGGGAGCTGCTCAGCCCTCTTAATGGAGCTATGTTCCTGACTGTACAGGATGCGAACCAAAATGTACCCGGTTATGTCCGGGATTTGGTTTCCCCGCACGAGCGCATCCTGGAGGTTATCAAGCAGGGGAATCTGGAGGCGGCTTGCCAGGCACTGGACAAACATTACACTGGCGCTGGCGAACGCATTTACCATCAGTCCCTGTTGAAGGAAATTAACCGCCGGTAGTCCGGCAGCAGGGCCAGACAGTCCTTACAGCTATGCTTTGCAGAGTGATGAGAAGATGAAAACAGCAGCGGCATTGAATCGTCAGATTCAAGCCGCTGCTGTTTGCTTGTCTATCAGTTTAACACAATTTCATGAATCGCCTCGATCAGATCAACGGCCTCTCCACGGTTTACCAGAGCCACGCTCTCTCCATCTACCACCGCGAGGCAATGGGTTCCATCATACCGGTACAGCCGAATCGAAACTGTCGGAAAATGCTCATTGCCAAGGTGGACGGTCAGGCCGATTTCTTCTTTCTGAGAGGGCTTTTCGCTGGTGAACTCGTCCGCGCGCAGAGCCTCCAAAGTCTCTTTGAGGTCATCAATTTCCAATTCCTCCTCTTGGCAGGACCAA
>JAAWQS010000068.1 GCA_022800665.1 Oscillospiraceae bacterium
GGCTTTTACACCCGCGTCCCGCCGGACCGTTTCCCGCCGAGACAAACAAAAAGCGGTGCAGGATATAATTACCCCACACCGCATATGTACAGACACAAATCCCGTATTGTGAAGCAGTCCTCCGTAGTAGGAAGTGAGAAAGTGACTATTGAAAAAAGAAGGGAAGACTGTTATAATAGGGACTGGCGTAGCAAATGCTATTGTGTAGGAGCGGACACTCCTGCATAGGGGCATGGGGGACTGCCATCTCCCATGTCCTGCCTTATTATTTGCCTCGTTGCTGTTATCATACCACATTTTCCACGCCTTGACAAGCATTTTCTTTTTCTATAAAAAAATTATTTCTACCTGAGCAGATAGACAGGGCCTGACGCCGCCCTCACGTCCATCTGCTCAGGTAGAAATTTTTCTTGACATTCCTTCTGCTGGAAGACGAAATTTTTCTTGACATTCTCCCTGCTGGAAGGCGTATTATATTGGCGAGCAATGAATCTGCCGGGAACAATCCCTCAGTCACGCTGCGCGTGCCAACTCCCCTTTCAGGGGGAGCCTTTTGGGATGCTGCGCCCCAAAAGCCTCCCTGGAACGGCCAAAAATTTACCCCTTGACAAATCCGTAAAAGCGCGTATGATTGTATTAACTCTATAATACAACGATATTCCCCTACAATTTACGGAAAGTTCACAGCTACTTAAAAATCCCTTCAAATTCCCATCTTGACTATTACCGGCGGACAGCGTATAGTTAGCATACTAAATTCCTGCGGCGTCTCATATAATAGAGCTGGCGCGCAGGTCCGCCCACCTACAGAAAGGAGTCCCGTACCATGCAGCTACTGAAAAAGAAATCCGGTTCCACTGACGAGGAGAGCGCCCCCAAACGCTTCCGCCGCCCCCTGAAAAAAGGCCCCCTGCTCCTGGCGGCGGCGGTACTGCTGCTGGTGGCGTTCAACCTGCTGAAAGGGGAAAAGTCCACCGCCGCTACCCTGGCCCTGGCCGACACCTCCGTGCTTAGCCGGGAGGATATGCAGAGCACCATCAGCGCCACCGGCACCGTGGAGAGCGCAAGCAGTATGCTGGTCTATTCCACCGCCGCTTATACGGTGCAGGAGGTTCCGGTGGAGGTGGGGGACTATGTGGAGGAGGGGCAGCTCCTGGCTAAGCTGGACGACCAGAACATCCAGGACCAGATTGACTCCCAGGAGGCCAGCCTCAGCGTCTCCGGCGGCACCAGCGCCGCCGCCATCGCCTCCGCCAAGGACAGCTACGAGCAGTTCAAGGCGGGTCTGGAGGACGGAATGAACAGCGGCATCCTCAGCGCGGAGAGCGCAGTGACCAACGCCTATAACAGCTATACCAACGCGGTTACTACATATGAACGCTACAAGGAGGGCCTGGACGCAGGGGAAAACGCCACCCTGCTTAACCAGGACGCCGCCCTGCGGGGGGCGCGTACCACCCTGGAGTCCGCCCAGGAGGGCTACACCAACGCGCTGGACGCCCTGTACAAAGCGGACGACGATATCAACGACGCCCAGGCCGATCTCACCGACGCAGAAAACGATCTGGACGACACGGAGCGGGACCTGGACCGGGCGGAGGATGATCTGGACCGGGCGGAGCGGCAGCTGAAGAGCATGGGCAGCGGCGGCTACGCCGCCGATATTTCCCGGCTGGAAGCGGAAATAACGGCCCTGCAGACCCAGATTGCCGCCGGCGGGGAGGACGCTGCCGCGCTGACGGCCCAGCTGGAGGGCAAAAAGGCGGAGCTGGCCAGCCTCACTGCCGCCCAGACCTCCTTTGCCGCCGCCCAGACCGAGCTGACCCAGGAGGTGAGCAAGCTCACCCAGGAGGTCGCTTCCCTGACCAGCCAGCAGGCCCAGCTGGAGGCCAGCGTCAAGAGCTATCAGAACGCCCTCAAGCAGACGGAATACGCACGGGACAACTGTGACAAGCAGGTTGTCACCGCCGAGCGAAGCCTGCACAGCGCGGAGGAGTCCTATGCCGCCGCCATTACCCAGTATAACGCCACCGTCACTACGGTGGACAACACATTGGCCGACTATGCCACCGCTGTGGAGACCGCTTACGAGGCATACCAGACCGCCCAGACCAATCTCCAGTCCGCCAAGGTCTCCGCGCAGAACCAGCTCCAGTCCTACAAGGACAGTCTCAACAGCGCCTACGCCGGAGCTAACAAGGCTGTCACCGACGTGAGCCTGCGCCAGCTGCGGGCCGATCTGGCGGACACCGAGATCAAAGCGCCGGTCTCCGGTACCGTGACCGCCGTGTATGCGGAGGTGGGTTCCGCCGGGTCCGGACTGCTGTTCGTGATTGAGGACGTGGAGAATCTGGTGGTGTCCACCTCGGTGAAGGATTACGATGTGGGTACTGTGAAAACCGGTATGCCCGTGACCATCAAGTCCGATTCCACCGGCGACGCCGTCTATGACGGTCAGATTTCCACCATCGCACCCACTGCGGATAAAACCGCCAACGGCGCAACCAACACCGACGGCGGAGACGTCTCCTTTGCCGCGGACGTGGCTGTGCTCTCCAAGGACACCGGGCTGCGCATCGGTATGAGCGTGCGGCTGAACTTCGTGGTGGACCAGGCAAAGGACGCGCTGTCCGTCCCCTACGAGGCGGTTTACAAGAACGACGCGGGCGAGGACTGCGTGATGGCTGCGGAGGAACAGGATGACGGAAAATACCTGTTGGCAGAATACCCCGTTACAGCGGGTATGGAGACAGACCTGGACATCGTGGTGGAGGGTCCGGATTTACAGGAGGGAATGCGCATTGTCAGCGAGCCGTCCCTCTACCGGCCCTACCTGGGACAGACCCTGGAGGCCGGAGCCGGCATGCGGCCCAACACCGCCCAGATGATGATGGGAGGCATGTAAATGGACCCCATCATCCGTATGCGGGGCATCTATAAGCGGTTCTATATCGGTCAGCCCAATGAGCTGGAGATTCTCCACGGCATCGACCTGGACGTCCTGCCCGGCGAGTTCCTCTCTATCGTGGGGCCCTCCGGGTCCGGCAAGAGTACGCTGATGAACCTCATCGGCGTACTGGACCGCCCCACCGAGGGGGCCTATTCCCTGGACGGTACGAAAGTGAATGAGGCCAGAGACGACGAGCTGTCCGCTATCCGCAACCGGAAGATCGGCTTTGTCTTCCAGAACTTCAACCTCATCTCCCGCACCAACGCCCAGAAAAACGTGGAGTTGCCTATGATGTACGCCGGAATCTCCAGCGGGAAGCGGGCCGCACGGGCCAGAGAACTGCTGGATATGGTGGGCATGGGGAACCGGATGAACCATCAGCCCAGCGAGCTGTCCGGCGGACAGAAGCAGCGGGTGGCTATCGCCCGCTCTATGGCCAACGACCCCGCCATTATCCTGGCCGACGAGCCTACCGGCGCACTGGACAGCAAAACCGGACGCATGGTGATGGACCTCTTTCACCAGCTCAACCGGGAGCAGGGAAAGACCATTGTGCTGATTACCCACAACCAGGAGCTTGCTCTGGAGACGGACCGTTTTGTCACCATGCGGGACGGACGGCTGTACGTGGGGGACACCGGAGAGGAGGTGCGCTATGGGGCTTAGCGAGAGCGTCCGGCTGGCCCTGGAGGGCCTGCGGGCCAATAAAATGCGCTCCCTGCTGACTATGCTGGGCATTATCATCGGCATCGGCGCGGTCATCGGCATCCTCACCGTGGGCAACGGTCTGACCGGTTCCATCACCGGCTCCATGAGCGGCCTGGGCGCCAGCAACATTGCCGTGACCCTCCGGGCCAAGGACGACGATAGCGGGGGCATGATGAGCATGATGGGGATGATCGACCCGGAGGAGGACGACCTCATCACCGACGGCATGCTGGACGCCCTGCGGGAGCGGTACGGGGACTATATCGCCGGGATTGCCATTGGCGAGCCTGCCGGAAGCGGCCAGGCCAAGAACGGGCGGCTGTACGCCAACGTGAGCCTGAGCGGGGCGAACGTGGATCTGGCGGAGGTGAACAATCTGGACCTGCTGGCCGGCCGGTGGATTCAGGAGAAGGATATCGGCGGCAGACGGAGCGTGTGCGTGGTCAGCGACAAGCTGGTCAACAACATGTTCGCTGGCAGCTTGGACGCCGCCCTGGGCAGCGAGGTGCAGATCGACCGGAACGGCGAGCTGCTGACCTTCCGGATTGTGGGGGTCTATGAGTACGATGCGTCTACCATGGGCTACTCCATGGCCTCGGAGAAGGATATGTCCACCGCCGCCTATATTCCCGTCAGCGCCGCCAAACACATCGCCGGCGCGTCCGATGGCTACTCCAGCCTCACCGTCCAGGCCCAACCGGATGCCGACAGCGCGGCTGTCGCCCAGGTGGTGGAGGATTTCCTGAATTATTTCTACCGGAACAATAAGGATTACTCCGTGATGACGATGGCCATGAGCACCATGGTGGAGTCCATGTCCACCATTATGAATACCCTGTCTATCGCTATTTCTGTGATTGCTGGGATTTCTCTGCTGGTGGGCGGCATCGGGGTGATGAATATTATGCTGGTGTCCGTCACCGAGCGGACCAGGGAGATCGGTACCCGGAAAGCCCTGGGCGCGACCAACAACGATATCCGTATTCAATTCGTGGTGGAGAGCATCATCGTCTGTCTCATCGGCGGTATCATCGGTATTATCGTCGGAACGATTATGGGCTACATCGGCAGTACGCTTATCAGCGAACCGTCCTATCCCACCATCGGATATATTTCGCTGGCTGTGGGCTTCTCTATGGCTATCGGCGTTTTCTTCGGCTACTACCCCGCCAACAAGGCCGCTAAGCTGGACCCCATTGAGGCCCTGCGGTATGAATAAACGCTTTGATACGCAAAACGCCGCCTCCCATGGCTTTCAGGCCGTTGGGAGGCGGTGTCTTGCAGGCTATGTACTTACTTCTCTTCCACGGCCAGGATGCCCATGGGACAGGCTTTGGCGCAGATGCCGCAGGCTATGCACTTACTGGGCGTCTTTGCTTCGGGGGCCATGACCATGACGTGCATGGGGCAGGCTTCCACGCATTTGCCGCAGCCGACGCACTTCTTTTTGTCGATCATGTACACGCCCTTCGCGTTCTGGGAGATCGCGCCCTCCGGACACGTACGGGCGCACTTGCCGCACATGATGCAGCTGTTGACCTTCGGCTCGCCGTCCGGCTTGGCGGTGATGCGGATGCAGCTCAATTCGGGGTCAAATTGTTTGTAAAAAGCTTCCGAACACGCTCTCACACAGGACAGACATGCCTTGCAGGGGTTCTCTTTGCTTACGGTTAATTTTTTCATTTGAAGAAAGCCTCCAATACAGAAATGATTCCTCTCCTATCCTACCAGATATATTGTTAAATTGCAAACAATATTTTTGGGGTTAGGTGGGATTTTTTCTGCCTGCAAGATTGCAGGGGAAAAATTGACAACTTTAGACATATGCCGTATAATAAACAAGCCGTCCCGGACGGGACGGACAGAAGGTATGCGCTGCACAAGAGGCAGGCGGTTGGCCCCCACTACAGGGGGAACCTTTTCCCCCGGAAAGGGGGGAGCGCCATGGTTACATATAGTGAACTGTTTCAGTTCGTTATTATGATTACTGGCATCGTTGGAATCTGTTATCAGATTTTCAGCAAAAGGAAATGACCGCCCCACGGTCAAGGTGACGGTCATTTCAATGCCAAATCCTTAGGGCCAACCGCTTGTCGCAGCGCCCTTCTGTTTTTATTATAACCATTAACCCTGTTTTGTCAAGATAGCAAAGCAGAATTTTTGTGTGCTGCTAAAATTTGACAAACCAAGACGAATACCGTATAATAGACAAGCCGTCCCGGACGGGACGGACAGAAGGTATGCGCTGCACAAGAGGCAGGCGGTTGGCCCCACTACAGGGGGAGCCTTTTCCCCCGGAAAGGGGGGATTGCCATGGTTACATATAGTGAACTGTTTCAGTTCGTGATTATGCTCACTGGCATCGTTGGAATCTGTTATCAGATTTTCAGCAAAAGGAAATGACCGCCCTCAGCCAAAGGTAACGGTCATTTCTTGATCGTCTTGGGGCTGACCGCTTGTCGCAGCGCCCTTCTGTTTTTATTATAGCCATGTTACCCTGTTTTGTCAAGACGGCGAAACAGGATTTTTTACGTTCTCCGCTTCCCCTCCAAATAATGCTCCGCCGCCAGCAGCACCTCCTCATCGGAGGCAAATGTCACCAGCGGACACGCTTCTTGGAAGGTAAACCATCCAATTTCTGCAATTTCCTCCAGCTGTGCCTGCTCCTCCCCGCCGGAGGGGACGGCGATAAAGAAAACCACATCCTTCACAACGCCGGGCTTGGGGTAGTACGTCACCACCTGGCGGAAGCCGGTGTCGATTTCCGCCGTCAAACCCGTCTCCTCCCGGATTTCACGCCGTGCGGTGTCCTTCTCCTTCTCTCCCGCCTCCACATGCCCTTTGGGGAAACTCCAATGTCCGCCGTTGTGCCGGGCCAGCAGATACTGCCGTATGCCCTCCTGCTCCCGCCACACCACTGCGCCGCAGCTCTTCTCCTCCACGGCCTTCTCAAAAACCCCGCCGTCGCCCCAGGTCCACTGCCCGCCGTGGGCCCCCAGCTCAAAATGATACTTGGCGATGCCCAGGTCCACCATGGAAAATTCATGCTCTCCTGTCACCTGGGCCAACACTGTGCCGTCCTTCTGCCAGGTAAACCGGTAGGCCTGCCGGTTCCAGGCGGAGGGCGCGCGCTGTACCGCGGCAATGCCGGACATAAACCAGCTGGGCGCGCCGCTGAGATTCCCGGCCAGCTCGGACTGAGATTTGCTCTTGCGCTTGGAGGCCAGAGCAATCAGTTTTTCCCTGCCGCCCCGTTCCTCCGGCGTGCGGCCCACCGCCACTACGCAGACCAGCCGTTCCCCCTCCTGCAGATGGCACAGACAGCTCTCCCGGTCGTAGGTCCCGCCTACCCAGCAGGTCCCCAGTCCCATGGCCCCGGCGGCGAGGACCAGCTCCTCCCCGTAATACCCGCACTTCTCCTCCAGGTCCGGGTCCGCCGCAGGGCCTGCCAGAACCAGGTAATTGCGTACGCCCTTCAGCACGCCGTAGCTCTTGCGCAGGGACGCAAAGGGCTCCGGCCGGTCACAGACCAGCCGCAGGCGCAGCCCGGACCGCTGGCGGCAGGCGTCGATGGCCTTTTGCAGCTCCTCCCGCTGCAGAGGGGGGATGGGGTCCGGCAGATAGCTGCGCTGGCTGGTCCTGGTCAATACAACGTCTGATAAGGTCATGTCTTCCTCCTCTTCCCGTATTGTCACACGATATGAATGCGGTTCTTCCTCTATTTTCCTCCCCACAGCCCCTCTTGTCAAGAAAAACTTGTCCTGACTTCCAAGATTTTTACCCCCTGTTCTAAATCTCTGGTAATTATGACGAAATTATGAACGTTCGGCAAAAAGCACTTGCATCCGATGGAAAGGTGTGGTAAACTTGTTCACAAGTTACATATCGGAAGCGGTCCTCAGGGGGGAGCCGGGCCTGCCGGTGTTTATCGGGTCCGGCTGCCGGAGACGCTTCCTGCGGCGTTCCCCGCTGTCGTGTGTGTCCGGTGTGTAGTAATTTTGAAAGGAGAGAGAAGTTATGGCAGAGACTATTGCGAGTATTAACAGTAAAATCAATGGCATCGTGTGGGGCGTCCCGGCAATGATCCTGATCCTGGGCGCGGGCCTGCTGCTGAGCGTGCTGTGCAAATTCCCACAGTTCACCCGGCTGGGCTACATCTTCAAAAACACCCTGGGCAAGGCCCTGAAAAAACAGGAGGGGTCTGCGGCTAAGGGTTCTGTCTCCCCCTTCAAGGCAATGTGTACCGCGCTGGCCGCCTCCATCGGTACCGGCAACATTGCCGGCGTCTCCGGCGCAATCGCTATCGGCGGCCCCGGCGCTGTGTTCTGGATGTGGATTTCCGCCCTGGTGGGCATGTGTACCAAATATTCCGAGGTTACGCTGGCTATCAAGTACCGCGAGAAAAACGCGGAGGGCGACTGGGTCGGCGGCCCTATGTACTACATTAAAAACGGTCTCGGCCCCAAGTGGAAGTGGCTGGCTGTCATCTTTGCCCTGTTCGGCGGCCTCGCCTCCTTCGGTATCGGCAACATGACCCAGGTCAACACCATCGCCAGTACCGTCAATGAGGCGATTGCGGGCTTTGTTCCCACCACCGAGGGACAGCAGAAGATGATCGCCCTGGCGGTCGGCATCATCGCCGCTGTCATCGTCTTCATCGTCCTGGTGGGCGGCATCCAGCGAATCGGCGATGTGTGCGCCCTGCTGGTGCCTGTCATGGCCATCATCTATGTGATTGCAGCCCTGATCGTGATTATCGTCAACATTACTGAAATCCCCGCCGCTTTCTCCGCAATCTTCGTAGGCGCGTTCAATCCCTCCGCTGTGGCTGGCGGCGTTGCCGGCGCAACCATCAAAACGGCCATCACCAAGGGCGTGGGCCGCGGTATCTTCTCCAACGAGGCCGGTCTTGGTTCCGCTCCTATGGCCCATGCCGCCGCAGACGTGAAGGACCCTGTGGAGCAGGGTATCTACGGCGTGTTTGAGGTCTTCATGGACACCATCGTCGTCTGCACCATGACCTCCATGGTGGTCCTGCTGGGCGTTGGCATCGACAGCGTCCCCTACGGCGAGAACGTGGGCGCAGAGCTTACCATCGCAGGCTTCCGCTCCGTGTTCGGCGGCCCCATCCCCGCTGTGGTCGTGGCAATCTGCCTGACGCTGTTTGCCCTGTCCACCATCCTGACCTGGGGCCTTTACGGTACCCGCTGCTTCGAGTTCCTCATGGGCAGCAGGGCATCCAAGGTCTATCAGATCGTCTTCGTGGTCTTCCTGCTCATCGGCGCGACTATGAAGCTCTCCCTGGCCTGGGATATTGCCGACACCCTCAACGGCTTGATGGCTATCCCCAACCTTATCGGCGTACTGGTCCTCTGCCCCGTGGTGGCTCAGCTGACCAAGGAGCACTTCTCCAAGGTCGATAAGGTCAAGAAATAATCGCCGCTCCTATTTCTCCCCTTTCAAGGCGGGGGATGCGGGACCGGCCCGCTTCCTCCGCCCCATAAAGGGAGCTGTTTGACATGCAGCGGGACCATCCACACCGGATGGTCCCGCTGCCGTAATGCGCCGAGGCTTTGGAGGGATTTTTCACCTCCGGCTGTCAAAAAAAGAGGGAAATGCTCTGTTTCCCGCTGAATCCCCCCGCTCCGGCTTCCCGCCGCGCAGAACCCTCAAAAATTTTTTGGTCAAACCGCTGAATTTTTGATTCTTCCAGGAAAAAACCCCGGTGGGGGGATTTTACTCTTGCAAAAGCGCAAAAATTTTGATAAGATATAACCAATGCCATTGTGAAAAATGTGACAATTCGCAGACCCGATATCATCCGTAGAGAAAGGAGCAAAGAAAGCGCGAATCTTTCCGCGCTTTCCACATTCCGACTATGAAACTGATCACTGTCGAGCAAATGGAACAGGCCACCGAACGGCTGCTGGAAACAGGCCGTAAGGTGGGAGCAGACTCCTGGCAGCAGCGCGTTAAAAACCAGACCCCCCACTGTAAATTCGGTGAGGAGGGTATCTGCTGCCGTATCTGCTCCATGGGCCCCTGCCGCGTCACTCCCAAAGCCCCGCGGGGCATCTGCGGCTGCGACGTACACGGCATCGTTGCCCGTAACTACCTCCGCTTTACCGCCGGAGGCGCAGCTACCCACTCCGACCATGGCCGCTCCATCTGCCATACCCTTTATCTGGCGAAGGAAGGCGGCAACTACACCGTCAAAGACCCCGAAAAGCTGAAGAGAATCGCTGGCGAGTGGGGCATCGAGACCGAAGGCCGGGATATCTATGACCTGGCCCACGAGGTCGCCGAGACCGCCCTCATGGAATACGGCAAGCCCTTCGGTTGCGCCCGCTTCATCCAGCGCGCCCCGGAGCACACCCAGAAGCTCTGGCACGACGCAGGCATTGAGCCGCGGGCTATTGACCGCGAGGTCTCCCAGTCCCTGCACATGACCCACATGGGCTGCTCCTCCCTGCCGGAGGCGTTGATCCGCCAGTCCCTGCGGGCCGGTCTGTGCGACGGCTGGGGCGGCTCCATGTGCGGCACCGAGTTCTCCGACGTCCTCTTCGGTACCCCCAAGCCCGTCGACACTACCGCCAACCTGGGCGTCATGGAGAAGGACATGGTCAACATCGTTGTCCACGGACACGATCCCTCCCTGTCTGAGATGATCGTCCTCTATGCCCAGGACCCCGAAATGCTGGCTCTCGCCAAGGAAAACGGCGCTAAGGGCATCAATATCTGCGGCGTCTGCTGTACCGCCAACGAGGTGGCTATGCGCCACGGCATCCCCATGGCCGGTAACTTCCTCCAGCAGGAAAACGTGGTCCTCACCGGCGCGTGCGAGGCCATCGTGGTGGATGTCCAGTGCATCTTCCCCGCCCTCGGCCCCCTGAGCAAGTGCTTCCACACCAAATTCGTTACAACCTCCGATATCGCCCGGATGCCCGACAGCGAGTTCATCCACTTCTCCGAGGAGAACGCCGGTGAAAACGCCAAGCAGATCGTCCGTATGGCGGTGGAGAACTTCAAAAACCGTAATCAGGAACTGGTACATATCCCCGACCTGAAGACCAACGCTACCGTCGGCTTCTCTGTTGAGGCGATTAAAAAGTGCCTGGACGGCGTGACCAACACCCAGGTGGATGTGACCGGCACCATGAAGCCCCTGGTGGAGTGCGTCAACTCCGGCGTCCTGCGGGGCGCGGTGGCTATGGTCGGCTGCAACAACCCCAAGGTCCGTCCCGACACTGCCCACATCGGCCTGATGAAAAAACTCCTGGCCAACGATATCATCGTCGTCGTCACCGGCTGCGCCGCCCAGGCTGCCGCCAAGTCCGGCCTGCTGGACAAAGAGGCGAAGGAGTTCTGCGGCGACGGCCTCAAGCGCGTGTGCGACCTGGTGGGCATCCCCCCTGTGCTCCATATGGGCTCCTGCGTGGACATCTCCCGTATGATGATCCTTGCCGCCGAAATTGCCAAGGATTCCGGCTGGAATATCTCCCAGATCCCCCTGGTGGGCTGCGCCCCGGAGTGGATGAGCGAGAAGGCTGTGTCCATCGGCAACTACGTGGTGGCTACCGGCATCGACACCTATCTGGGCGTTGACCCCTACACCAAGGGTTCCACCGAGGTCACAGAGCTGCTCCAGGGCGAGCACGGCATCAAGGACTGGGTCGAGGCCAAGTACACCGTTGAGCTGGATATCGAAAAGCTGTGCGACCGGATGATCGAGGCCATTGAGACCAAGCGCGAGGCTCTCGGTATCTGATATTTCGTAATTCCTGATAATCTGAAAGGATTTCTTCCATGAAAGTAGCCATTACCGGCAAGGGCGGCGTGGGAAAAACCACCTTCGCATCCACCCTTTGCCGTCTCTATGCCGCGGAAGGACGCACCGTCTTGGCCGCGGACGTGGACCCCGACGCCAACCTGGGCCTGGCCCTGGGCTTGACGGAGGAGGAGGTCAACGCCATCGTTCCCGTCTCCAAGATGAAAGAGCTGGCCAAGGAACGGACCGGCGCAAACGCCAGCAACACCTTCTTTAAGCTGAATCCGGAAGTCTCCGACCTGCCCGACAAGCTGTCCAGGGATGTCAACGGCGTGAAGCTGCTGGTCATGGGGACTGTGGACACCGGCGGAAGCGGCTGCGTCTGCCCGGAGCATGTGATGCTCAAGGCGATTCTGTCCAAGCTGGTCTTCCGGAAGGACGACGTGGTGGTGATGGATATGGAGGCCGGTCTGGAACACCTGGGCCGGGGTACCGCCAGCCTCATGGACCAGTTTGTAGTGGTCATTGAGCCCGGCGCACGCTCTATCCAGACCTACGCCCGCATCAAAGAGCTGGCCAAGGACATCGGCGTCACCCAGGTAAGGGTGGTAGCCAACAAGGTCCGGGATGAACGGGACGAGGAATTCCTCCGCCAGCGCATCCCGGAGGAGGACCTGCTGGGCTTCATCCACTATAACGCCGATGTGATTGAGGCGGACCGGAATGGGCAGTCCCCCTTTGACTACAGCGACAAGGCTGTGGAGGAAATCCGGGCAATCAAGGACAAAATGGATGCCCAACATAAATAGAATTAACTACTCTGCTGAGAGTATTCGTAAGGAGTGGATCATCACGTGAAAACATTATTTGAGCGCGTTTTCTCCGGCAACGACGAGATGTACGCCCTGGCGGTCAAGGCGGTGGACGAGGCCCTGGCAAAGCTGGGCCCGGACGCTCCCGCCACCTTCGGCGACACCGCTTACAGCCTGCCCTGCCTCTATGCCATGACCGGCAAGAAGGTCGCTACCGTGGGCGAGGCTAAAGAAGCTCTGGAAACCACTATCAAGGATTTCATGACCCGCAACAAGCGGACCAAGGATATCTTTACTTCCGGCGTGGCTACCGCCCTGTCCGCTGAAATCATCGAGCTGATGAAGTACGCTGCCGCTGGCGGTTCCCCCTATCAGGAACCCGTGCAGGGCCACTTCACCGATGCGCAGGTCCGTGAGCTGGGCGTGCCCCTGGTTACACGGGACATCCCCGGCGTGGCCGTGATTATCGGCGCGGCCCCCTCCGCCGACGAGGGCGCGGAGCTGGTCAAAGAGTACCAGTCCCAGGGTATCTTCGTCACCCTGGTGGGCGGTATCATCGACCAGTGCGTGGAAAAAGGTATGAAGCTGGGCTTCAATGTCCGCTGCGTGGCCCTGGGCCATGACCTGAGCAGCGTCGCCCACGTGGTCAGCGTGGCCCTCCGTGCCGCTATCATCTTCGGCAGCACCGAGGCCGGTAACTATGAGGCTATGTGGCGCTACACCATGGACCGCGTGTTTGCTTTCGTCAACGCCTACGCCCCCGTAGACGATATGACCGTGGCCTGCGGCGCAGGCGCTATCCAGCTGGGCTTCCCCGTTGTCACCAACGACACCGAGGAGAACAATATGTTCCGCGTCCCCAAGAGCCTCATTATTCAGACCGACACCAAAAAGTTCAACGCTACCTCCCTGGAGGCCAGAGACATCAAGATCAAGATCACCAAGATCGACATCCCCGTGGCCTTCTCCTCCGCTTTCGAGGGCGAGATCGTCCGCCGCGGCGACATGCAGCTGGAGTTCGACGGCTCCCGCAAGACCGGCCTGGAGCTGGTGCGGAGCAAAGAGCTGAGCGAGGTGGAGGACCACCGCTTTACCCTTATCGGCCAGGACTTCGACGCCTTCGAAGTGGGCAGCAAGGTGGACTTCTGCATGGTCGCTGACGTGGCTGGCAAGAACATGAACAGCGACTTTGAGTCCGTCTTTGAGCGTAAGTTCCATGCCTACATCAACTGCATGGAGGGTATCATGCACACCGGCCAGCGCGATGTCATCCGCGTCCGGATCAGCAAGGCCGCTTTCGAGGCGGGCGTCCGCGCCAAGGACTTCGCCGAGGTGCTGTACGCCAAGCTGAAGAGCGACTACGACACCGTTATCGACAAGTGCGAAGTCACCATCATCACTGATCCCGACGAGTGCAAGAAGTTCCGCGAGGAGCAGGCTATCCCCGCCTACGAACGCCGCGACGAGCGTCTGGGCAGCCTGACCGACGAGAGCGTGGAGCAGTTCTATACCTGCATTATGTGCCAGTCCTTCTCCCCCAGCCACGTGTGTATCGTTACCCCGGAGCGTCTGGGCCTCTGCGGTGCGGTGAGCTGGCTGGATGCTAAGGCTACCAATGAGCTCGATCCCTCCGGCCCCTGCCAGGTCGTCCCCAAAGAGCATATCATCGATGAGAATATTGGCCGCTGGGAAGAGGTCAACGAGGCTGTCAACAAGTACAGTCAGGGCGCTTTGGAGTCCGTTACCCTCTACTCCATCATGGAAGACCCCATGACCTCCTGCGGCTGCTTCGAGTGCATCTGCGGTATCGAGCCCTTCTCCAACGGCGTGGTTATCGTCAACCGTGAGCACGCAGGCATGACCCCCCTGGGCATGACCTTCTCCGAGATGGCCTCCATGACCGGCGGCGGCGTGCAGACGCCTGGCTTTATGGGCCACGGCAAGCACTTCATCGCCTCCAAAAAGTTCATGAAGGCTGAGGGCGGCCTGGGCCGTATCGTCTGGATGCCCAAGGCCCTCAAGGATCAGGTCGCGGAGCGCGTGAATGAGTCCGCCAAGGAGCTCTACGGCGTGGAAAACTTCTGCGACATGATCGGCGACGAGACCGTTACCGAGGATGCCGAGACCCTGCTCAACTACCTCACCGAAAAGGGTCATCCCGTCTTGAGCATGGACCCCCTGATGTAAGCTGTAACCTAAATTCAATTCAGCAGCCGCCCTCCCTTTCTGGGCGGCTGCTGAATATGTTGGTGAAAGGAGTCTCTGATGCTGAGTGCGGCAGAGAGAACGAATCCCTATACGCACGCCTGCACCGGCAGCAGTAAAAAATTGTGTTGACAAAAGAAAAAATCCGTGCTATAATGCGAAACGTACCTGAACCGATTTGGAGAGATGTCCGAGCGGTTTAAGGAACCGGTCTTGAAAACCGGCGATGTGCAAGCATCCGTGGGTTCGAATCCCACTCTCTCCGCCAATTTTTCATAGACTCGTGTTTTCCTTTCTTTCGGTCCATCTTTGCGGAAGTACCCAAGAGGTCGAAGGGGCTCCCCTGCTAAGGGAGTAGGCGTCTAAACAACGTGCGAGGGTTCAAATCCCTCCTTCCGCGCCATAATGTGAAATCCTGGAACTGCAATAGTTCCGGGATTTTTCTTTTATTTACAAGTGTTTCAACGGATTCTCACATTTTCAATTATGCAACAAATTCTACTGTTTTGGTAGCTGTTTTTCATACATGATACGGGCAAATGCTAACAGGTTTGCGAATAATGTGGGGCGGCTTCCCCGCCAGAGAGAAATCTGTCATAGCCGTTTGGTACCGCTTGATATCCGCTCTGCCTATATGGGTGTATATCTTGTGCATGGTGGGTCGGCCCAGCCGCCGATCTCCATAGCAATTTCTCTGGGATCTGGAGACGGTAGGCCAGCGAGGCAAAGCTATGCCCTTATGGCATAATAAGGGAAAATCGGAAAACCCTTGCGTTGCAATGAGTTGGCGGTTTTTCCTTATTCTTTTTCCACTTAAAAGCGGCCTTGAAACAGGGGCTACGGGAGGGGTGATAACCAAGGGTTGCACTTAAAGGACAAATTTGTAGAACTACAGAGGAGACGAAAAAAGGCTTACTTTTTTCGCGAAATAGGTCGATATAAATGCTATGGCACACATTATTTGATGGACAGGAGGCATACATATGTTGGGTCTGTATTTATGGGTAACGATATTTTTTGCTATTTCTGCATTGTTTGGAGGTTTACAGTATTACCAGTATAAAGTATCCTCGACTTCCGAAAATCATCAGGGACGTTTTTTGAGGAGCCGGTATTTCATTGATTGGATTAGAGAAATCTTATTATTACTTTTGGGATGCATTATAGCATATGTGTTATCAACAGCTAAAGAAGATTCAAAATCAAAGGAAGATATCATTAAAACAATTTCTTCTTGGCAAATCAGCATCTCTTCTGAACAAAAATTTAATAAGGATTTTATTAACAATGAAGAGAATTTTCAAGTTTCCAAGGTAAATATCAAAAATGGAGAGGACTATTTTATTACAAATCTGCTGAAAAATGAGAATATTTCAGGAGAAACCCGTAGCTATCTAACTGAAGCGGGACAAGAAACAAGAAGGGATTATAATGAACTGCAAAAGGAACAAGATACCGCTAAAATTCGAAAGTATGTTGAACATATCAATTCCATGTATGATAACATTGTGTACCTTCTTGAGTTAGAAGTAGAATATCAACAGGGAAATATTACAGAATTTAATATCCAAGAACGGTATAAAGAATATGTAAATAGCAAAGGTCCGAATGACCCTGAAGATGTTGGGGTCGATTCTGGTTATCGTATATTATTGAGGGTTCGCCTTGATGGAGATGAAGATAAATCTTGGAAGACCAGCGTAAATGCTCAGGTGGGAGATATCGTAGAGTTCCTCGCTGAGTACAAGAATGTATCAGGTGATACGCATACAAATGTTATGATTAAGAATATACCTCCGAAAAATCTGGAAATCATATCTGGAACAACAAGGCTCTTTAATTCAAATCACCCAAAGGGTGAAACCTTAAATGCAGATGCAATTGAAGCACAACCATTTAATATTGGTCATTACGCACCAAACTCAAATGCTTATATTTCTTTTAAAGCGAAAGTGATCAATGTTAGTTTGCAACCAGGGTCAAATACATTGGTGAATTGGACTCAGTGTGGTGTGGGTAATGTGACTATACAGGATTACGCTTGTGTAGTACTGAATTACGAGGGAGAGATGTCTTAATAACTACAAGTAAGGGCCCGGCAGAAAAATTTGTGTAAAAGGAGAGAAGCTGTAGTCAAGGAAACAGGAGCAAATCAGAGGATTTCCCAGGCAGGACACACCCCGGCATAA
>JAAWQS010000069.1 GCA_022800665.1 Oscillospiraceae bacterium
GGGGTTTGTGTCTGTACATATGCGGTGTGGGGTAATTATATCCTGCACCGCTTTTTGTTTGTCTCGGCGGGAACCGGTCCGGCGGGAGGCGGGTGTAAACGCCCGCCCCCGTCCGGGGCTGCCCCGGCGAGATTTTGTGTCCATACGGCAGAAGCCGTAAGGAAGGAGAAGTATGGTAGACTACAAAAAAATGTACCTGACGCTGTTCAACGCCACGGAGGATGCAATCAATACCATGGAGAACGTCAGACAGGCTCTCATCCAGGCCCAGCGGGAATGTGAGGAACTGTATGTATCCGCAGAGCAGGACGAAGAGTCGGAGAGCGGTGAATTGACCGTGTTATCTGCTACTTGAATACAGGCTAAAAGGGAGGGTACCGGTTTTTCGCCGGTATCCTCCTTCTCGATCGGGTCAGACCGTACTCCCGCTCCGTAAGAAAAAATTTTCGATTTTTCTAAAAAAGATATTGACAAATCCTGCCGCCTCTGCTATACTAACGGTGTTGTGCGGGCGTAGCTCATCTGGTAGAGCGCCACCTTGCCAAGGTGGAGGTAGCGGGTTCGAGCCCCGTCGCCCGCTCCAGAATTCAAGGGACTGCCGAAAGGCAGTCCTTTATTCGCATCAAAATTGAACCATATCTTTTTGAGAAAGAGGCGTATCTTGCATGACTAAAGTAAATGTAATCTCCGGCTTCCTGGGCGCGGGTAAGACGACCCTGATTAAAAAGCTGCTGGAAGAGGCCCTGAAGGGTGAGAAAATCGTGCTCATTGAAAATGAGTTCGGTGAGATCGGCATTGACGGCGGTTTTCTTCAGGAGGCCGGGGTGGAAATCTCGGAGATGAATTCCGGCTGCATCTGCTGCTCCCTGGTAGGGGACTTCGGAGAAGCGCTGAAAAAGGTGATGGACCAGTTCCACCCCGACCGCATCCTCATCGAACCGTCCGGGGTCGGGAAGCTCTCCGACGTCATCCGTGCGGTGCAGGGCGTGGCCGGACAGGTGGAGGACATGGTCCTCGGCTGCGCGGTCACTGTGGCGGATGCATCCAAGTGCAAGGTTTATCTGAAAAATTTCGGTGAATTTTATGTCAATCAAGTGCAGTATGCCGGCGCGCTCATCCTCAGCCGCACCCAGAAGCTGAGCGGCGAGAAGCTGGATGCCGCCGTGGCTCTGCTGCGGGAGAAGAACCCCGCCGCGCCGGTTGTCACCACCCCTTGGGAGCAACTGACCGGCGCACAGCTGCTCTCGGCTATGGAGGAGGGCAACACCCTGGCCGAAGGACTTCTGGCGGAACTGGAGGAGGTCTGTCCCGTCTGCGGCGGGGGCCACCACCATGACCACCATGAGCACGGACATCATGAGCACGGACATCATGAGCATCATGACCACGATCATCACGATCACGACCATGCGTGCTGCCATGACCACGGGCACGAGCATGACCACGACCATGACCACGAGCATACGTGCTGCCACGAACATCACCACCACCATCATCACCACGGCCACGACGCAGACGAGGTATTCGCCAGCTGGGGCGTGGAGACCACCCGCACCTTTACCGCAGAGCAGCTGGACAGCATCCTCACCGCTCTGGACAGCGGCGCTTACGGTACGGTCCTGCGGGCAAAGGGCATTGTCTCCGGCGGCGGGAGCTGGCTGCACTTCGACTACGTGCCGGAGGAACACCAGGTGCGCACGGGTCCGGCGGATTACACCGGACGGCTGTGCGTCATCGGCAGCAAGCTGGACGAGGCGGGTCTGAAGACCCTGTTCGGGGTGTAAGCAATGGCGCAGGAGAAGGTTTACCCGGTCTACCTCATCGCCGGTTTCCTGGACAGCGGCAAAACCAGCTTTATCAACGGCATCCTCTCCGACGGCTTCGCCATGGAGGACCGGACTATGCTGCTGTGCTGCGAGGAGGGCGAGGTGGAATACGACCCCCAGCTGCTGCGCAACGTCACGGTGGTTACGGTGGACGATCCGGAGGAGCTGACGCCGGAGTTTCTGGACGCCCAGCGGCGCAAATGCCGGGCCTCCCAGATCATTGTGGAGTACAACGGCATGTGGCAGATACAGGACTTTTATGTCAATTCCATGCCGCAGAACTGGGTCCTATACCAGATCATTGCCGCGGCGGAGGGGCCCACCTTTGAGATGTACACGAAAAATATGGCGTCGCTGATGATGGAGAAGCTGCGCAACGCGGACATGATTCTCATCAACCGCTGTACCGACGGGCTGTGCGCCGCCCTGCGGCAGAAGAATCTGCGCCTGGTCAACCGCCGGGCGGAGATTTATCTGGAAAAAGAGGACGGCTCCAGCGAAAACTATATGGACGGCACTGTCTCCGCCTTTGACCTGGAACAGCCGGAAATCCGCATCAGCGATGAGGACTACGGCCTCTGGTACGTGGAGATTATGGACAGCCCCCAGATGTACGAGGGCAAAACGGTCGTCTACCGGGCTATCATGTGCAAGCCCCCCAAGTACGGCCCCTACTTTACCCCCGGACGGTTCGCCATGGTCTGCTGTGCGGAGGACATGAGCTTTCTCGCCCTGGCCTGTACGGGCTATGACGTGAGCAAAATTCCGGAGCGGGCCTGGGTGGAGGTCACGGGCCAGGTGCGTGTGGAGCGCTGGGACCCCTACGAGGGGGACGGCCCGGTCATCCATGTGACCGGCATCCGGGCCTGCCAGAAGCCGGAAGAAGAAGTGGTGCAGATGTGAGCGCCTGAAGGAGACGATTTATGCTGTATATCCTGGCTATAGCCCTTTGCATCGCGGCGGATCAGGCGGTGAAGCTGTATGTGACGTCCCATCTGGCCCTGTACGAGAGCGCGCCGCTGCTGCCGGGGTTTCTGGAGCTGTTCTATATCCAAAACACCGGCGGCGGCTTCTCCATCCTCACCAACCACACCCAGTTGCTGACCGTCCTCACGGCGGCGTTGATGGCGGTGATTGCGGTCCTGCTGGTTAAGAAGGTCTTCTCCCATCCCCTGGCGATGTGGACGCTGACCTTGATCCTGGGCGGCGGTCTGGGGAACCTGATCGACCGGGTGCGGCTGGGCTATGTGGTGGACATGTTCAATTTTCAGTTTGTGAGTTACCCGGTCTTTAATGTAGCGGACATTCTGGTGGTGTGCGGCACCATAGGCTTTGCGGCCTACTACCTGCTGCTGCACGACAGAATCGCAGAAAAGGAGACGTCAAGCAATGGAACCGACCGTCCTGCAAGCGGGGCCTGAGTCCGCCGGGGTCCGGCTGGACAGCTTTCTGGCCGCCCGGCTGGAGAAGCTGACCCGTTCCGCCGCCCAGCGGCTCATTGAGACGGGGCAGGTAACGGTAGACGGCAGGACCGTCCCCAAGAGCTGCAAACTGGCGGGGACGGAGCTGGTAACGGCGGCGATTCCGGAACCGGAGCCGGTAAACGCCGTGCCCCAGGACATTCCCCTGGACGTGGTCTATGAGGACGGGGACGTCATTGTGGTCAACAAGCCCGCCGGACTGGTGGTGCATCCCGCGCCGGGACATCCGGACGGCACGCTGGTCAACGCCCTGCTCTATCACTGCGGCAGCAGTCTGAGCGGCATAGGGGGCGCACTGCGGCCCGGCATCGTCCACCGTATTGACCGGGATACCAGCGGTCTGATTATCGCGGCAAAAAACGATTTTGCGCACCAGGCCCTGGCCGCCCAGCTCCAGGACCACAGTCTGGCGCGGACCTATGAGGCGGTGGCCGCGGGGGGCTTCCGGGAGGACCGGGGGACGGTGGACGCGCCCATTGGCCGCTGTGGGTCGGACCGGAAGAAGATGGCGGTAACGGACCGGGGAGGCCGTCCGGCTGTGACCCACTGGGAGACGCTGGAGCGTTTTTCCGGCTATACCCACATCCGCTGCCGGCTGGAGACGGGACGCACCCATCAAATCCGGGTGCATATGGCGTACATCGGCCACCCGATTCTGGGGGACACCGTATACGGGGCAAAGAAGCCGGTGTCCGGTCTGACCGGGCAGTGTCTTCACGCGGCGGGACTGCGGTTTGTGCATCCCCGCACCGGGGAGGCGGTGGAGCTGCAGTGTCCGTTGGACGCCGAATTTCAGAATATTTTAGAAAAACTGCGGAGGGGCTGAGCCTCTCCGCAGTTTTTTGGTATTTCTGTCAAAGCGTCTCCATCTCCTTGTTGATGGACGCCTCACAGGAGCGCATGGCTAAGATCGTGCGCTCCATCAGTGTCTCCAGGTCCCAGCCCAGGCGTTCCGCGCCCTGCCGGATGACGTCGCGGCTGCATCCGGCGGCAAACTTCTTGTCTTTGAATTTTTTCTTCAGGCTGCTCACTTCCATATCCATGACGCTCTTGCTGGGACGCATACGGGCGGCTGCGCCGATGAGTCCGGTGAGTTCGTCGGCGGCGAAGAGTACCTTCTCCATCTCGTGCTCCGGCTCCACGTCCGCGCACAGGCCGTAGCCGTGGCTGACAATGGCATGAATCATCTCGTCGCTGGCCCCCGCTTCCCGCAGCAGCTCCGGAGCCTTCTGGCAGTGCTGGTCAGGCCACTGCTCGAAGTCGATGTCGTGCAGCAGGCCCACCATGGACCAGAAGTCCCCGCGCTCGCCATAGCCCAGCTCGTTGGCATACCAGGCCATGACGCCCTCTACGGTCAAAGCGTGGAGAATGTGGAAGGGTTCCTTGTTGTACTGGCGCAGCAGCGCCATAGCCTCGTCTCTGGTGTTCAGCATAGTCCTTTTGTGCTCCTTCTTGCTAAAATTATTCCAGCAGTGATGTGTATTTTCGTTTTGCATAGATGACGCGATAAATAACGACAGTTTTCTTTTCCTCGTCAATCCAATAGAAAATCATGTAATTTTTTACCAATACCTTGCGGTACTCATGTTTCAGCGGCCTGATTGGCATATAGACGGGATTGGCATACGGAAATTCCGGTATGTCCTCTGATGCCTCGACCAGTTCTACAGCCAGACTGTTCGCGGCAGTTGGATTTTTCAGCTCCTTACTGACATACCGTACAATCTCAATCATATCCTGCCGGGCCGAGGGCAGATACAGTAATCTATACCGGCCCATCAATAGCCTCCCGCATGGCCTGCAAGACTTCTTTTGACGAGTAACGCTGGTCTGTCAATTCCGCTTCCCGTTCCGCTTCCCTGAGCTTGAAATAGACCTCGCTGTCAAATTGCAGCGATTCAAAAGCCTCCATACTCAAAACAACCATATCCCCACACCCGTTTTTCGTGAGGAATACGGGCTGCGCAGTTTCGTGGACTGTTTTTGAAATATCCGCAAAGTGGTTCCGCAAATCAGAAACAGGCCGGATCATTTTCATGCTGCTCACCTCCTGCTGGTATTTTAGCATAATTGCGCTAAATTATCAACCGCATTCAGCACAAGACCTGCCCCAGAGCGCACATAATTTCCTCCGCTCTCCGGTAGGACTGTTTGCTGAGCTTGTCAAACAGTTTTTGCAGACACAAATCCGCCGTCCCATCCGACGCCCGCGCGTAGTTGAACCCGTTGCACGCCTCCTGGTGGTAACAGGAGCGCAGAGCAGCCGCCAGACTGTCCCGCTGCACCTGGTCCACCGCAATCGCGGGGGTGTAGCTCTGACCGGTAATCAAGTAGTACGCAGAACACATATCCCTGGCGGCGCATTGCTTCTCGTGGGCAATCCGCCGCAGCAGCCGGGTCACGCTTGCGTTATGTATCCGGCGGCAGAGGGACAGGCAGGACCGCCGTTCCGCCAGTTCTTCCTCAATAAACCCCGCCAGCACATCCAGGGATTCCCTGGCCTGGGTACCCATGCAGCAAGGATTCATCTCCGCACCGGGCAGCTGTGCCTCCCCGTTTACCGCCGGGGCGGGGTTCTCCACGGGCGCTGGGACCGCCGGGGTCTCCAGCTTCGGGGCGGGGACAGGCGCGGGGGCCGGGGGCTCTGCGGGTGCGGGCGGGACTGCGCCTGCCGTTTCGGCGCGGACTTCCGGATACGGGTCCAGCTCCGGCGACACACGCTGCCAAATCCGGTCGTACATGCGGTAGTCGTACGCGGCGGCGTTTTCCGGGCATTGGCCTAAAATCGAGTTTTCCATAACAACAGCCTCCTTTACAGACCATTGTATGTAAAACAGAGGGGAAATGTTAGTCCTTCGCCCGTTCCAGCAGAAATTCCGCCGCCATACGGTAGCCCTGGAATCCGTAGCCCGCATAGGTCTGGACGCAGGCCATGCCCGCATAGGAAATCTGACGGAAATCCTCCCGCTCCGACACCTTCGACAGATGGACCTCCACCGCAGGCAGAGCCACTGCTTTCAGGGCGTCCAGCACCGCCACGCTGGTGTGGGTGTAGGCGGCGGGATTGATGACAATGCCGTCCATGCGGCCATAGGCGGACTGGATGGCATCCACCAGACCGCCCTCGTAGTTGGACTGCTTGATCTCATATGCAATGCCCAGCTCGCCGCAAAAATCACCGATATACGCCTCCAAATCGGCGTAGGTCCGCCTGCCGTAAATCTCCGGCTCCCGGATGCCCAGCATATTCAGATTCGGGCCGTTGAGAAACAGCAATTTCATCGCCTGCTCAGCTCCTTTTCAATCTCATCTGCCGCGTCCGCAATGGTCCCGGCGTTGTCCACAGTCCAGTCCGCAAAGGCGGCATACAGCGGTTCCCGTTTCCGCCACAGCTCCTGTAAATCCGTACTCTGGGACACAGGCCGTCCCGCCGTGGGCAGCAGGGACAGGTCCCGCAGGATATGGACGATCACGCCATTCTGATGCAGGGGGGCGTAGTTCTCCCGGCGGGTGACGGCTCCGCCGCCGGCGCTGAGGACATGGCCCGTGGCCGCGCCAATCTTTCGGATCACTTCGCTCTCCAGACGGCGGAACGCTTCTTCGCCGTCTTCGGAGAAAATTCTGGGAATAGGCTTGCGGGCCTCCTCCTCAACGAGCTGGTCCAGGTCCGCAAACTGTTTTCCCAGCCTGCCGGCCAGAACCCGGCCCACGGAGCTTTTCCCACAGCCGGGCATTCCGATGAGGACAATGTTGCGCAGCTGTGCCGTCAGCTCCTGTAACACCTCTTCCGTGCGGCTGTCGGGGATGGAGACGCCGGTGAACAGTCCGGCGGACTCTTTGGCCTGTGCCACCAGCATGGGCAGGCCGCAGGAGCAGGGCAGCCCCCGCTGTTCCGCCTCCATCAGCAGAGCCGTACGCAGCGGATTATACACAACGTCCAGCACGCCGGTCAAGCAGGGGAACAGGGCCAGGGAGACCGGAGCCTCGCCGCAGCGGGGGAACATGCCCACGGGGGTGGCGTTGACGATGACCTGCGCGTCCTTGTGGCGGGACAGATTTTCATAGTTGTCCGCCCCCTTCCGGGAGACGGTTACAATCTCCGCCGCCCCCAGCTCCTGTGCCGCCGCCTGGGCGGTGCGGCTGGTACCGCCGCTGCCCAGAATGACCACTTTCTTTCCGGACAGCTCCACGCCTGCCCGGCGGGCCATGTAGATCAGGCCGTCAATGTCCGTGTTGTAGCCGGTAAGCCGTCCGTCCCGGTTGACCACCGTGTTCACCGCGCCGATGGCGGCGGCACGGGGGTCGATCTCATCGCACAACGGCATGACAGACCGCTTATAGGGGATGGTCACGTTCAGCCCTTTGAACTTCCGCTCCCGGAGCAGGGGCTCCACCTCCTCCGGCGGCGTGGGCAGAAGGCGGTAGCCGTACCCCGCCAACGCCCGGTGGATTTGGGGAGAAAAGCTGTGGCCCAGCTTTTCTCCCAGCAGTCCGTATTCCATCAAAACACCTCGCTGTACGCGCCCAGGAAAGTAAAGAAGTCCTCTTTTTCCAGCTGGCTGAGGATGGTCTGCGTGTCAGGGTTCTTCACAGAGGCGTCCACGTCGAAATAGAACCGGAACTCGAAGTCCTTCCCCGGTATGGGACGGCTCTCCAGCTTGCTGATGTTGAGGCCGCGGGTGGCAAACTTCGCCAGCAGGCTGTAGAGGGAGCCGGGGCGGTGGCTGGTGGAGGCCACGAATGTAATCTTGTTTGCCCCTTCAAAGATTTCCAGGTTCTTGGAGATGCAGATGAACCGGGTATAGTTGTGGTCGCTGTTGGCGATGCGGGTAGAGACAGACTGCAGGCCGTACAGGTCCGCACAGCTGCCGGAGGCAATCGCCGCCAGGTCCCTGCGCCCGCTCTCAGCCACATATTTGGCGGCGGCGGCGTTGTTGTTGAACACGGTGATTTTGATTTTGTTGTTCTTCAGGAACTCGCTGCACTGGTTCAGGGACTGCTCATGGGCCACCACCTCCTTCACGTCCTCCAGCTTGACGCCGGACAACGCCAGCAGGCAGTGGTCGATCTTCAGCTTGAGGCTGCGGACAATCTTGCAGTTGTACTGTTCAATCAGGTCATAGACCTCTGTGACGGAGCCGGCAGAGCTGTTTTCAATCGGCAGGATGCCGTAGCGGCACATGCCGTTTTCCACAGCCCGGAAGACGCCGTCAAAGCGGTTGAAATACATGATCTGGGGCAGGGAGAAGATTTTGTCGCAGGCAATCTGGGAGTAGGCCCCCTCAATGCCCTGGCAGGCCACCACCGCCCGGCTGGGGAACGCCTCGCCCCTCTCCGCAGCGGCGGAAATCTGGCGGCACAGTTCGCTGGCCCCGGCGGACAGGCGGTCCTCCTGATAGTCCCGGCTCAGCTCCAGCAGGGTGGCATAGAGGATTTTGGTGTACTCCGCCAGCTCCGGTCCGCACAGGCCGGTGACGCGGTAGAGAATATCCCGCTCCCGGTTTGCCGCCAGAACGGGGGTATTGTGCTCCTTTTTGTAGTCCGCAACCTGCTTCACCAGCTCCATCCGCTGGCGGAACAGTCCCGCAATTTGATCGTCTACGGTATCCAGTTGGTTCCGGTAATCTTGCAGTTCCATTGTTCAGTCCTCCATTATGAGATCAAGTAAGGTCAATGCCGTCACAGCCTCCGCCACCGGCACGGCCCGCGGGACAATGCAGGGGTCGTGCCGTCCGCAGATGGTCAGGCTGGTATTGGCTTTGGTTTCCAGGTCCACCGTGTCCTGCTCCTGTCCGATGGACGCTGTGGGTTTGACGGCGATATTCACCACCAGGGGCATACCGGTGGCGATGCCGCCCAGAACGCCTCCGGCGTGGTTGGTGCGGGTGGCCACATGGCCGTCCCGCATGAGAAAGGGGTCGTTATGGCCGCTGCCCCGCATAGCCGCCGCCGCGAAGCCGTCCCCGAAGGACACGCCCCGCACGGCGGGAATGCCGAACAGCGCAGAGGCCAGGCGGTTTTCCACACCGCCGAACATGGGCTCGCCTATTCCGGCGGGCAGGCCCAGGGCAAAGCAGCGGATGACTCCGCCGATGGAGTCCGCCGCCAGCCGCGCGTCCTCAATGGCGTCCCGCATGGCCGCGCCCGCGCTGCCGCTGAACACAGGGAACGCCCCCAGGGTGCGAAGCTCCTCCCGGCTCACGGCGGCGAAGTCCGGCGGTGTGTCAAAGACCGCGCCGATCTGGGCAATATGGGCGGCCACAGTCACGCCCCGCCGCTCCAGCAGCTGCACCGCCAGCGCACCGGCAAAGCACAGCGGCGCGGTGAGGCGTCCGGAGAACTGCCCGCCGCCCCGGATGTCGTAGCTGTCCCCATATTTGACCAGGGCGGTGTAATCGGCGTGGGAGGGCCGGGGGGTGCGCTTGAGGCCGCTGTAATCCTTGCTGTGCTGATCGCTGTTACAGATGCGCATGGCCAGCGGCGCGCCGCAGGTCCGGCCATCATCCGCCAGACCCGACAGAATCTCCGGCTGGTCGCTCTCCTTCCGCTGGGTGGACCAGGCGTTTTGTCCCGGCGCACGGCGGGCCATAAAGGCGGATACCTGGTCCCAGTCCGGTGCAAACCCGGCGGGCAGGCCCTCGATTACGCAGCCGATAGACGGGGCGTGGGACTGTCCGAAGACCGTCACCCGCAGTTTATTTCCCAGAGTGTTCACGGACCTCGCCTCCTAACATTTGATAGTGGTCCCAAAAATTGGGGTAGGATTTTGCCACGCACTCCGCCCCCAGCAGCGCAACGGGCCGTTCGCAGCGGGTTGCCGCTACGGCGGTCATCATGGCTATGCGGTGGTCGTTCCAGCAGTCCACGGTGCAGCCGCCGGGCAGCGCCTCCACGCCGTGGACCACGAGGCTGTCGGAACCCGCCTCGATATTGGCTCCCAGGGCGTTCAGCGCGGCGGTAATGGAGGTCAGCCGGTCGCTCTCCTTCATCCGCAGACGCCCGGCGTTCACCAGCCGGGTGTCCCCCCGGCGCAGGACTGCCATTGCCGCCAGCGGCGGCGCCAGGTCCGGACAGTTGCTCAGGTCGATCTCCTCGTTCCCCGGCAGGCTCAGGCGCACAAAGTGTTCCCGGATCACCCGGTCCCCCTGGGCGGACAGCTGCCGCAGTCCCGCCACCTCTATGGCGCTGCCCAGGCTCATTGCGGCAAACCAGAACGCCGCCTGGGACCAGTCGCTCTCCACCCGTACAGTCGCCGGGGCGTAGGACTGTCCGCCGGGTACCGCCAGGGTGCGGGCGTCCGTCCAGGACGCCGTTACGCCGAAGGTACTCAGGGCCTCCAGGGTCATGTCCACATAGCTCCGGGACTCCAGTTCCGTGGTGAGCACGATCTCCGAGTCCCCCGGCAGCAGCGGCAGGGCATACAGCAGGCCGGTCACAAACTGGCTGGAGACATTCCCCGGCAGACGGTAGGTTCCGGGGGACAGACGGCCCTCCACAGTAAGAAAACCGTTTTTCAGCTCGTAGCGAACGCCCTTTTCGTCAAACAGGTCAAAATAGGGCTGCTGGGGACGCTCCATCAGCCGTCCGTGGCCTGTAAAACGCCCGCCGCCCCGCAGCGCCAGGGCAATCGGGATGAGAAAGCGCAGGGTGGAGCCGGACTCCAGACAGTTGAACTCCGCAATCCGCCTGCTGCTGTGCTTCATCGTCTGCATACACCAGCGGGTGGCCTGGATGTCCTGGGAGTCCTCCAGATTTTCAATGCCGCTCGGCTCTCCCGCCAGAGCGGCGGCGATGAGGTACCGGTGGGCCTGGGATTTGCTGGGGGGCGGCGTGACCGTCCCCGACAAAAGGTTGGGCATAATGGTCAGATTCACAGCGCGGCCTCCACAAAGGCCCGCAGGCCCTCCAAATCCAGACGCACCGTCTTTGCCCTGCCGGGTTCCGCCAGTACAACCACGTCGATGCTGCCGCCGTCCCGTTTCTTGTCCCCGGTGGCGGCGCGGTACAGTTCGTCCGCCGTGTACGGACATGCGGTAGGAAGGCCAAAGCGTTTGTTTGCCGCCAGCGCCGCGTCCAGCGTCCCCGCCGGGCTGTACCCCAGCCGCTCCGCCGCACGTGCGGCCAGTACCATTCCCATTGCCACCCCGTGGCCGTGGGTGACGCCGTAGCGGCTGCACTTCTCAATGGCATGACCCAGGGTGTGGCCGAAGTTCAGGAATTTGCGGGTACCGCGCTCAAACTCGTCCTCCCCCACTACGGCGGCTTTGATCTCCACGTTCCGCCGGACCACCTGCTGGATGGACTGCCGGATATCCGCCGTCATGAGAAACTCCAGAAAGTCGCGGTCCGCTATCAATGCGTGTTTGACCGTCTCTGCCGCGCCGTCGGCAAAGGCATCCTCTGTCAGCGTTGAGAAGGTGTCCGTGTCGCAGACAACCAGCCTGGGCTGCCAGAATGCCCCCGCCAGATTCTTGCCCGCCTCCAGGTCAACGGCGGTCTTTCCCCCCACGGAGGAATCTGACGCCGCCAGAAAGGTGGTGGGCATCTGGATGTAATCCACGCCCCGCTGGTAGGTGGCGGCGGCAAAGCCCGCCATGTCCCCCGTTACCCCGCCGCCCAGGGCGATCACAAAGTCGGAACGGGTGAGGCGGCTCTGCGCCAAAAATTCCAGTATCCCGCCGTAAGTGGACAGATTCTTGTTCTCCTCTCCGGCGGGAAAGGCGTAGGGCAGGGGGGTGAAACCTGCCTGCTCCAAAGACGCGCATACCCGTCCGGCGTACAGCGGCCCCACAACGCTGTCTGTCACCACCGCACAGCGGCGGGAACGGGTGGCCTGGGCAATCAGCCCCCCGCACTGGTCCAGCAGCCCCCCGCCGATATGGACAGGATAGGCTCTGGAGGCGTTTACCATTACGGTTTCCATTGGTTTTCTCCTATTATTGTTTCTCTTCAAGAAAAAGTATTAACAGTCTTTGTCAATTGTTTCCTTAATGACCCGCGCCCGGCGCAGCATATTCCGCAGATTCTCCCGGTCCCCACGGCGGATGACGTAGGCAAACGCCGCCAGCTCTTCCACCAGGGTGTCAATCTCCCGGACCAGAGCGTCCCGGTTCTCCAGAAACAGCTCCGTCCACATGTCCTCGTTGAGCTTGGCTACCCGCGTCATGTCCTTGAAGCTCCCGGCGGAAAAGCCCTGGAAGCTGGGGGCGGAGGGACTGCCCACATAGGCGCAGGAGACCACATGGGCCAGCTGGGAGGTGTAGGCGATGATGTGGTCATGCTCCTGGGGCGTGGAGGGCTGGAGGTGGCCGAAACCCAACCGCCGGGCGAACTGCCCGATCTCCTCCAGACAGCTGTCCGGCGTACCGGGATAGGGCGTAAGAATCAGGGACGCCCTCTGAAACAGCTCCGGGAAAGAAAATTCGTATCCAGACCGCTCAATACCCGCCATCGGGTGTCCGCCGATGAAATAGAATCCGCTTTCTTTGGATATCTTTTCCAGCGGTCCGCAGACCACACCCTTGACGCCGCCGCAGTCCATGACCAGCCCCTCTTTACGGAAGCGCTCCCTGTGCTCCGTGACATAGGCTACCGTGGCCTCCGGGTACAGGGCGATGATAACCAGACCGCACTCCGGAAGCCGCTCCGGCGTGAGGGCGGCGGAAACCACACCCTCGTCCAGCGCACGGCTGAGGACCGCGCCGTCGGTGTCATAGCCGTAGAGGGTACAGTCCGTATATGCGTGGATGGCCTTGGCCATACTGCCGCCGATCAAGCCCAGGCCCACGATCCCTACTGTCTCTATCATGGCTCCTTACTCCACTGCGGTCTGACCTGTGGTGAACGAGCGGTCAGCATAGGGCCGGATGGCCCGCACCTTCTCCATCATGTCCGCGAACTTCTCCGGACGCAGGCTCTGGGGACCGTCGCATAAGGCGTGCTCCGGATCGTTATGCACCTCAATAATCAGGCCGTCTGCCCCGCAGGCCGCCGCGCCCAGCGCCATAGGCGGCACCAGCTCGTAACGTCCGGTGGCATGGCTGGGGTCCACCACCACAGGCAGGTGGCTGAGCTGGTGGAGCACCGGGATGACGGACAGGTCCATCGTATTCCGGGTGGCCGTCTCAAAGGTGCGGATGCCCCGCTCGCAGAGAATGACCTCGCTGTTGCCTCCGGCCATGATATACTCCGCGCTCATAAGCAGCTCCTGCAGCGTGTTGCACAGCCCCCGCTTCAGCAGCACCGGCTTGCGCAGCTTGCCCAGCTGCTTGAGCAGCTCAAAGTTCTGCATGTTCCGCGCCCCGACCTGGATGACGTCGATATCCTCAAACAGCGGCAGATGCTGGGCGTCCATAATCTCGGTGACAATGGGCAGACCCGTGACCTTCTTGGCCTCCAGCAGCAGACGGATGCCCTCCTCATGGAGTCCCTGGAAGGCGTAGGGGGAGGTGCGGGGCTTGAATGCGCCGCCCCGCAGGGCTTGGGCGCCCGCCGCCTTGACGCTCTGGGCAACGGAGATGATTTGCTCCTCCTTTTCCACAGAACAGGGACCGGCCATCACCAGAAAATGACCGCTGCCGATCTTGGCTCCGTTACAGAGGGTGATGACCGTGTCCTCCTCGTGGAACTTGCGGTTGGCATTTTTATACGGCTCCTGGATTCGGCGGACCATCTCCACAATGTCCAACGCCAGAATGCTCTCCATGTCCACCCGCGAGGTGTCTCCGACCAGGCCGACGATAGTGTGGTTCTCGCCTATGGACATGTGGGTCTCCAGACCCATGTTGTGCAGCCAGCTGGTGAACAGCTCCACCTGCTGGGGTTCCGCGTTCTTTTTCAAAATGACGATCATATGATTCTCTCCTGTTGATGAAATTTGATGAGAAAATAAAAAAGCCTTACAGTGTTTGTTTCACTGTAAGACCTGAATGGACTTTGTGCGCTCCACCTTTTCGCCGCAGCAAAACATACCTTATCTACTTGTTGTAGATAAAGTAAAAGTAAGCGTATGCGGCGGTGTGCAGCGTCATGGCAAAGTACCTCTGTTTTTCAAAACTGAGAGTATTGTATCACGGTTTCCGCCAGGTTGCAAGAGGAAAAATCCAAAAAAATCAAAAATTTTCGCCCCAGATATTGGATGCCCTGAAAAATATCCGCCGGTTCCGCAGATTTTGTCCAGGCGGAAAGATTTTAGACTTTTGTAACAATCTGTGCTGGTTTTGTTAACAACATTCCCGTATTATAAATCTTGCAAGTGACAAGACTTCTTTTTCATCTGATCCTCCAAACTATAAGAAAAGGTCAGGAGACCGGCTGGTCCCCTGGCCTTTTCTTGTCGGTATCCCTGCATTGCCAATATTAAGGAGAGCTGCTTATGCAAAAAAATCAGCAATATACCGCTGTGATTACAGGTTATACCGCAGAGGGCCTGGGCGTGGCTCGGTTGGATGGCCGGGTAGCGTTTGTCCACGGCGGCGTCCGGGGTGAAACATGCGTGGTCCGCATTCTGAAAGTTCTGAAAAATGCCGCCTTTGCCCGTGTGGAGGAGATACTGGAGCGCAGTCCCAGCCGCCTGGAGCCGGACTGCCCCCATTACCCCGCCTGCGGCGGCTGTGATTTCCGGCACATCTCCTATGCAGAGGAGTTGGATGCCAAACGGCAGCGGGTGGAAGACGCACTGCGGCGGATTGGCGGTACGGAAATCCCGGTGGAAGAAATTCTCAGCAGTCCGCTGGTGGACGGCTACCGAAATAAAAGCCAGTTTCCGGTCAGCTCGGAGGGCCGCGCCGGATTTTTCCGAAGCCGCAGCCACGACGTGGTCCCAGCCCTGGACTGCCGGCTGCAAACACCCCAGGCTAATGCCGCTGCAGAAGCGGTGGAGGCATATTTACAGGAGTTTTCTGTTCCCGCCTACGATGAGAAAACAAGGACGGGGCTGCTCCGCCACATCTACACCCGCACCAACAGGGAAGGCCGCATGGTCGTATGCCTGGTGGTAAACGGACAGGCTCTGCCGGAAGAGGATGCGCTGGTACGGCGGATTCGGGCCACCTGTCCGGAGACGGTGGGGATTGTGCTGAACCAAAACACGCAGGATACCAATGTGGTGCTGGGGACAGATTTCCGTACGCTCTGGGGGGCAGATGTGCTGGAGGATACCCTCTGCGGCCTGCAGTTTCAGCTGTCGGTCCCATCCTTTTATCAGGTGAACCGGATGCAGGCGGAACGTCTATATGAAAAAGCTGTGGAGTTTGCAGGCTTGACAGGCCGGGAAACTGTGCTGGATCTCTACTGCGGTATTGGGACCATTTCCCTTGTTATGGCCAGGCACGCAAAGCAGGTGTTGGGCGTGGAGGTGGTGCCGGAGGCGGTGCAGGATGCAGAAGAAAACGCCCGCAGGAATGGGATTCAAAATGTCCAGTTCTGGTGCGGCGACGCGGGAGAGGCCGCGGCCCGCTGTGTCCGGGAGAAACTGCAGCCAGAGGTTATTGTGGTGGACCCGCCGCGGAAAGGTTTGAGTGAAAACGCGGTGGATGCCGTTGCGGCTATGAGGCCCGGACAGATTGTTTATGTGTCCTGTGACCCCGGAACCCTCGCCAGGGATGTGAGGCGGTTCAGTACGCTGGGCTTTGCGCCGGTGCGGTGCGCAGCGGCGGATTTGTTCCCAAGAACCAGACATGTGGAGACGGTATGTCTTTTGTCCAAACTCAGAGCGGAACACCATATCGAGGTGGAGCTGAACCTGGACGAGCTGGATTCGACCGCTGCCGAGAGCAAGGCCACCTATGATGAAATCAAAGCCTATGTGCTGGAGCAGTTTGGGTTGAAGGTGTCCAGTTTGTATATCTCCCAGGTCAAGCGGAAATGTG